>JAJQFT010000006.1:0-47469 GCA_021200975.1 Bacillota bacterium | reverse complement strand
CGCCCCCCCCCCCCGCCGCGCGCCCCGCCCCCCCCCCACCCCGCGCACCCCACCCCCCCCACCACCCCCACCCCCCCCCCCCCACCCCCACCCCCCCCCCCCCCCGGCCGCCCCCCCCCCCCCCCCCGCGAAGCTTATCAACATAAAATACTAAATATGGCTCTCGAGCCATGCCTTCATATCGGCCTTTCCCTGCTCGGACATGGGAAATTCCCGAGCACCCTCCATTTCGCTTTTTTCGTAGCAGTACAGGCCGTGCCAATATTCGCACGTCATAGAGCTTTGCTCGAGATCCACCTCCTTGGGGGTGCGCATGACCACGTTCGGCGACACCCGGAAGCGGAAAAGTCCCACCGAGCCGGTGAAAATATTGTTATTGGCGAAGGTGTGCAGCGTGGGGAGGAACAATTCTTCCATCTTACATTCCCTCTGCCAGCGCTTCCATTTCATCGAGCAGCTCGCCGAACAGCGCCAGCGCGGAATTGACCGGCTCGGGCGAAGCCATGTCCACCCCCGCGCCCCGCAGCAGCTCGATGGGCGGCTTGGTGCAGCCGCTGCTGAGGAAGCCGAGGTAATCCTTCGCGGCGCTCTCGCCCTCCCGCAGGATCCGGCGCGAGAGCGCAATCGCAGCGCAGTAGCCGGTGGCGTACTGGAAGACATAGTAATTGTAGTAAAAATGCGGGATCCGTGCCCATTCCATCGCAATCTGGTCATCCACTACCATGTCCGGCCCAAAATATTCGGCGTTGAGCCGCTTGTAGGCCTCGCAGAGGGAATCGGCGGTGAGGGTTTTGCCCGCCCCGATTTGCTCCCCAGCAAGCAGTTCAAACTCGGCGAACATCGTCTGGCGGTAGAGCGTTCCCTTGAACTGCTCCAAAAAGTGGTTGATCAGGTACGCGCGCTCCTTGCCGCGCGGCGTCTTGCCGAGCAGATGCTCCATCAGCAGCGCCTCGTTGCAGGTGGAGGCCACCTCCGCGACAAAGATGGGGTAGTGGCTGTCCACGCTCGCTTGATGCCGGTCGGAGTAGCACGAATGCAGCGCGTGCCCCATCTCGTGCGCGAGGGTGAACACGCTGTCGAGATTCCCGGAATAATTCATCAGCACATAAGGATGTACGGCCGCGCCCGCACTGTAGGCGCCGGAGCGCTTCCCGGCATTCGGATAGACGTCAATCCAGCGGGAGTCAAAGCCCTGCTGCAGGATCGCGCGGTACTCGTCGCCAAGCGGCCAGAGCGCGTCGTAGACCATCTGCTTCGCCTCAGCGTAGGGAATCCGCCGCTGCGCCTCCTGCACCAAGGGGGTGTATACATCATAGAAATGCAACTCGTCCACCCCGAGGAGCCTCTTGCGCAGGCGCACATAGCGGTGCATCTTGTCGAGGTTCTGGTGAACGGTGGCAATCAGATTCTCGTAGACGGCGCGCGGCACATTCGTGCGGTCGAGCGCGGCATCAAGCGTAGACGGGTACTTCCGTGCGTCGGCAAAGAACTTTAGCTGCTTGCCCTGCGCGTTCAGTAAACCGGCTGCAGTATGCCGGAAGCCGGCGTAGGTCGTGTAGACGCTCTCGTAGGCGCTCCTGCGCAGCGAACGGTCGGGGCTTTCCTCCAGCGAGGCAAAGCTTGCGGCGGAAACCGGGTGCGATGCCCCGGTGCTGTCCACGGCGTCGGGGAATTGCAAATCCGCGTTCGCAAAGGCGGTGTATACGCTGTCTGGCGCGTCGGCCATTTCCTCTGCGGCGGCGAGAAGCTTTTCCTCCGGCTCGGAGAGCGTGTGCGCCCTGCGGCGGCGAATTTCGCCAATCTGGCGGCGATAGCGCGCGAGCTTTGGCTCGTCAGCGAAGAAGCCCTCCAATTTTGCATCGGGAATTGCGAGAATTTCCGGCGTTTCGAAGGCGGTGAGCGCGCGCGCTTCGGCCATTTGCGCGCCGAAGCGCCCCAGCATCGCCTGATATTGTGAGATGCGGGTATCCTCGTCCCCCTTGCGGGCGGCGTAGTTCCCGAGTGCGTTGCAGCGGATGCTCAGCGCCTCCTGCCAATGCAGATATTCGTATAACGAGCGCGCGCTCTCGCCCAGACGACCTTTCCACGCCACGCCCCTTGCGCATTCACGCTGTACGGCGGCAAATTCCGCCTCCCACGCCTCGTCGCTTGCGAATAAATCGCCGAGCTGCCAGCGGTCGGCTTTGGCAATTTCGCTGCGCGCGGGCAATCCTTTCTTTTCCGGCACGATTTTTCCTCCCTTTGGTATCCTTTTCTTTCATTATATCACACTTCCGGGAAAATGCCAACCTTGAAATCCACGATTTTCTGTGCTACAATAAGGGCTGGTGATGATTTTGAAAGAAAGTGTGAAAGGCTCCGCGGCGCTGCTCGCCGGGACGGTTATATGGGGTAGCGCGTTCATCGCGCAGTCGCTTGGCATGGACTATGTCGGCCCCTTTACCTTTCAGGCCTGCCGCTGCACGCTTGCGGTTCTCACGCTCCTGCTGCTCGCGGCGGTGATGGAAATCCGGGATTGGAAGCACTTCTGGCGCAGGTGGGCGGACCGGCGGCTCTGGCTTGCCGGAATTGCCTGCGGCAGCGCGCTCTTTGTCGCCTCCTCGCTGCAGCAGGTCGGGCTGGTAACGACGGATGCCGGTAAGGCGGGCTTCCTCACGGCGATGTATATTGTTTTTGTGCCATTTTTTGGCATTTTCCTTGGCAGGCGCATCCGCTGGAATGCGGTGGCGGCGATTCTTGTCGCGGTGGCGGGGCTGTATATGCTCAGCTGCGCGCAGGTGGAGCACATCGAACCGGGGGATTTTCTGCTCCTATTGTGCGCCGCAGCGTTCGCGGTGCAAATTACGCTGATCGACCGCTTTGCGCCGCAGGTGGACGCGGTGCGGCTCAACTGCGTGCAGGCGCTGGTGGTAGCGGTGCTTTCTACCGGATGTATGCTCGCCTTTGAGCAGCCGAGCGCGCGCAGCGCCGCGATGGCATTTCCTGCGATCGCCTATGCGGGCATTCTCTCGATGGGTATCGCGTACTATTTCCAAATTGTCGGGCAGAGGCGGGTCGCGCCCGCTCCGGCTGCGATGCTGATGAGCCTCGAATCGGTATTCGCGGCACTTTTCGGCTGGCTGATTCTCCACGAAAATCTAAGCGGCAGCGAAAAAATCGGCTGCGCGCTGGTGTTTGCAGCCGTGATTGTCTCGCAGCTTCCAAATCGAGTGCGTAAGAAGGTAAGTGTATGAGTAAGGTATATTCCGGTATGAATCGGCTCCCTGCCGGGCGCGCCGGCACGCGCGTTACGCCGGGCTGTCTCGCCGTTGAGGGCGGCGCATTCCGCGGCGTTTACGCGCAGGGCGTGATGGATGTGCTGATGCAGAAGGATATCAATATGGCCTGTGCCGTCGGCGTTTCCGCCGGCGCGCTGAGCGCCATCAACTATATTTCCGGGCAAATCGGTCGCTCGGCGCGCGTCAATCTGGAGCTGCGGAACGACCCGCGCTATGTCAGCTTTCGGCATTTCCGGAGTATGGCGGTATCATCAACTTCGATTTCTGCCTGCGCCACCTGCCTGAAGCGCTGGACGAGGCGCGCTTTGCCGACCCTACCCGCCGTTTTGTCGCCGTGGCGACGAATCTGGAAACCGGCGAGCCGGAATTCTGGGAGAGGTCGAACTGCTCCGACGTTCTTCTGGGCGTGCAGGCCTCGGCCTCCATGCCTTTTGTGTCAAAAATCGTGTATGTGGAGGGTAAGCCCTGCTTGGATGGCGGCTGCTGCGTCCACATTCCCTACCGCTGGGCGATGGAGGAGGGATATGAGAAAATCCTCGTCATCCGCACCCGCCACCGGGACTTCCGTTACCCCGACCCGGAGAAGCAGGAGACGCTGTCGCTGCAAATCTACCGGAACTATCCCGCCTTCGCCGAAAAGCTCTCGTGGTCGCACCGCCGTTACAATGCCGAGTGCGACGAGCTGCAGACACTGGAGGATGCCGGGCGCGTTTTTGTGATTGCGCCCAGCGTGACATGGTCGGCAGCGAAGCTCGAGCGGGACATGGAGAAGCTCGGCCGCTGGTACTGGCAGGGCTGCCGCGACGCACAGGCCGCGTACCCCGCTCTGCGGGAATATCTTGAAAACGCCCAAAACGAACCTCTCGGTGATTGCGTGCGCTAAAAGGATATGGATCCTCAAAAAACTGAGAAGGCCGCAACGATGTGTTATCATTAAATGACCCCCAAGAAACAGAACAACTCCGAAACATACCCGACCATGGCGGTGATACCAAGATGTTCCAATGGATTGGTGGATTACAATCGAAATGGAAATCCAGCCGGTTTTAATCCGGATTTATTTGACCGTTGCAAAAAATATGCTTTTTAAGCCTATTGGTCGATGTGAGTCTTCGTATTAAATTAGCTCCCAAAATATTTGTTTTTCAAGTTGCAATCCGTGTAAAAATATGCTAGAATATGCGTGGATTCATAGAAAAAGCGTGTCATTGGGAGGAATATAGAAATGAAAAGATGGATTATTCCGCTGCTGGCATTGGTTCTTGCGCTTTCGCTTGCGGCGTGTGCGGCGTCGGGCGGCGAAATGCTGGCCGCCAGCAGCACGGAAAGCGGAGCAGGCGAGACGGAGGAAGCAGGGGAAACGAGCGCGGCGCCTGCGACTGAGGCTTCTGCGCCGACAGAGGAACCGGAATCGCAGCCTGGCGAAACGGGTGCGGCGGAACCGACAGAGGCAACAGAAGAAACAGCGGCCGTAACAGAGGCAGCGACGGAAGCTACGACCGCGACTACACAGGTAACGACGCCAGCCGCAACAGAGTCAACGACCGCGACCGAGCCGCAGGAAACCACGAGCTCTAACCAAGGGAGCAGCAATCAGTCCACGACTCCGACTACTTCCAATCAGGGCTCGACAGGAGAGACAGAGGGAGACAACGGATATTATTCGAGCGACCCGCAGATCCCCGAAGACACCGATGAAGATATCTGCACGGAACACGACATGGTGCTGGCGAATAGAGAGATTCAGACGGAGTTCCAGCTGTATGATTATGCCATCGATGAGTATAAGTGCTCAACTTGTGGATATCGAGAGTATCTGGCACACGTAGTAGCAAAGGAAAATCTGACAAATGCCGAAATTCAGGCAGCGGAAGCGGAGCTTGTGGCATATGTCAATCAGCTGCGGGCCGAAAATGGGCTGTCGCAGTTGTGGACAAGCAGCGAGTGGGATGCGTGGGCGGATATTCGTTCGCAGGAGCTGAGTGTAGTCTTTGGACACAGACGACCTGACGGTAGTACGTGCGGGCACACTATTAATGGCGATTATACGCATGCGGAAAATGTTTCCTGCGGGGCCGCTTCGGCCGACGATTTTTTCAATGCCTTTTATTCGTCGGCGTCACATCGCTCGTCCATGCTGTTGGAAGATGTGTATGGTATTGCAGTCAGTATTTACGTTACTGATGATGGCACAACGTATTGTGCGATGGTGCTCATCGGAGACTAAGGCAAGTCAAATCTAAACGCACAAGGCGATCGATTCCAATCGGTCGCCTTCTTTTCATTTGAGCGGCTCTTCTATACTATTCAGGAAAAATTGTGATGCGACAAGCATTGAAAGGGGACATCAAAATATGCACACAAGCACATGGAAAGCTAATGGCTGGTTTAAGCGACAGGTTGCGTTGTTTATGGCACTCGTCATGGCCATTAGCTGTTTTGCTTCTACAGGCATGGTCTTTGAGCAAGTGCAGGCGGAGTCCGATTATGTGAACGACTACGCCCAGCGGTTCATTGACGAAGCCGTGGCAATCGCCGCGTCTGGTACTCCGTATGTGTGGGGCGGCTGGTCAGCCACGGAAGGAAAGAGCATAGGAAGCGATAGCGCCGATTATTTTGTAATACATGAGTATATGAAAATTATATATAAATAATCGTGCCGGAGCCTTCGCCCCGGCACGACAGGAATCTTTTCTTATTTCCCGCTGCCCCAACTATTGACATTCTAGGCAAGATTTCATAAGTTTTATTAGAATGCTGGTGAGCTATCGTTGAAAAGCGGCAGTACGCCACCCATTCCCAATGTGGTTTTGATACCCAGCCCACAGTACGGGGCAAAGAGGGTCAGCAGCTTCCAAATCTCCTCTAAGGGGGCAGGGAGACGGGATTCCATGGTCATGGAGCCAGAAAAACCAGGGATTTTGGTATTCTTCAGAGAATAACGGCAGGTGTGTAGACGATAGTCCACAATACGGATCCCGGCCTCCAATGCATGGAATGCGTCGGCATCCTCCAGAGAGTACTTAGGGAAGCTCAAGTTCCATTTGGCAATCAAACTTTGTAAAATCAGTCGCTCCTGAGGGAAAATGACATAGCGATTATTCTGGCGGAAGGATACCGGAGACAGCAAGTTCCATGTAGTATAGCGTTCCAAGCTGATCTGTCGCGTCTGCTCGATCAGTTCCGGGGCAGACGGTACCTCATGGCAAGAGAGCAGCTGGGCATACAGCGGCCCGCTATGTAGCGGAACGCAGGAAATCCCTGACAAGGCAGGCTCTGCGGCCTCTGTTAGCCAGTCTGCCAGAAATGTCAGGATCCAAATGGTTTCCTTTTTCTTGAAGTCATAATGCAAGTGTTGCGCTAGCGGCGTCTCCCCCTGCTGGTGGAGAACATCTCCCACCTCCTCCGGCAGTTGGGACAGCAGCCACGCATAGAGGGCGTAGGCCTGACTTGCCGGTATCCGTGCCTCTGGCTGGTCGCGGTTGGAGAGTAAAAAGCGATACTGCTTCATTGGAAGGATACCTCGCAAATGCCGAAAGGATACAGCAGGCCGTTGTACTCGGTATATTTCAGCGTCCGGGGAGAAATGCCCCGATCAAGGTCATTGTCGTGTTTGTGCTGCGGGAAAAAGGCGTTCAGGAATGCGCTGACATCCCTCAGCGCATCGTCATCTCCCCAGTAGGGGTAGGCCAGCGACTTGGAGAACAGGCCGGGACCGCCACCCAAGAACAGACAGCGGTCATTGAGAGGGTCAACGGCATGTTCGGGCAGAGTGAAATGGGAGAGGTAATGCTCCCGGTAAAACTGTGCGAAAATGGCAATGTCCGCCATCAGGCTCTTTGCGGTTATGCGCTGGTTCAGCAGGAACTGATCCAGCGTCACATGGAAACGGATGGTCGTGCCGGGCCGAACGCACTCCCGAATCAGGTTAATGCTGTGAGCGCCGCCGCTGGGATGAATGTCCCACTTTCGGCATAGGATAAACGCCCGGTCGGAGATCGGCTCGCTGTCGGAGACGGAGATGCCACGGAAAATGCTGTTTACCGCGTCGCTTCTCCGCTCTTCGTTGCAGTTTAGCAGGCTGACATAGTTCTCTTCCGGAATCGGGTTAGTGGGACGTCTCTTGTTGGCCCTGTTGGGATCCGGCTGATGAAACCGCCGGTCAGAATGATTCTCCTCCTCCAGCATCCGGGCAGCCAGCCAGACTGTGCGCAGCGCACCCTTCAGACTGCTGCCGGGGATATAGGCGCGACCCGCGCTGCTGCGCTGGAAGGAATAGATCTGCGCCTTATTCCCGTTTTCGCCCATGGCATTTCCAGCCTGGATGGTACGGGGCGCAATTTGGTCGATGTCCCTAGGGCTCAAACCACAGGTATTGCGTAAAAAGCGAAAAAGCGACGTATCTCCCGACAGGATATATTCCTCGTATTTGTTCACCAGCCCCCGGTTTGCCAGCAGGGAGAGGAATGCCTGCTCATCCACAAAGGAGACCTTCCCCCGGTTGGGGTCGTAGAGATATTCGTTTTTGGCCAGGCTCCGCCCTGTGCCTACAAAGAGGGGGGACTGGACAGTGAGAGTCAGGTCGTACACCCGCAAATGGTTCTGTTCCTTCATATCTCCACCCCCAGAAACATGGGCTTCGCGTAGCGGAAAACCGGCGTGGCTCCGCTGCCGCCCACATTGAACAGGTCGCCGGAAAAGCGCTGCTCCAGCACCGCGCCTGCGGCCAGAAAATATTGCGTCTGCTTCTTTTGAGCTGTGCTGGAAGCGACACCTGGTTGAACGAAGCCGCCTCGACGCACCACCTGACAACAGGCGTGTTCCATCACGGCATCCAACTCATCCTCCCGGGGCAGGCTGGTCGTCAGTAGCAGCTGATGCGGCGCGACCCCATCGTTCAGCTGGTCATACAGCCGGCGGGCGTCCCCAGTGCAGGCTCCGGACAACGGAATGGTCTGGGCAACATGGAACTTTCCGTAACCGGAGCTGACCTTGCCGCCGATGCCGGTCCAGCCCAGCCCATCCAGCAGCTTTGCCACCGTGGACTGCTGCTCCTCCGTCCCGCATCCCGCCAGGACGTACAGGCCGGTGTCCTCGCTGAACGCAAACGCGCCCACATAGTAAGGCTCTGTGTCCTCCTGCTGGCGGCTGACCCTGGCTCGCTCCACTTCGGTGTGCCGCCCGATCTCCGATTGCTGTGAGGCGTTGTAGGCATCGCCGCCATGGAGAGATGCGGTAAACGCCGCAAACTGCGACACAGGCACCCAGTTCAGCGCTTTCAGCGCCTTGCGCTGCCGGGTGGGAAGCTCCTCAGAGAATTTGCCGTTCCAACAGGGCTTTGGGAGATAAAGCTGCTCCCGTTGCCACAGCAGGCCGTCGCTGAGCAGCAGCGTACCCTCCCGTGCCCACCGGCACAACGCCTCCACCTGAGCCGAGCCGCCCAGGGAAAGGGCGCTGTGACACAGGGCGGAAAACAGCGTGTCCGCGCAGAAGTGTTCCTCCGAAGAGTAGAGGGAAAGGGCTGTGTCGGAGGGGCCAAAGTGGACAGGGGAGTCGAATTGCAGCTTATACAGGCAGTAATTCATAATCCTCTACCCCTTTGAACTGCTCCTCCGCTTGGTTTGCGGCGTCATCAAATTCCTCTTCAAAGGATTTCACCTGGAACCCATGCAGGCTGACCCTGCCACTGCCCCGGGAGCCGTGGCCCCCAGGTAGTCCATTTGCAGCAGCTTGAACCCGGCGGCCAGGGTATCCATATCCTCCGCAATCTGTGCGCTGTCTACGATGTTGTACACGATGCGGACGGCGAACTTGGTTCCGGCCACCACCCGTTCCACCTGGCGGGGATTGGCCACAGAGTTTCTGCGGTTGATGCCGTTTTCTGTCTTGACCTCTGTCAAGCCCACGTTTTGCAGCTCCGCCTTGTTGGTGACAAAGGCATCCGCAAACTGGAGCCGTGAGGGGATTACCTTCGGCTGGGCAGCGCCGAACAGACGCTTGATGCGCGCGTCATCCTGCTCGATCTCCGGCAGCTGCTCTATCCTTCCGTTGGCGAAGCTGTAGCTGCGCGCCAGCAGGGTGCGCAGCTTCCCCTTCAGGCTGCTGCCCGGCACAATGGGGTCGCCGGTGCGGGGGTCGCGGATCACCGGGCTGTCCACTGCACCAATGGCGGAAAAGCCGCTGTTGCCGCCAATGTGCATGCCGGTGCGAACCTCCAGCTCACAGCAGATCATCAATTTACCGTAAGTCATTGTGTCAGTTCTCCCTTCCGCCATAGTATCTGTGGTAGGCCACCAGAGCCTCCAGATAGTGATAGTAGTTGATCATTTTTTCCCGGCTATCGCCGATGTCCTTCAGGTAGGGCAGTAGCTCGGCAACTTTAATAAAGCCTTTCACCTTTGGGTCGCGCCCTGCCTCGTAGAGCATTCGGATTCGCGCCATGGTCAGGGCGTTTATGCTGGCGGGCTGCAGCCTGTCGTCGGTGAGAAGGGTTTCCGCGTTATAGGTGTCGACAAACAGACTGAGCAGGTTGCGCAGCTTGCTGGTAGTGATCTGCTGGTAATTGGATTGCATCACCTTTTCCGCCGCGTCTACATAGTCGGCAGGCAGCTCCTTTGCGACGATGGGCTCCTGGGGCGCGTTCTGGTCGTCACTTCTGCCGCCCTTATATCCGTTGCGGGCTCCGCGCCCCTGGTCGTGACCGCCGCCGTGCCCATAGTTGTTGTTATTCCATGACATTACTTGGCTCTCCCTTCTGCTGCTGATCCCGCTTTTCGGTGCAGGTACACATAGAGCTGGATGGCGGTGAGCAGCTGTCCGCGCTCCTCCTTCTCCAGCCCCATTGATACATCTTCTCTGAAAAGGCTTTATAGGCCTTTTTCTTTTTGTCCGGTGCGCTGTTGGGCGGTGCCAGCCGGGACAGCAGATAGGCATAACGGGCCAGCGGCATCCTGCTGGTATCCGCCTGCGCCTGGCGCAGCAGATCCAGAATGTTGTAGAGCATGGAGCTGCCCCGATCCGCATCCTCGCCGCCGAAGAACGACTCCAGCAGACCCAGCTTTTCCCCCTGGACGGACTGGAGGAACACATCCCAGTGATAGCAATGCTCCGTTTCCGCCCCGAAGAGGGCGATGCCGTCCTTCTCCGGGTGCTCCAGCCCCTTGGCCTTGTCCTCCAGTCTGGCCGTCTCGGCGGCGGCCACCCGAATCGGGAATTTCGCCTGAAACACGCCTACGCCGCCGCTGATGGTCAGCGCCCCGCAGGTGTATTCCCGCAGCGCGGCTCGGATGCGGCTGGCGGCTTCGATGGCGTCGTTCCAGGCTCCTACCAGAAACACATCATCCCCGCCGGAGTACACCACCGTCACGTTCAGCGGCTTTTTTTCGCCATACGCGCCGGAGAGGATGCTGTTGATATAGCCTTTGAAAAAAGGCTCATTCGCCGGGAGAAGGCCGCCGTCCGTACGAGGCTGACATATCGGCTCTTTTCGGCGGCGCCCGGTTCATCGGGTCGCTCAAAGCCCGCCACAAAGGACTGACCCAGATTGTCCACGTCCATCCGGCAGACGCCGATGCGCGGGATACCCTCGCTGACCCCGGCCAATGCCTCCATATCCGTGGCGCTGGCGTAGTTCCCTATGTGGAGGATGGTGCAGCGGGGAAGGGTGGGGCAGTACTGGTTAACGCTGTAGATCCGCCGGGGCCGTCGCCCCGCCTGCAGCCGAGCATCCACCTGAGCCCCATTTGTCAGCGCCATGCCGATCGCCCCTTCCACCGTGGGCAGGGAGAAGCTGCGCTCTCCTTTGGGCAGGTCTCCCACCCAGAAGAAGAATTGTTCCTCCTGTAACAGACCGCCGGAAATGGTCTCAAACAGGTTGCACCAATAGCAGCGGTCGCCGTCGGAGCCGTTGCTCCCGCGAACCACATTTGCTTGGCCGCAGACCTTGCACTCTCGGTCGGTGCCGTCGGCCCGACCGCTGTTCAGGCGGCGCAGCTGGTTGGCGGAGAATCGATGGAGCTTGTGCCGGGAAACCTCGCTGGATACCCGATGGAACATGTCCTTTTGGGGGCTATCCTCCGCTGGGATGTTCAGCAGCTCGTCCCCGGTGCACTCTGCCCAGCCATGCGCCAGAAACAGACGGGTACCGAACTGTTCCGCCAGCCAGTCGTTGAACCGCCGATTCCAGTCGGTCAAGGCGGTTTTTACGGTTTCGGTGTTGGGCAGCAGCAGGTAGCAGTGGCCGCCGCCGCTGTAGAGCAGATTGGCCCGGCTGACGCCGCAGGCATCCAGCAGTTCATCCATGTAATGCTCCATCAGCAGCTCCAGCACAAAGGAGCGACTGCGAAGAGCCCGGAGAGCGCCATGGGTATGTACCGTGTAGATAAAGCTCTGAATCCCGGAAAAATCCGCTGAATAGAGCAAAAAACAGCCCTCTTTTTGCAGCCGATCCAGGGTGGCGGGATCTTCTCTGTGCGCTATGCAGCTGCAGATGGCCGCCGTGAGCTTGCAGTAGTCATAGAGGGAAATGTCGTCGCTGCCCTCCACCGGAGCGGGTAAATTGGTCAGCTGCTTCTCCAGCAGACCCAGCAGCGGCGCAATGCCGTCCTCTCCATGGGGCAGCTTAGCACACCCAGCTCGTACCTCGTCCAGCCGGGCCTGCACCGCTTCGGGGCGGTAGACTGCCGTTTCTTCTTTCTTCGGCATCTGGGCAATGCCGCTCAGCGGCTCCGGCTCCAGCACAGAGCCGCCATGTTCACCATTCAGGTGCGTGAACACCGGGCGCAGCAGCCGCCGGGGCGGTTCGGTGAGCGGTTGCCCGCCGGCGGCCAGCCGCTGAGCCGGCGCGATAATCTCTGATTCAGCGGAGGATATCGGCACAGGCAGCCCGGCGGTGCGCAGCAGGCAGGCGCGGGTAAGCTCTGCAGTTTTGTTTTGCAAATGCGTTCCCTCCTTGTTGTTGGGATGTCCCCTCGCGGGGTGTATTATTTTCATGCAATCGCACATCGCAGAAGCCACAAGGCAAAGTCCCCGTCCACCGTCAAGCGGCTCTTCCGGAGCTGCGCTCCTCCTTGCCCTTGCGGGGCGTGAGTTGCTTCATGGGCGATATTTTAACGCAGATTGCTGAAGCCAGTTTCCGTCCCCTTGCGGGGCGTGAGTTGCTTCAAGAATCGATTTTGTATGTAATAACCTGAAAATGTTTCCGTCCCCTTGCGGGGCGTGAGTTGCTTCCAGCAGTTCTGCACAAAAAAGCTGCCGGAAGGAGGAATGCATCCCGTCGTTTTTGCCGAAGCCGCTGAGAAAAAATACCGCAGAACAGGGCACATATCAATGTTTTTTTGGAAAAGTGCCCATTTTTTCGACGCGAACCGCCCCACAGAGGCGGAAAAACGCACTAGCGAGACGGGCGGTTCGCGCCGGACGAGCCACTAGCGATCCAGCTCCTGGATGATGGCCTCGTTCATCTTGCGATAGCAGTCCCATAGCTTATGCTTCTCCTCCGGCTCCTGACTGAGATTTAGCTCCTGGCTGTAGAGATTTTCGAACTGGTGGTGCAGAATATACAGGTAGGCATCCGGCGATTCACCACAGGCGTTTTCGATATCTTCCTTAGAGATGGAGGTGATGGTATGAGCTGCCAAATTGCGCACCTTCTTCTCAAAGTGTCGTAAGGCTTCGAATTCCTCGTATTTCTCCGGTGTCAGTGTCTTCACAGTGTCCTTGTAATACTCCAGAATTGTTAGCAAATTGTCTGCACTGAGGGGGGATTTACGGAAGTTGCCTCCGTAACTCTTGTTGATATGCTGCCACAGGTCCGCATCCTTTTCCTCAATTTCCTTCTGATTTAACTTGTACACACCCTCACCATCCTTGCAGCACAGTTCTTCGACCGAATAGCCCAGAAAGATATGTGGTATTTGTCAAGTAGAATTTGTGATTGTCGCCTTAAAATATGTAACATTACAATAGAAGCGAGACCGAAGTGTAGAAAAAGTAATCATTACTTCCTGCTGCAATTAATGAAGCGAAAAAAAGTCAAAAAAATCATTTTTTCCTCTTGTCGATTTTGAATTATCGTGGTATAGTGCAAACGTTGCGTTTTTGCGCGGATTTTCACGGTTAAAAGAGGAGGGAAGGCTGCTGAAGAAAAGGAGAGATGGACAGGTACAGTTCTGTACCGGCTTGCGCGCTTGTCCAATAAAATAAAAGCTTGAAAAGCGCGCGCGAAAGAAAGGCTCGCACAGATGGGATACGTTTGAATCTGGACTGGTGCGGGTCTATATTTTTTAGACGCCAATGGGACGGCGGCGCGTTCAGCATTGCATTGAGCGATCACGCCGCGAGGACGCCATCCCCGGCTACCCGATTACCCATCCAAATTGATATGTATTGTATTCCCCTATGCGCATAGTCGATTTTCTCTTTGCGATTTTTAGGGGAATTTTTGCGCCTTGGAGACAGGATCTCTTCTAATCGCTTCAAGCGTATTGACCGAAAATCTCGCCTCATGGCAAAGACAAGCCCTGAGAGGAAGGAAAGGAGCACAGGAAAAATGCAGGCGGAAGGAAACATGGTGCAGAAAATGCGGGAGGAATTCGAGGAAAATTGGAGGCTGGGCAATGCGGCGGAAGCGGAGCGGGATCATCGGCAATCGAGGAGCTACTATGACAAAGCTTTCGCCCTGGCGGAGGCAATTGTGGCAGAAACTGGGGCGGCAGAAGACCGCTGCATTCTGGCAACGAGCTATGAAATGCTTGGAAGCGGCGCGCTTAAATGGAACAAACGGGCATCTGCAAAATACTACTATACAAAGAGTCTCGCGCATAGGGAAGCCGTTGCAAAGCAGACCGGCACGGTAGAAGCCCGCCGCGCGCTTGCGGCGGCTTATAAGAGACTTGGCCGGATTGCTGCCGATGCAAAGGATCCGTCGGGATCCATCCGGTACCTTACCCAATGCTTGGAGCTGGAGGAAGAAATAGCAGAACAGACGGGAGCAATTGCAGATCGCCGCGCAATTGCCGAAACCTATGAAAATCTCGGCGATGTTGCGGAATCCATGCGGGAAAGCCAAATGGGCTATTATCGGAAAATGCATGAGCTGCGTAAAGCCATTTTTGAGGAGTCAAAGACATACGACAGCTACCGGGAATATGAAATTGCTTTAGCCATTATGGCACAGATTTCCTCAAATTCGGCGGAGCGACGGGGGTATTTGCTGGAAGAATACGAAATTATGAGACAGCATGTAGAACGGTATCCGGACGATATCCTTCTGCAAAATCTCCTAAATGGCGTAATTCAACAAATACAAAGCATCCAATGACTGCCGAGCCTTAACTGCTGCCTATAGAAAAGGGCAGGGCATTTTGATACGCAGAATCGAAGAAAGTTTCCCGGCAGCGCCAGGCGGATATGGCGTAGAGTTTATCCGCAGCGACGAACGACGGCTGAATATCGTTCGGGCACCGCCAACGGGGTAGGCCTATCGAAGCATAGAGGATTGAAAGGGGGAACGTAAAAATGGAAATTCAGCATTATGGAAATCATCAGCCTGAAAATGTTCTATTACTAGGTAACGGCGCGCCGCAAAAGGCGCGCGCGGAGGCAATCGTTTCTGAGGCAAAGAAGCAGCACCCAGAATGGTTTGAGGGGAACAAGCCTTCTTTCTGCTTCGAGCTGCGTTATGCAGCCCCATTTGATAAGAGCTTCGGGGAGCTCAAACGGCTGCAGGGGATAGCGGCCGAAGCGGCTGGCCGCAGAGATACTTTCCACGGATATATCCTGATCGACCTGTCCAACTACCTCGGGCACGAGGAGGCATTTTTTCAAATCACGCTGCAATTCCTGGCGGACATGAGCGATTGCTGGAAGTATATTTTCTTCGCGGACAACAAGAACCAGCGGGAGGCAAAGGCGCTGGTCAGCAAGACGCTTACAATTCTTCTTCGTGATATCCCCTGCGATGTGGAGGAACCAGAAGAAAACCCTCCTGCACCGAAAAAAGTGGATACAATGCTGGAAAAGCAATCCATTTATTGTGACTCCCTTGTCAAGGAGCTGCTTTGCAAGCTCATGGATGAGGAGGGCTTCTGCGAAGACACGGTCTTTGCCCTCCTGCAAGATCTCCGCGGATACTGCGGCAATAGAATCAACGCCAGCAAGCTCGCCGACTTCTTTGCCAAAAGAGAACCAATCGTGAAATACATACTGCCACAAAAAGAATATGAGAGGCTTATGAAGGCTCTTGATAGCCAAAGGGAGGTATGGTATGGAGAAAAAGAAGCAATATGAGGCGTTTTACGCAGGATACACCTACACGACACCTTTAACCTATTGGACCGCGACCGAGGAGGTAAAAAAGCGCATGGCGCGGGTGGAAGTATCTGGCTCCAAAAAGATTCCCGCTGGTGGCCTGCCCATCATTTCCGACGGGAAGACCGCTTATATAGACGCCTCAGATGGGCACACAGCAATTTTGGCTGCCAGCGGAATGAAGAAAAGCTTATGCGGATTCATGCCGCTCATCGCTACAGCAGGACTGGCTGAAGAAAATATGGTGATAACGGACCCGAAAGGGGGTGCGACACGTTCCTAACTGAAAAGGTTGGGCGTGGAGCCAAAAGAAAAAGCAGGAGATTGAAAGGAGCTTCTGAAAAGGTTTCATAGAACTGATTGTCTGACAGGTGGAATGAAGGGGTAACGCCCGGAAACGCCTGCTCTAATACTCCGAATGGCATGGACGCGGTCAAGGGCGAAAGTGTCATAAGCTCGGTGAAGTCGGCTGAGAGCGCACCCTAAAGACGTGAAAGCGGTACAGGAACAGCGAACCAGAGGTGGTCGAGTGCGTGATAGGCCGGGAGTCCAAGTAAGCATCTATGGTTAGAATCCACTGTGTTACAGCACGGCGGAGACGTATTCTTGATTGTACGGGTCTAAATAGGGTATTGGCCGAACGGGCCAATCTCACCATCGTGTGAGGTCTGTGGGGATAAGTAAAACTCGCCCTTTATGAAAGTCCCTGCGCCGTTACAGGCGGCGGCAAGCAGACAGGCTTATAGAGAAGACCTACGGGTGCTGAACATGGATAGGACAATCGGAACGTGGTAAGCCAGCGACGCGGAGAGATTGACCTCTATGAAGTGGCGGCAGGGAAAAATCTTCGGATACAACCTGCCTTGCGCTGGTGAATGTGGCGGCACAGTACCAATGAAGCGGAGCTAAGAAAGCCGTGGAGGGATAGCCGCCAGTCAGTGTTTTACAATAAATCGAAGTTACAGTTCAAGTGAGTAAAATCATTCTGCATAAGGTTCGAGTATGACTAAGAGAGGCAAACCCTTCAAGAAATTGGAGTGAGCCGACTTATGGCAGCCAACAAAGCAAAGAAAAAGCAATCGCTCAGAAATAATGAGTATTACAGCACCCAAGACTTATTTGACGAATTATACGCAAAAAGTCAGCGCGGTGAAGTTTTCACACACTTAATGGAGCTAATTGCCAGCGAGCAGAATATCCTGCTGGCTTATCGCGCCATTAAGAAAAATAAGGGCAGTAAAACTAAAGGCGTAAACGCAACCACCATCGTTGAAATGGGAGAGAACCAGCCGGAGGATTTGATTGCCTATGTGCGGAAACGGCTGGAAAATTTTCATCCCCATCCAGTCCGCCGCGTAGAAATCCCAAAACCGGATGGGCGTATGCGCCCGCTGGGCATCCCCACTATGGAAGACCGCATTGTTCAGCAGTGTATCAAGCAAATTTTGGAGCCAATCTGTGAAGCGAAATTCTACAAGCACAGCTACGGCTTTCGCCCAAACCGAAGCGCCCATCATGCAGTGGCCAGGGCAATGTATCTGGTAAATATCTCAAAATGCCGCTATGTGGTGGATGTGGACATCAAGGGCTTCTTTGACAACGTGAACCACGGAAAACTGCTGAAACAGCTCTGGACGCTGGGCATACAGGACAAGCGTTTATTATGCGTCCTGTCCAAAATGTTGAAAGCACCTATTCAGGGAGAGGGTATTCCGGCAAAAGGCGTGCCACAAGGAGGTATTCTCAGCCCACTGTTATCCAATGTTGTGCTAAATGAGCTGGATTGGTGGATTGCCAGCCAGTGGGAGGAATTTCCTCAACTGCGACGGTACAGAAGCCGCCCTCATTACAAAGGGAACGGGACGCTGAAACGGGTGTATTTAGTGCGGTATGCGGACGACTTCAAGCTGTTCTGTAAATGCCGTGGCGACGCTAAGAAAATATTTGCGGCAACAACAATGTGGCTGAAGGAACGGCTTGGGCTGGAAATCAGCCCGGAAAAGTCCAAAATCGTCAATCTGAAAAAGGGATACTCAGACTTTCTCGGCTTTAAGCTGAAGCTCCGCCCTAAAAGCGGAAAATGGGTGCTGAAATCACACATGGCAGACAAGGCGCAGAAAAAGTGCAGGGAAAACATACGCACAGCCATTGGGAGAATCGGCAGGGAGCCAAACCAGTGGAGCGTGATGCAGTTCAACGCTATGGTGCTGGGCCTGCATGAATACTACAAAATCGCAACCAATGTATACCTCGACTTTGACCGTATCGCCTTTGACGTCAGAAAGGCACTCCTATGCAGGACAAAGAACCATCGCAGTAAGACCGGCCTGCGAAGTCAGGCATTCCAGCAATTCTACGGTGATTTTACCGGGAAAATATTCTACGTGGCGGGGTTGGCGCTCTTTCCAATTAACGGAGTGAAGACCACGCCGCCCATGTGCTTCTCCCCCAACATCTGCAATTACTCGGAAAAGGGACGGGCCAAAATCCATGAGATGCAAAAGGCAATCAGCCCTATTATTCTGCAAAGCCTCATGGAGCATCCCATACAGGGGCAGAGTACCGAGTTGAACGACAACCGCATTTCCCTTTATGTCGCTCAACGTGGGAAATGTGCAATTTGCAAAGAGCCTCTGCTGTTGGGAGATATGGAAGTCCACCACATTACGCCAAAGTCCAGCGGTGGAAAGGATAATTACTCCAATCTGGCGCTGGTGACGGGGGATATTCATAAGCTCATTCATGCAACCGACCCGGTAACCATCCAAAAATATCTGGACAGGCTGAAAAACTGCAAGCTCAACATAACAAAACTCAACAAATTCCGGCTGTTGGCTGGCAACTGTAAACTCGAATATAGGTAAACATTGATGGGGCGCCGTGTGAATCGAAAGGTTCGCGCACGGTGCTAAGCGGGGGAAAAGCCGGAGATTACTTCAAACGCTTACCTATCGCAAAAGCTGTTCAACCGAACATCGGGATTCCTTCAGAGCCATGGCTACAGGGTCCTTTGTCTGGATTTTCGCACAATGGATAAGGACTGCTTCAATATCCTTCGCCATCCGGCGGAGGTTTGCAGGAGCGGCGACATGGAAAAAGGGCTGAGCCTCCTGTCGGATATTGTCAATACGCTCGCCGATAAAGAAAGAGCTATGACAAAGGATATTTTTTGGACAGAGACCGCAGTATTATGGCTGAACGGTACTGGCGCGATTATGATGGACGCATATCCCCAAATCGAGCAGGTCAATGTCGTGAACTGGGGCGATTACAATACGATTGATGGCGCAGATTCGGTGCAAAAACTGCTTGCGTACATGCCTGAGAATACCGCAAAAGCTGCTCTGAAGCAATGCCTAAGCTCGGCCGAAAACACATTCCGCTCCATCCTCATCACGGCCTCCAGCTTGCTGGCTCCGTTTGGACAGAACCCCAGGCTGGCCGCAATGGTTTCTCACAGCAGCTTCACGCTGGAGGATCTGCTGAAGCCGAAAACCGCGCTGTATCTGGTGACGGATGACACGACCTCCACCGCTGACCCCATTCTGGGGATTATCCTCCGCCAAATTCAGAGCTTTCTGATTAACAAGGCTTATCTACGTAATGGCGGCAAGCTCCAAACACGGATGAATTTCATCCTAGATGAATTTGCAAGCATCCCTATTCCAGATATGGACAAGGCGCTGGCAACTCATCGCTCACGAAATATTCGTTACTACCTCTGCATTCAGAGCATGGCGCTTCTGCGGCAGCGATATGCCAATCCTGAGGCGCTGCTGGCGAATTGCGAATCCATTCTCTACATGGGCTCCACGGAGCTTTCACTGCTGAGCGAGCTGGAAGCCAAGCTGGGCAGAACCCGCATTACTCCAGATGGCTCGGAAAAACCGCTGTGCTCCCAGGCGGAGCTGATGACGCTGGAGAAGGCTTGGAATTATAAGGAAGCGATTTACATGAATCTGTCCGAGAATATCCGCTTTTGCACCATGCTTCCCAGCATTGAGGCCTATGCTATCGGGGGACGACCTGCCGCGAAAAGGTGCACGACGCCAACCGATGTCCTGCGCTACTCGGCTGCCGATTATGCTCTGGATGTGGAGAGGAGAGCTGCGCACATCCCGTTTGCATCAACAGGAGACAGAAAGAGGATTTCTGGCAGATACCCCGAGCCCGAGATGACCTATACAGACGAGGCCGATTATCTCAGCTGGAGCAGACGCCGAAGAAGACCCAGTTCATTCTTTACCGATTCTGGTAACAAGCACTAAGAAGGGAAATATATGATACCTGCTATTAAAGTTACGACCCCCACGGGATATGCGTTTTCCGACTGCATTTCGGAGGAATACAGGCGCAGAAGGATCTACCTTGTCGGCGAAATTACCGATGCGATGGCGTCGGAAATCTGCTGCCAAATCAACCAGCTCGCCGCGAGCAGCGATGAGGATATTACACTTTGGATTCAGAGCCATGGCGGCAGCGTGACCGCAGGATTTGCCATCCTGGACACCATGACAACCTGCGGCTGTGACATCCGAACGATTGCCATGGGAAGCGTTGCATCAATGGGCGCAGTACTAGCCTCGGCAGGGACAAAAGGAAAGCGGTATATTGCGCCCCATACAGAGATGATGATTCATCAGGCTTTGGGCGGCGTATCGGGGCAGGCGGCTGACATCCTGCGTACTGCGAGCCATATTCGGAAGACCAACGATGCGCTGTATAGGATCCTTGCGCAGAACACAGGCAAGGACTTCCAGCAGATTGCGGAGGATTGTGATCGGGATTATTTTCTGGATTCTGCAGAAGCGGTGGCATACGGCTTAGCGGACGCAATCTTCACAGGGTTTGAGCAATAGAGGAGGTAGGCACGTTGAAACCGCACGGCCGAGGCCCGCTGCCGTTTGGCAGCGGGCACATGTTCGGCCGGATTGCAAAACCCAGCCGAACTCTATGACAAGCCGTTTTTCTCAAAGGCTACCTGGATGCAGGCCGCCTTTGCCGCAGATACAAATAGAATTGCTAGAATTGCACCCCATTTGCCGGACGATGATCTGGGCGAATGGGGTGCGGTTTCTATTCTTTTATTTCAGCGCAGGGATTGGTTATTTAACGGTGACGCTTTGAACCTCGGAATATGCCCCGAAGGTCTTGTTGCCGTTTACCTCCGTGTAGGCGCGTACTTTGTAATAGTAAGTCTTACCGCTGGTGAGGCCGCTGTTAGAATAGCGGATTGTGGAGCCGCTGGTGATGCTTTTTACCAGGGTATAGGTTCCATTCGCGCTGTCGGCGCGCCAAATCTGGTAGCCGGCTGCGCCGCTTACGACATTCCAGCTCAACTTTGCGATGCCGGAGGAGCTGCTGGCTGCCGCAAGAGTCGGCGCTTCCGGCATCACAGCCACCGTATACACATCGGAATAAGCACCAAATACCTTGCTGCCATCCACCGTGGTGTAGGCGCGCATCTTGTAGTAGTAGGTCTTGCCGCTTTCCAGGCCGGTATTGCTGTAGGCGACGGTTTCGCCGCTGGTAATGGTCTTGACAATCTTGTATACGCCGTCCTCACTATCGGCGCGCCAAATCTGATAGCCCTCGGCACCGCTGACCTCGCTCCAAAGGAGGCGAATACGGCTGGTAGAGTTGCTATATACCTTTTCAAAGACGACAGCAGCGGGCATATAGCGCACCTCGGAGAAGCCGGAATATATCCGACTGCCATCGGAAAGAGTGACGTAGGCGCGAACCTTGTAGTAGTAGGTCTGCCCAATGGTCAGGCCGACATTGGTATACCTCGTGGTTGTTCCGCTGGTGATGGTTTTCACGCAGGTGTAAACGCCGTCCGCTTCCGTGGAGCGGTAGAGCTGGTATCCATCCGCGCCATCCACGCAGCCCCATGTAACCTTCGCGGAGGTTTGGACGGTGCTGTAAACGGAGGAAATTACCGGGGTCGCAAGCGCCGATACCGTAATCGTGATGGTGCTGGCCGTGGAATAATAATTGTCTGTAGCCGCGGCCTTGACCGTGATTGTTGCGCTGCCTGCGGCGACAGCCGTCACAAGCCCGCTGCTGCTGACTGTGGCAATACTGGTATCAGAGGAGACGTAGCTGATGCTGCCCGCAGCGGCCGCCGTGATTTGAGCGGTTTTCCCAATGGTAAGGGAGGCGGCGGAAATTTCGGCGCTCAGCGTCTGAGCGGCTTTCCCAATTGTGAAAGAAAGCTCTGTGGTGCCAGTGTAATCCCCAATGCCGGTAACCGTAACGGTGGCTGTGCCTGCATTGACGTTGTTGCTATAGGAAACCGTGTAATCCGTTCCCTGCGTCAGAGTCGTAGTGCCATGCACGGCAGTTACCGACGGCTCGTGGGCAGCGCCATTATAGGTGACAGAGGTATAAGAAAGGGTGAGCGTGCAATCGGAAATGGGCTCCACGACGGGGGTTACCAGAAGCGTGAAGCCGGCAGAGGCCCCGTTCCCGCAGTCATAGGTGTAACAGACGGATGCGGTGGATACCGCTGTGGTGAGGGTCGAGCCGCTGACGGATACGGTTCTGCTTGATCCGGCGGAGGTAAATCCGGCCCAAGAGGAGGCGTTCGCCGTGTTGAAGCTGCCCGGCAGGGTGCTCAAATCAAAGCAGCCGTCCGAATCGACAGAAACCGTGTAGGTGTTGCCTGTGCAGGACAGGGTCGCCAGCGCGGTGTTACTGCTGAGATCCAGGCTGGTAAGCTGATTGCCGTCACAGTTCAGGCTCATCAGCGAGGAAAAGTGCTCGATGCCTGTCAAATCGGAAATGCCGCAATCGTGAACATCAATCTCGGTTACACACGCAATATCTTCGGCGGAGAGCACACCGTCCCCATTGGCATCGAAGCTGTCGGATACATAGGCGCGGAAGCTTTCGTCCGGGAAGTTCGCACCGCTGATGGCAACGGCGCCCGGCTCCGAAGCTGCAGACGCATCATAATCCATACTGCCCATAGGATACGCCGCATAGAAATCCACCGAGGAATAATCATCGCCTCGGGTGTGGTCATCAAAAGTGCTGTCGCAGCGCAGGAAGTAGTTGTATCTGCCTAGCACGCTGTAATAGGAGGCATCCCACGTAGCGTCCACATTGTAGTAGTATTTGCCGATTTTCACAATATTCCATGCGTGTGAACCGCCATTACCGGTACCGGAAATCAAACGGGCGTCCACCCCGGCCTCCAGCGCCATGCGATAGAAAAGCAGCGCATATCCCTGGCAGACGGCGGTTCCGTTTATTAGTGCCGCATAGGCAGTATATTTGAGCTTGTAATCCTCGTCGGACAGATTTGCGTAGTCATAGGTAACATGGGTGCAGATGTAGGCATAGATGGTACTGATTTTTTCGTAGTCGCTCTGATTCTCCAAATCCATGCCGTCCATAAGCTCGGTCAGCACGGCGGTAAGCTCCGCCTCCTGTTCTGCGGTTGTGTAGTAGGACATTGCGTAGCTAAACGTTATATAATATAGCCCACCGCTGGAGTAACGGCTGATTGAGGCGGTCCATCCGCCATATTGCCGCAGAAGATAATCGCCCTGCGTGGGGACACCGGTGTGCTCCACGGCGGCATAAAAGATGGCCCTTGCCAGAGTAGAATCATAGCTGTCGGTTGCGTACAGAATGTTGATTGTTTCTGTCCTTGCCTCCATCTGCGTGCGCATCTCTTCGGCTGCTTCATCGAGTGTGGTGAAATAGGATGCGCTGTCTGCTGCGGTGACCGAAGCCTCCGGCAGAGGCAGGTCGTCTTCACAAACAATGTCAGCATAGAGCGGGTTGACGTAGCGGACTACCTCGGTGTACGGTTCTTGAGAGCCTGTGGCCTCCGGTGTAGAGGCATCCTCCGTTGCTGGCACGCTGCCGGACTCCGCAGCGCTCTGCTGTGCTGCGAGCGATGCGGCAGGCAGGGTGCTCAGGCACATCAGCAGCGCCAGAAGGATGGCTAGCACCCTAGTGCATTGTTTCCTCATCTAAATCCCTTTCCTTTCAAATGGTGGAGTTTTGAGGCGCAAATAACGCCTTTCAAACGATATTTCCGGCTGCCGGGAGAATAACGGTGTACGCCATGGAGGCGGCCCGAAAAATTACACTCTCATTATACCATCTCTGCCGGAAATTGCAACTGCAAAATGCTTACCAAGCATCGAAATAATTTGCGTAAGCGCAAAAAACGGGCCTGCTGAAGCAGGGCCCGGATTTTTTTGCGCCTCAGGGGAGGTACAGACCCCGCAGGCGAGGGCACCATCCCGGCAGGCAGTCCGAAAGGGGAAAATGTGACAAAAAGCGACGCCTGTAATCAGATGGCGAGAAAAAGGCCGAATTATACTTCCCGGCGATTTTCCTGTGTGATATATTGAAAATGACCTCCAAAATCGGGGCAAAATTTATAAATTTTGCCAAGCTCTACCGCTTCTTGGAGACGAACTTGTGGCGCTTTGGCAGGAAATCGGTGCTGCGGCGGGATTCGTACTGCCGAATCCGCTCCTTCAGCTCCGTCTCCGAAAGCAGCTCGTATGCCGGAAGATTGTAGACGAACTTTGCATAGGTCTGCTCCAGAGATTCCTGAAAGCCGTCGTTTGCCCAATCAATCAAAAACTGAGAATTGATTACCGTCGTTGCCCACGCGGGGAAAAAGCCCGTCCACTCAGAGGACATCTGGGTGAGGATCTCCGGAAAAATCAGGCTTCCCTCCTTGTCGCAGAGCAGATGCGCGTAGACCGCGGAGTTATTGCGGATGATCTGCAATATGTTCATCATGATTTCCCGGAAGGTCGCCTGCTTGCCGCTGATTACAACCGCGGAGAGCAGCTGGTCGCTGAAGAAATTCACGGCCAATTCGGCCTTGTTCTGGTAGAAGCGGTAGAAGGATTGGTGACTGATATGCGCAGCGCGGATAATCTGCGTAACGCGAATGGCAGAGTAGGGCTGCTGCTCCATAAGGGACGAAAATGCCTCCTGGATGGCTTCTTCTATATTGCTGGATGTCCCGTATCGCATAAAATCATGCCCTCCTTTAGAATTGAAATACTCCCCCTTATACCTTTCCAAATTGTATCACGAACGGAAAACCATGTCAAGCCTATCTTTTTGCAAGAGGTGAGGAAAAATGAAATGTCTGGCCTGTGACTTTGGCGGCAGCGCTGTGAAGTATGCGCTGGTAAATGAGGACGGTACGCTCTGCCTGCGCGGGAGAGCGCGCGCGCCTATCGGCTCGCTGGAGGACTTTCTTGACGTGCTCCAGACGCTGCTTGGCCAGCTTCCGGAGCGCGCGGATGGCCTCGCGCTGAGCCTGCCCGGCTCCATTGACGGAGAAAGCGGAATGCACTATGGCTCCGGGGCCTACGGCTCAATTTTGCAGGGGAAAAATATCCGTGAGCTTTTGCAGCCGCGCTTCCGGATTCCCGTAAGCGTGGAGAACGATGGGAAGTGCGGCGCGCTGGCCGAGCTTTGGAAGGGCGAGCTGCAAAATGCCCGAAACGGCGCGGTGCTGATTTTGGGCACCGGAATCGGCGGCGGCGTGATCGTCGACCGGAAGCTTGTGCGCGGCAGGGATCTCGCGGCAGGGGAATTCTCCTATTCGCTCAATCCCGCGGGGGCATATCACCCGATGGATGGCGCGTGGCTGAATGTGGGAATGCTAGGGGTGACCTATAAGCTGTGCAAGCGGAAGAATCTGAGCTTTGCCGCGCAGGATGCCGGCGCGCTGCTGGAAAAATACGACCCGCTCCTAAAGAGCCGCTTCCCCAGCTTTTCCGACCCGCCGACCTTCCAGAAGGCGGATGGGAAGCAGTTTTTCCGCTGGGTGGAGGAAGGCGACCCGGATGCCGCTGCGGTATACCGCGAGCTCCTGCGCGCGCTTGCGGCCATGATTCAGAATATACAGGTCTGCATTGCGCCGGAGGCCATCGTTCTGGGCGGCGGGCTGAGCCGGGCACCCCGCCTGCTTCCCGACCTGCGGCAGGAGCTGCAGAGCATGTATCAGGGCTGCCTGATCGGCGCATTCCTGTATGCGAATGTGGTAACCAGCCAATTTTTGGACGAATGCAATCTGCTCGGCGCTATGTATCATTTCCTGCAGCAGGAGGGTTGAATATGTTTCCAAATGGATTTCTATGGGGCGGCGCGCTGGCCGCCAACCAATGCGAGGGCGCATACCGGGAGGATGGAAAGGGCCTATCCATTTCCGATGTTATGCCTCATGGAGTGATGGGCCCGCCGGATGCGGAGGCGTTCAACCTGAAGCATATCGGCATCGATTTTTACCACCGCTATGAGGAGGATATTGCGCTGCTCGCCCAGATGGGATTCCGGGTGCTGCGCATCTCCATCGCGTGGTCGCGCATTTTCCCCAATGGGGACGATTCCACTCCCAACGAGGCGGGGCTTGCTTTCTATGACCGGGTGTTCGATGCCTGCGCCCGCAGGGGAATTGCGCCGATGGTTACCCTGTCGCACTATGAAACGCCGCTGCATCTGGCAAAGACCTATGACGGCTTCCGTTCCCGTCGCACCATCGACCTTTTCCAAAGATACTGTGAAACCGTTTTCCGGCGCTACCGGGGGAAGGTTCGCCTCTGGCTGACCTTCAACGAAATCAATACCGTGCTCAACCATCCGCTGCTCAGCGGCGGGATTTGGACGCCGCAGGACGAGCTCTCCTACGGCGACAAGCTGCAAGCCATTCACCATGAGCTTCTGGCCTCCGCCCTCGCGACGCGCATGGCGCACGAAATCGACCCGGAGAATCGGGTGGGGTGCATGGTTTCCAGCGTGCCCAACTATCCCCTGACCCCCGCCCCGGCGGATCAGATCGCCGTTATGCTCGCCGACCAGACCAATCTGCTCTTTACGGACGTGCAGGCGCGCGGAGCCTACCCGGGCTATATGCGCCGCATCCTCGCCGAGCACGGCGCGGCGCTCGCTATGGAGCCGGGAGACGAGGAGATACTGAAAAACACCGTGGACTTTCTGTCCTTCAGCTACTATCTCAGCCGCTGCATCAGCGCGGACAGCGACAAAATGCAGACGCAGTTTTTTGGAGCGTCCGTTCCCAATCCCTACCTGAAAACCACCGATTGGGGCTGGCCGATCGACCCGCAGGGATTGCGGCTTACTCTGAACCGGCTTTATGAGCGCTACGGAAAGCCGCTTTTCATCGCCGAGAACGGACTGGGAGCGAGGGAGACTCTCGACCCGGACACCAAAACCGTCTGCGACGACTACCGAATCGAGTACCTCCGCGCGCATCTGCTGCAGGTGGAGCAGGCGCTGAGCGACGGCGTGGACATTTTTGGCTACGCTGCATGGGGGTGCATCGACCTTGTAAGCGCCTCCACGGCGGAAATGGAGAAGCGATACGGCCTGATCTATGTAGACCGAAATAATGACGGATCCGGGAGCCTGCGGCGCTACCCCAAGAAGAGCTTTGGCTGGTACCGGGATGTGATTGCCAGCAATGGCGCTTCGCTGCACCAAAATCCGTGACCGGCAGGCGGCAAGCGCCTGTTGCGATATATCAAAATAGGAAAAGGAGAATGTCTTATGGCTGAAAAAACCACCGCAAGCTACCCCTACCGCCCGCCCAAGAAGTATCCGAAGAAGGATTTGCACGGCAGGGTGCGCTTTGGCCGAATCTTTTACCGGGATTTCGAGCGGGCGCAGAAATTCTTTGTCAATGTATTTGGCTGGGATATGATTGACGCCGTGGTGCTGGGCATCGATGATTACGAGCATCGCCCGCTATTTGTCGCCACCGGCCCCTCCCAGATTGGCTATGAGGGGCTGGTTCCCGGGCTGATGAATACCCGACTGTACTACGACAAGGACGGCACCGAGCGCCACTTCTTCATGATGGAGGTACACATGGACGAGCCTATCACCAACACGCTCGAGAAGGTGGTGGCTCACGGCGGAAAGATTCTGGGCTACAATACCACCGCCGCCGACGATGGCAACGAGGACGCCAACTGGTTCAGCGGGGCGTACATCGAGGACCCTGCCGGCCACAAGATTTACCTGTGGAAATGCCCTGCCTCCCGCACATGGGAGGAGCCGGAGGCAGGCTACGACAAGGAAGAATAAGGAGGACGCATGATGAACAGAATCTATACCTGCTATAACTGCGGTTTCGTCTGGAAGTGTGATGAAGCGCACATCCCGCCCGTTTGTCCCACCTGCGGCATGGGGCCGGAGGTTTATCTCTCCGAGCCGGGGGAGGACATTTCCCAGCGCCGCATTCATGTGGATCCGCCGAAGGTGATTCCCGATTGGGACCGCTATGATACCCATTACCACCCGCCCCGGCATTTCCCGGCCCATTCGCGCCACGGCCGCATTCGCCGCTTTGTGCTGGGCTACGACGATGCCAAGGTGATGTACGACTTTTATAAGGATATTTTCGACTGGGATATTTACACCTGCGAAAATACCGACCCGGAGAATCCCCTGATGTTCTGCGCCACCGGCCCGGGCAACGAGAACTGGGAGCCAAGCGTGCCGAGCTTTATCTACGGCTACCTCCGCCCCAAAAAAGACGACCCAACCGGAACCGACCCTCTATTCATGATTGAGGTGGACAGCATCGACGAAACGCTGAAAAAGGTTGTGGAATTCGGCGGCAGGGTGTTGCGCGACAAGTATACCGAGGACGGCCAGCTCTATGCCGTCATCGCCGACAGCGAGGGCTATTCCTGGTACCTGTGGCAGACGCCGGATACCGTCACATGGGAGGAGCCGGAATCGCAGACGATTTGACAGACGGGAAATGAGGTCAAGATCATGGAAAATGGAAAAACGCCAATACTGGTTTTGGAGAATATGTCCAAGACCTTCGGCACCATTCAAGCGGTGCAGGATGTATCGCTGCGCCTGTATCCCGGAGAAGTCCGTGGTCTGATTGGCGAGAACGGCTCCGGTAAATCCACGCTGGCCGCGATGGTTTGCGGCTCTCTGAGGCCCGACACCGGAAAAATGCGCTACCGCGGAGAGGAATACCGCCCCAGCTCCGTGCTGGATGCCCGGCGGCAGGGGATTGGCATCCTGCTGCAGGAGCGCGGCACGATTGACGGCATGACGGTGGCGGAGAACCTGTTTATCGGCAGGGAGAATGATTTCCGGGGAAAATTCGGCATCAGCAAGCGGAAAATGCAGAAGGCTGCCGCCGAGATCCTCCATGCCATCGGCGCCGACCAGATTGACCCGGCGGAGCGTGTGGAGCGCTATAAATTTGAGGAGCGCAAGCTCGTGGAGGTCGCGCGCGTGATGTATGCCGACCCGCAAATCCTGATTGTGGACGAGACTACCTCGGCGCTTTCGCTGGCGGGGCGGGAGGCAATTTACGCCATCATCGAACGCCTGCGAAGCGAGGGAAAGAGCGTCATCTTCATCGGGCACGATTTGGACGAGATCATCCGCGTCTGCGATACGGCCACGGTGCTGCGCGATGGCTGCTACGTCGATACGCTGCAAGGAGAGGGCATGACGCCCGGCGCGATGCGCAGCCGGATGATCGGACGCGAGAATCTGGGACACTACTACCGCGAGGATTTTGTGCCCAGATACTGCGCGGAGGAAACCGTCCTTCAGGCGACGCACCTGAATGCGGGCAGCGCCATCCGGGATGTTTCTCTTGCACTGCACAGGCAGGAGATTTTGGGCATCTGCGGCCTTTCCGACAGCGGGATGCACGAGCTGGCAAAGGCGCTGTTTGGCGGCATCCGCATCGACAGCGGGACGGTCACGGTCGGCAAGGCCAGTCAACCTATCCGCGGCACAGTGCAGGCAGTAAAGGCGCACATCGCCTACCTGCCGAAGGATCGCGATTCCGAATCGCTGTTCCTGCAATCGTCCATCCAGGAGAACATCTCCATTACCTGCTTCGACCAGAAGAAAATTGGATTTCTGCTCAATAAACGCCACCTGCGCCAAACCGCGCAGGAGCAGGCGAAGGCGCTGAATATCAAGTGCAGCAGCTTAGAGCAGCTGGTCAGCGAGCTTTCCGGCGGCAATAAGCAGAAGGTAGTGGTGGCGAAGTGGCTGGCCAATCAGGCGGACATCCTGATTATGGACTGCCCCACGCGGGGTATCGATGTCGGTGTCAAGGCCGCGATTTATGACCTGATTTGCCAAATGAAGGCGGATGGAAAATCCATCGTCATGCTCTCGGAGGAGATGGCGGAGGTGATTGGCATGGCCGACCGCATTCTGGTCATCAAGGACGGCGCCGTTTCCGGCGAATTCATGCGCTCTGCGGAGCTGACAGAGCACATGATTGTAGAAAAAATCATCTAGGGGGTGTGCGGATATGAAAAACTCCCGATTTTATCGAATCGCAAAGAAATTTGCGCCCTATCTTGGATTGCTTCTGCTGATTCTGGTTTCCATTGCGCTTGGAGGCAGCACCTTCCTCGCTGCGAAGAACCTGCGCAACATCATGATTCAGTCCAGTATGCTGATGGTTATCAGCGTTGGCACGGCCTTTGTGATGGCGCACGGCGACATGGATTTCGCGAACGGCGGCATCATGGGGCTTACGATGGTCATCGCGATTGTATTTTTCCGGGATTTGCCCACATGGGCCTTTCTGGTTGTCTGCCTGCTGATTGGCTTTGCTATGGGCGCGCTGGTTGGTGTGCTGGTTACGAAGCTCCGGGTGGTGGCCTTCATCGTGGGCATGTGCATCATGCGCCTTTGCTCGGCAATCCTGAGCACCATCACCCAGAGCCAGACATGGTCGGCTTCGCCGGCATTGAGCGGGCTGAATACGCCGTCCTTTTACCTGATTACCTGCGTCATTGTGGTGCCGCTGGGCTTTGTGGCGTTTGAGTATACGAAGGTCGGCCAGTACAACAAAGCCATCGGCGTAAACCGCGCCGCCGCCAAGCTCAGCGGCATTCCCGTGGACCGCTATCTGATTTTTTCCTTTGCCGCCAGCGGACTGTGCGCGGGCGTTGTGGCCTTCATGACAAGCGTGCGTACCGGCGGCCTGAGCAACTCCACCGGCAGCTACGAGGTAAACGCGCTGATTGGCCTTACCATCGGCGGGATGCCGCTGACAGGCGGCTCTAAGGCATACATCCGCTCCGCTGTGATAGGCGCGTTATCGCTGACCATCCTGAACAACATCCTCGTCCTGTGCGGCGTCAACGCCGACTTTGTGAACGTGATCAAGGGCGCCGTATTTCTGCTGCTGGTTCTGATTTCCTACCGAAAGCGTGCCGACAGCGTGACCGCATAAGTGCATTCACAAAACCCAACAACAAAAATAGGAGGCTAACAAAAATGAAAAAATGTATCGTTCTGCTGCTTTGCTTGGCAATGGCACTATCCATGTACGGCTGCACCACCACCGAAGAGGGCGGCGCCGTCAAAATTGGCGTTATCTTTTACAGCAAGGATGACTCCCTCGGCCAGCTGGTATATTCCTACCTGAACTATGCCGCCGAGGTGGTGGAGGACTTGGAAATCCAATGGGCGCTCGGCTCTTATGACGCGGCTTCCCAGCTTACGGACGCGGAGAACCTGATTGCCGCCGGCTGCGACGGCATCCTGTGCCTGACGCTCGACGATGTCGCCATGACCTCGATTGCCTCTACCTGTGAAGAAAACGAGGTATATTTCCAAGTGATGTTCCGTATGCCCGCGAGCGACGAAACCACCGAAACCCTGTCTGCGCTGGACTACTATGTGGGCTACGCCATTGAGGATACGGTTTCCACCAGCTACGAAACCATCCACATTCTGGCGGAGCAGGGAATTCGCAACATCGCCGTGGGCGGCAACACCCACAGCGCGACCTCCCTGCTTCGCATGGAGGGCATGTACAGCGCCTGCGAGGATTACGATGTAAATATTGTCGCGGAGTTTGATATCAGCCAGGATGTCACCGGCGTGCAGTCCGATGTGCAGAATATTCTCGATACCTATTCCGACGTGGAAGCCATCTGGCTTATGTCCGGCTCGCTGGGCAATGCGGAAATCGTGCTGAATACTCTGCGCTCGCATAAGGAATCCACAGGGGAAACTGTGGGCTTTGTGACCTTTGATACCTTTGACGGCATGGAGGAGGCCTTCGAGGAGGGGCTGCTCTACGGCGCCGTTGGCGGGCAGGCGCCTCTGTGCCTGCAGGCGTTCGCCGCGCTGTACAATGCCATCGACGGCCACCCGCTTTCCGAGGACAAGCTCGGGCTGACCTTCCCGTTCCTGATTTTGACCGATTCCGAGGACTTGCAATTCTTTGAAAACTATTATAACGATACCACCATCCAGATTTACGACGAGGAGATTATCCAGAGTATGCTCTATCGCTACAACAGCGATGTCAATCTGGAGGAGCTTACAGAATTCTGGAACTCCTACAGCTCCGACTGGATTAAAGAAGAGATTTCCAGCCGCTGATTTGGCTTGGAAGTCCCGTGGAAAGGTAGGTGCGTCATGTCAAAAGCGGCAAAAATGGCAGGAAGCTATCTGCTGATGCTCGCAATTCCGATTGGTATCTTCCTGATTATGCTTGCGGTATTTCCGGAAATTACGCTGAACAACCTTCCGTCCCTGTTCAAGCAGAGCCTGTTCCCGACGGTGCTTTCCTGCGGGCTGATGTTCAACTTTGCCTGCGGCAACTGGGATCTGGCGATTGGCTCGGAGGCCGTCCTGTCCGCGATTGTCGCCGGGAGGATCTCCGTGAGCCTTGGGCTTGGACTGCCGGGGATTATCCTTGGGAGCATCCTCATCGGCGCGCTCTGCGGCTGCGTAAGCGGCGGGATGTACTATCTCACCAGAATCCCCACCATCATTGTTACCGTGGGTCTGTTGTTTCTGTATGAATGCTTGGGCTCCATCCTGTCCGGCGGCTCGGGGATCAACATTTCCTCCACCGGTTATGTGGTGCTGGGAATTTACCCGTGGAACCTGATCTATGGTATCGCCGCCATGGCGGTAGCGTGGTTCCTGCTCTATCGGACGCGGTTCGGCTATCAAGTGCGCGCGGTGGGAAGCGACGGGCGGATTGCCATGACCAACGGCATCAAGGCGGTAAAGGTCAAGTCGCTGTGCCTGGTGATTTCCGGCGGCTTTGCCGGAGCCTACGCCGCAGCATCCCTGTGCTCTACGGGCATTATGGTGGCGACCACGCAGATGGGAACGCTGAACACCGCCTTCGACGCCATGATGAGCTATCTTGTGGGCAAGGCACTCAGCTTTGGGAAAAACAATCTGGTAATCAGTATGTTTGTTGGCAGCTTCTGTATGCAGATTATTAAGCTGCTGCTTCTGGTGCTGGGCATCCCCACAGCCTTCACGAACGCCTGCATCGCGGTGCTGATTCTTGTGCTGATGTCCCTTACGGGCAACCCGGAGCTGGGCGCGGCCATTAAGCGGCTCGTCCACAGGGGCGGGGAATCCGCCTGTACCGCTGAATAAGCTCTTTTCTTCCAAACGGCGCCGCCTCGGGGAATCCGAAAGGGTTCCTTGGGGCGGCGTCAATACTTTGCGGTCATTGATTGGGGAAAAAGCGCATCTGGCAAATTCAAAAGGACACGGGGCATTTCGCAATCTCGAAAATCTGTAAGCTGCCTGCTTAGAAAAATGTGCGTAATTCCTCTTTCTATGGAACCGGAATCATCCCTGCCGAAGCCAAAGGGGGCGAAGACAAGTCCGCTCCGTCCTTCAAAAGATACATTGCCGACCATCGGCCCGAACACGCTTTGCGCTTTTCCAAGCAAGGGTATCGGAAGGATGGGTATATTACCAACCTGCGCTGTATCTCGCACGAAAAACGAAAGCGCTTTTATAAAAATCGGCTGGATTGCCGTTGAATGGCAATCCAGCCGATTTTCATGGATGTTTGCTTGGAGATTATCCGATAATATTCCTTCGAAACGGCTCTTCGGTCGATTTTCTATTTGCTGCTTCGGCGGTTTACATAATCGCAAATCAGCTGCGCCGCGGCCTCCTCGCCGATGGATGCGTCAATGCAAAGCTCATAGCCGTGAACATCGCCCCAATCCTGCCCAGAAACGCTGCGATAGTAGGCGGCTCTGGCTGCGTCGGCGCGGGCGATGCTCTTTTTGGCAGCCTCCGGGCTGTCGCCGTACATCTCCATGACCTTCTTCTCGCGGTAGCTCTTGGGCGCGTAGAGGAAGACCCGCACCACGTCCTCGTGGCTGCGCAGCACATAATCTGCCGACCGCCCGATGAGGACGCACGAGCCTGCCTCGGCAATTTTGCGGATGGCCTTTTCCTGCGCGGCGACCGCACGCTGCACCGGGTCGGTGGAGAGGTAGAGCTCGCGCATGACGGCGTTTGCGTCCGAGTTGATGCCGGAAATAAATTCCTGCGCGAGGCCGCTCTCCTGCGCTGCGACGGCGACCAGCTCCTTATAGTAGCAGGGGATACTGAGCTTTTGCGCCGCGAGCTGACCAATTCGCTTGCCCGCTGAACCATGCTCGCGCGCGATGGTTACGATTGTGCCCGGATGCGAGGGAACGATCGCGGCCGCAGGCGTGCTGGCCGCGCAATCGCGGCTCAGCTCCTTCCACACGCGCAGCATGACCGGAACAGTAAGCAAAATGGCAGCAAGGTCGGCGATGGGAGCAGCCCAGAAAATGCCGGTGACGCCCATATTGCTCGGCAGCAGAGCCGGAATCAGCAGGGAGAAGACAATCAGCAGCACATCGCGCAGAACCGAGAGGGGAGCAGAGGCTTTGGCCTTGCCAATCGATTGCAGGAAAATGGCGCAAACCTTCTGCACGCAGGTTACGAGGATAAGTGCGAGGTAAATGCGCAGGCAGAGCACCGCAAAATCGAAGTAAATCGGGTCGTCCGCCGAGCCGAACATCCGGATAAACACACCGGGGACCGCCTCAAAGAGAATCGTGCAGATTAGACCCACAATGGCCGTCCATTGGAGAATCTTTTTTAACAGCTCCCGCACGCGCGTGTAGTTTTTCGCGCCGTAATTGTAACCTACAATGGGCTGCGCGCCGGCGGCGATGCCGATGGCGATATTCAGCATGATTTGAAAAAGCTTCATAATCACCACGAATGCCGCCAAGGGAATATCCGCCCCATAGACCGACTGCGCGCCGTATTTCACAAGCAGGATGTTATTGACAACGGTAATTACAACGATGGAAAGCTGCGTCAGCAGGCTCGACGTGCCCAAGGCCAGCACGGGCTTGAGCAGCCGGAGGCTCGGCCGGAAGCTGCTAAAATGCACCCGGAATGTCCGCGAGCGGCCGAGGTAGGCGGCGCAGATCCCGAAGCTGACAAGCTGCCCCGCAATCGTCGCCCAGGCCGCGCCCTGAATGCCCATGTGCAGTACAAAGATGGCAAGCGGGTCGCCGATGATGTTGATTACCGCGCCGGTCAGCATGGCCGCCATCGCATACTTGGGGCTGCCATCCGCGCGAATGATGGAGGCCAAAGCGTTCTGCGTCATCGCAAAGGGCATGGCGGCGTAGATAATCATGCCGTATTCGTGCGCCATTTGAATATTGGCATCGGTCGCGCCGATCAGACGAAGCAGGCCGTCGCCCCAAGAATAGGCCACAAGGATTACGACCACGCCGGAGAAGAAGGCACCCATCACCGCGTTGGCGACGCTGCGAGGAATGTCCTTTGTGTCGCCCCTGCCGAGGGAAACGCTCAGAGCGGCGGCAGCGCCGTCGCCGAAAAACAGGCTAAGCCCCCAGCCCACGACCGTAATCGGAAATATTACGCCGGTGGCGGCATTCCCCAAGTAGCCTACGCCGTTGCCTACGAAAATCTGGTCAACAATGTTGTACAGGCAGGAGATAATGAGCGAGAAGATGCACGGAACCGCGAACCTGCGCAGCAGCGTGCCGATTTTTTCTGTGCCGAGATAATTTGAATTTTCCATATTTCCTCCTTGATTTTGGGCAAAAAAAGAGCGCACGCATACGCATGTGCTGAAAATGCAAAAAACCAAACACATGACGCAAAATCCGTACCGTGATCAGACTTATGCGCTTGCGCGCTGCGTGTGTCGTTCATCGCCTATGAAATTCGAGTGGAAGTATACCATTTTGCCGGAAAAATTTCAAGTGGCGGATTTGAACAAAATCCTCCCAGCCCGGGCTTTGCCTAAATCGCCCAAAAAGCGGCACGGGGAACCGCACGCTGCGGCTCCCCGCTTGTAGGAATTCGGTCAGATCTGCTTTCTGCACGCGCCCCATACAATCAGGTTCAGCGCGAGGGTAACGGCCAGCAGCACGGCAGAGGCCAGATGGAACGCCGTGGCGCAGTCGATCATAGCGCTGTAATCCTTCTCCAGAACCTCAAGGTACTGGCTCAGGGAGGGGATGTACAGCGCAATCGCGCAAAGCACAAGGCTGCCGGACTGAAGCGCGGAGATTTTCGGGTGCGAAATATGCTTGCGGCGAAGCAGGCAGAGGATTGGCAGGCACCAGCTCGCAAGACCAAGCAATAGGGCGAGAAGCTCAAGCATTTGCGGTTCCTCCTTAATTAAATATGGTTGTGCTAAGCACAATCATATAGTACACAGGAGGATAAGTCAGGGGGGGGGGTAGAACGAAAAAAGGAAAACTTTACAGATAATTCACGAATTTTCATAGTCCAGCGGATGCAGCACCCCATAGGCCGAGAAGCGGGTGTCCATCAGCTCCGTCAGGAATACGACCCGCACAGGCCGATCCTCCGCCTCTGCGAGGCGATAGGCATAGGAATCGGCGCTTGCGGCCTCCACATCGGAGAAGTAGAGCCGAGTTCGCCCGTCTGGCAGCGTAAAGCTCGAGTCGGTATTCTCAAAGGATAGGGCGAAGGTGTCGGTGGTGCATACGCGCACGAGGTCGGCGGCCAATGCGTTCAGCGATTCCGTCCGGTCGTCGGTGAAATAGATGTTGTCGTTCACCGGAACGGAAAAATCGTATAGCACGACCTCGTCCACCCCGAGTGTGCGAAGCTCGGTGATGATGGAAACGAGGTAGGTCACCGTTCCCTCGGCGTTGGGGTTGAGCCAGTAGCAGGCATCGCTGTCCATCCACAGGGAGAGGCGATTCGATACGAACACGCCGTCGTTGACGTGGTTGAGCCCGTAGTAGTAGTCCCGCAGGGCGGGCATCCGGGCGATGACATAGTGCCCGGACTGATGCAGGTAGGCAATCAGCTCGTCCACATCTGAGGCGCTGATGCTGCTTGCGCTGCTGCCATTGCTGGAGGTGTAGTAGAACTCTCCTTTGATGCTCTTTACATCGAGCATCACAGGCGTGGAGGCGCTGAGCTGCTGCACGGTGGCGTAAACCGCCGCAAAATCCGACTTGAGCATATCGGCGGTGATGTAGTAGCCGCTCAGCTGGGTGAGGTCGTTGGAGGTTTCGGTGCTGATTAGGTTGTCGCCCTGATTGTAGTAGATCTCTACGGCATCGGTGGCCTCGGGTTCGACAGCGGCTACGCCATCGGCAAATTCCTGCGACAGCGAGAAATCAAGCACCGCGCCGTCTCGGGTGTAGAGGATGTATCGCCCGAGCCACAGAAAGACCACCAGCAGCGCCAACAGCACGGCCAGCAGCACCAGCAGTACTGCCGGAACCGCGCGGCGCAGAAACATTCGGATACGATAGGAAAGCATATTAACTCCTTTTTGCGGTGAGGCTCCGCCAGTCCTCTTTTTCCTTGACGGCGGTAATGGTGAGGCCGGCTTGCCGTAGCCCGGCGCGGACATCCTCCAGCCGGGAGCCGAGGATTCCAGAGCACATCAGCACGCTGCCCGGGTGCAGGAAGCGCGGCAGCACGGGCGCGAGAGCAAGAATTACGTCCGCGACGATGTTTACCATTACTACGTCCCATGCCTGCTCAGACAGGCGCGCCATGAGCGCGCGGTCGGCGGTCACATCGCCGGTGCAGGCGGTAAAGGCGGGGGAGGAGAAGCCGTTGTAGGCGGCGTTTTCGCGCGCCATGTCCTCGGCCTTGGGGTCGATATCGACGCCGAGCGCGGCGGATGCCCCCAGCCGCAGGGCGGTGATGGAGAGGATGCCGCTCCCGCTGCCGAGGTCGAGGCAGCGGAAGCCGGGGAAGGCAAGCGCCTCGAGAAATTCCATCGCCATCTGGGTGCTTGGGTGCGCGCCGGTGCCAAAGGTAAGCCCGGGGTCGAGAATAATCGGCGTGCGTTCGCCGCAGTCCTCCCGCGCGAGCCAGCAGGGCAGCACGACGAGGCCGGCGCCGACCTCCACGGGCGGATAATTTGCCTTCCAGCTTTCCGACCAGTCGGTTTCGTCCAGTGGCACAGCCTCCATCTGCAGCCCCAGCCGGTCAAGCACGACGCGCAGGCGCGTGGCCGAGGCCGTATCGTCCTGCTCCAGATAGAGGCGAATCTGCGAAAGCCCGCGCAGCTTTTTTTGCAGGCTCTCGTCGATATAGTCCCAGCAGGCGCGATTTTCGTCGAGAAAGGCCTCCAGCTCCTGCTCGTCCTCCACCACCAGGTCGGAAAACCCGGCGGCGGTGAGCGCGGCTGACACCGCCTGCGCGTCCCGCCCGGCGGTGCGGACGGTGATTTCCAGCCAAGCCATGCGCATCCCCCTTCCTTTTTTACCATTGTAGCGCAAAAACCGAAATTTCGCAACCGGAAATTTCGTTCAGGTACTTCCTATTTTCAAAAAAATGTTATATAATGGGTGCAGCTACAAAAGCAAGCGGCGATTTCACGCCGCGGTAGGAGGACAGAGCATGTATACCACCATTTCCTTTCCCTCGTTTGGGATTTCGATAAATCCGCCGAGCTACTTCACCATCGGGCCGCTCACCATCCATATTTATGGCGTGCTGATTGCCGTGGGGCTGATGCTCGCGGTCGCCTATGCGTGGCGCCGCAGCCACGAATTCGGCATCAAGGAGGACGACATTACCGATGGCGTGCTGTGCATTGTGCCGTTCGCGGTGCTCTGCGCGCGGCTGTACTACTGCGTCTTTCAGTGGGAGCAGTATGCCGCGAACCCCATCTCCGTGCTGTATATCTGGAAGGGAGGGCTCGCCATCTATGGCGGCGTGATTGGCGCGGCGATTGGCGTGATCGTGCTGTGCGTGGTGAAGAAAATCAAGGCGCCCGCGCTGCTGGATTTGGTCAGCCTTGGCTTCCTGATTGGTCAGTGCATCGGCCGCTGGGGCAATTTCTTCAATCGCGAGGCCTTCGGCGCAGAGACGGACAGCTTCTTCCGCATGGGGCTCACGACGGTTTACGGCACCACGACCTACTATCATCCCACCTTCCTGTATGAATCCGTATGGTGTCTGGCCGGCTTCCTTCTGCTGCATTTTCTATCCAAGAGGCGGCGCTACGACGGGCAGATCGCGCTGGGCTATGTTGCGTGGTACGGCTTTGGCCGCGCATGGATCGAGGGGCTGCGCACCGACAGCCTCTATCTCGGATCGCTGCGCGTCAGCCAGGTGCTGGCGGCGCTGAGCTGCCTGACGGCGACGCTTGTGCTCATCTATAACGCCAGACGCAAGCACGACCCGCAGTCGCTGTATGTGCATCAGGTGGAGCGCGCGGCGCAGGAGGCTGCGCGGGAGCCGGAAGCGGGCCCCGAGGCGGAGGAGGAAAACTATGCCGAAGGTGATTGAGCTATCCCCGCACATCGCGAACCTGATTGCTGCGGGCGAGGTGGTCGAGCGCCCCGCGAGCGTGGCCAAGGAGCTGCTGGAAAACGCCGTGGACGCGGGCGCGAGCAAGGTCATCATTGAAATTCGGGACGGCGGCATGACCTTCCTGCGCGTGACGGATAACGGCAGCGGCATGGAGCGCGGCGACGCGGTTACTGCCTTCAAGCGCCACGCAACCTCCAAGCTGCGCAGCGCGGAGGATTTGGCGGCGATTGAAACGATGGGCTTCCGCGGCGAGGCGCTGGCGGCGATTGCTTCGGTAAGCCGCGTGGAGCTGATGACGAAAACGCCCGGCAGCATCGCGGGTACAAGCCTGCGCCTAGAGGGTGGCGAGCTGCTTGAGAATTCCGAGATCGGCTGCCCGGACGGCACGACGATTCTTGTGCGCGATCTATTCTTCAATACGCCCGCGCGGATGAAATTCATGAAGTCCGATTCCTACGAGGGCGCGCGCGTTGCCTCGGCGGTGCAGCTGCAGGCGCTCGCGCACCCGGAGGTGAGCTTTACCTTCCTGCGCGATGGCAAGCAGCAGCTTGTTACGCCCGGGGATGGGGAGCTGCAAAGCGCCGTCTACTGCGTCTATGGCCGCGAGAGCGGCGCAATGGTGCGCGTGCAAAGCCGGTGGGAGGAGTATTCCCTTACGGGCTTTGTGAGCAAGCCCACGGACGCTCGCCCCAGCCGAAATTTGCAGACCTTCTTCGTCAACGGTCGGCCGGTGAAGTCTCGCCTGCTCGTATCGGCGCTGGAGGAGGCCTACCGCAACCAGCTGATGGTGGGAAAATTTCCCGCCTGCGTGCTGCACCTGCATCTGAGCGCGGCGGCTGTCGATGTCAATGTCCACCCGGCAAAGACGGAGGTAAAGTTTCTTTCTGAGAAAAATGTGTTCGACTGTGTTCACTATGGGGTGCTTGCCGCGCTGAACCAGACGACGGATCGCCCGCCGGTGCGTTTCCCGCAGCGCCCCGCCGCGCCGGAGGCTCCCGTGCCCGACCCGCGCGAGCCTGCCCGCGCCCGTACCGCCGCGCCGCAGCGCGATTTCTTCCGCACGATGACGCCGCAGGAATACCGGGAGCTTTCCACGGCGCTGCAAAATGCGCCCAAGGTCGAGCCGCAGGCGGCGGCCTCGGTGGCCGCCTCGGTGGCCGCCGCTGTGGAGCGGCAGCGGCCGCAGCTTGTGCGTGAGCCGGTTCGGATGCCGGTGGCGTCGCCGCCGATGCCGGAGCCTGCGTCGACACCGGAGCCTGCGCCAGCTCCCGAGCCGGAGCAGGTGCAGCTGCCCATGCCGCAGGAAAAGCCATGGAAGCTGGTGGGAGAGCTGTACCGCTCGTACATTCTTGTGGAGCAGGGGGATGAGGCATTCCTGATTGATAAGCACGCGGCGCACGAGCGCATCCTGTTCGATAAGCTCAAGGCCAACCCGGAAAAAATCACCTCCCAAATGCTGCTGACGCCGCTGCCGGTGCAGCTGGCTCCCGAGGAGGCCGCTGCGCTGCTGGCCGAGCCGGAGAAAATGCAGGCGCTGGGCTTTGAAATTGGGGAATTTGGGGACAATACCGTGCTTGTGCGGCAAATCCCGATGGATCTGCCCCTGCCCGATGCAGCCGATACGCTTCAGGAGCTTGCGGCGCACCTGCTCGCCGGGCGGGCAGACAGCCCCGATTCTGTGCGCGACGAAATGCTCCACACCGTCGCCTGTAAGGCGGCGATCAAGGCCGGCTGGGTTACCGACCCTGCCGAGCTGCGCGCGCTTGTGGATAAGGTGATGTCCACAAGCGAGCTGAAATACTGCCCGCATGGCCGTCCTATCTGCATCACGCTGAGCAAGAAGCTGCTCGAAAAGCAGTTCAAGCGGACATAGGGGGCGCGCGATGCACTCGAGGCTTATTTGCTTGGCTGGCCCCACGGCCTCCGGAAAAACCGCGCTTGCGGTGTCTTTGGCCGAGGCGCTGGACGGGGAGGTGGTTTCCTGCGACTCCATGCAGGTCTATCGCCGCATGGATATTGGCACCGCCAAGCCGCGCCGGGAGGAGATGCGCGCCGTCGCGCACTATATGCTCGATGTTGCCGAGCCGGACGAGGATTTCTCCGTCAGCCGCTACTGCGCGATGGCGACGCCTATCGTAGAGGATATTCTTGCACGCGGGAAGACTGCCATTGTCGCGGGCGGCACGGGACTATACATGGATAATCTCATCCGAGGCACGGATTTCGCGCCGATCCCCGATACCGGCGTGCGGGCGGAGCTAGAGGCCGAGGCCAATCGCCGCGGCATGGAGGCAATGCGCGAGCAGCTGCGCGCGGTGGATCCCGCCGCAGCGGCGCGCCTCCCCGCGGCCGACCGCAAGCGCATCTTGCGCGCGCTGGAAATCTATCGTGAAACCGGTGAAACCATCACCGACCACGACGCGCGCACCCGCGCGCTTCCGCCGAGATTCGCGCCAGTTTGGCTTGGGCTGGACTTTACCGACCGCGCCGTGCTATACCGGCGCATCGACCTGCGCGTGGAGCAGATGCTGGAGATGGGACTGCTGGAGGAAATCCGCGGCCTCCTGAATTCCGGTGTACCGGAGCGCTGCACGGCCATGCAGGCGATTGGATATAAGGAATTCGTTGCGGTCATAAAAGGGGAGGAGCCGCTTCGGGAGGCGACGTCGCAGGTGCAGCGCGCCTCGCGGCGCTACGCCAAGCGACAGCGCACATGGTTCCGCCGTAATGCGGCGATGCACTGGCTCCTACGGGAGGAAAGCACCACCGACGAAGAAATTCTTGCGCGCGCCCTACAGCATTTGCGGGATTTCGACGCCTGAAAAATGGTAGCATAGGTACATCCCAACAGAAAGAAGGAGTACTTATGTCAGAAGCCATCAATTTGCAGGATGCCATTCTCAAGGAGGTTCGCCGGGACAAGGTCCCGGTCACGCTGTTTTTGATGAACGGCTTCCAGCTGCGCGGCACGGTTGCCGGGTTCGACAGCTTCGTGGTCGTGCTGGTGAGCGACGGAAAGCAGCAAATGATTTACAAGCATGCCATTTCCACCCTCGCCCCCATGAAGCCGCTGAAGGCGGCTGCCCCCAGCATCCCCTAGGAAACACCCCAAGCGGCGGATTTTTCCGCCGCTTGCGCGCGTTTGCCTGCCGCGAAATCGCCTTTTTTTCACAAAAAAACGCCTCCCAATGCAAAAAAATTAAAAATTCACAAATTTTCTTGTTGACATAATGAGAAAAAAATAGGATAATATAAGCAGCTACGTCTGCCCATGTCGGCGGCGTTGAAGAATTCGGTTCCATCCTTATAGGATGCAGCTTTGGGAGGACACATATAAAATGGGTTTATGGGATAATTTCAAGAAATTTGCGCAGCCTTATGCTGACGACGAGGATTACGACGACGATTACGAAACCGACGAGGAGCCGGAAGAGCGCCCGGCCCGCCGCCGCAATCCATATTCCGCTTCCGCAGGCGCCGAGTCCGGCGCAGCCACCGCTCCCGCCGGTGCCCCCGCCACAGGCGCTGCCTCCACGGCGTCGGCTTCCAGCTTCCGTGGTCAGGTGGTAAGTATGAGCAATAAGCAGGAGGTGGTGCTGTTCCATCCTGCGGCGTTTAACGAAACCTCCAAGGCGGCGGACGATTTGCGTAACCGCAAGGCCGTGGTGGTGAATATGGAGAATGTAGACAAGGCAATGGCGCGCCGCGTGGTGGATTTCCTTTCCGGCTGCACCTATAGCTTGGACGGCACGGTGAAAAAAATTGCGCAGTCTACCTACCTGTTCTGTCCGTCGCACATGGACGTGGTGGGCGACTTGGAGAATGTTCCTACCGAAACCGAAAGCTACGTTTGAGCTTAGAATTTAGAGAGAGGATACGCCATGATTACACCGCAGCAAATCGATCAGATTTCTTTTAGCAACGCTGTGTTCAACGGCTACGATAAGCAGTCGGTGGACGAGATTCTTGGCCCGCTTACAGAGGACTATGTTACCCTGTATAAGGAAAACGCCCTGCTCAAGAGCAAGATGCGTGTGCTCGTGACCAAGCTCGAGGAGTATCGTGCGAACGAGGCCAGCATGAAGGACGCCATCATCAACGCGCAGAAAACCTGCGACAAGATGGTAAAAGAGGCGGAGGTAAAATGCACCCAGATGCTCAACGACGCCAATGCCGCCGCAGCGGAGAATGCCCGCAACGCCGATGCCCGCATCGCCGAGGAGGCCGCCCGGGTGGAGGAGGCTCGCCGCGCGGCAGCCGCCAAGATCAATGATTTGGAGGAGCAGCTCAAGGGCTGCATCCAAACGCTTGAGCGCATCAAGCAGGCGAATCCGGCGAAGCCGCAGGCCGAAAAGACCGCTGAGAGCAAGCCGGTCTACGATTTCGACGGGGAAAATGCAGCCGCGGGCCAGCCGGGCGGCGCGCCGGCGGAGGACGATACCGATGCCGTGGCGAACGAAATTGCCTTCAGCCTCGAAGCCCTCGTGGGCACCACCGGCGACGACGCGCCCAAGGCGGAGCCCAAGCATCCGCGCTCGGATACCAGCACCAGCGCCCGCTTTGCCAACCTGCAATTCGGCCGCAACTACGACCCCACCAGTCACCGCTAACGCGGGGCTGAGAAAGCTTCCATAGCCAAGACGAGGACAGGTGTGCATTCCCTCCGGCCTAAGAGAGCCGCTCAAATGCTGAGAGAGCGGCGGCCGCGGTGTGCGCATATCCCCTCCGAGCTGCGCACCGAAAGGTAGGCTGCGCCGCCCCGCGAGCGTTAGAACGCGTTTCGAGTGCCGGGAGGAATCCCGGAATGAGAGTGGTACCGCAGAGGTTTTGCGCCTTTGTCTCTTTATGCAGGGACATTGGCGCTTTTATTTTTTCAGGAGGATTTTCCAATGGATTACAAAAATACCATCATCACCCCCAAGACCGACTTCCCCATGAAGGCCGGACTGCCCGCGCGCGAGCCGGAGATGCTGAAATCGTGGCAGGAGCAGGATTTATACCGCGCCATGCTCGAGAAGAACCGGGATCTGCCGCCCTTTGTGCTGCATGACGGCCCTCCGTTTTCCAATGGCTACATTCACATGGGGCACGCGCTGAATAAGTGCCTGAAGGATTTTATTGTCCGCAGTCATGCGATGATGGGCTACTATACCCCCTACGTCCCCGGCTGGGACAACCACGGCCTGCCCATCGAGCGCGCGATCGAAACCTCCAAGAAGAAGCTCAATAAGGACTTATCTGTGCCCGAGTTCCGTGACGCCTGCGAGGATTTTGCGCAGGATTTCATCAATAAGCAGCGCGAGGGCTTCCGCAGGCTCGGCGTTGTGGGTGACTGGGAGCAGCCCTACCGCACGATGGACAAGCATTTTGAGGCGCAGGAGGTCAAGGTTTTTGGCCGTATGTTTGACAAGGGCTATATCTACAAGGGGCTGAAGCCTGTCGCGTGGTGCCCGAGCTGTGTCACCGCCGTGGCGGAGGCCGATATCGAGTATAAGGACGACCCTTGTACGACGGTTTACGTCAAGTTCCCGGTGCTCGACCATCTCGGGAAGCTTGCGGATTTTGATATGGAAAGAGCCTACTTCCTCATCTGGACGACGACCATCTGGACGCTTCCCGGCAATATGGCTATCTGCTTGCACCCGCGCGAAAGCTATGCGCTCGTCCGGGCAGAGAACGGCGAGACCTATATCCTTGCTGAGGCGCTGGTAGAGCGCGTCATGCGCATCGGGGGCGTGGAGCACTACGAGGTGCTTGCGACCTTCCCCGGCCAGTATTTTGAGAATATGACCGCGCGCCATCCCTTCCTGCAGGGGCATACCTCCCGGCTGGTGAACGCGGAGTACGTTACGATGGATTCCGGCACCGGCTGTGTCCACACAGCGTCCGGCTTCGGCGCGGACGACTACAATACCTGTATGCGCTACGGCATCGAGCTGGTCGTGCCGGTGGACGACTATGGCCGCCACACCGACTACGCCGGGAAGTATGCGGGCCTGAGCACCGAACAATCCAACCCCGTAATCCTCGAGGATTTGCGCGCCGACGGGATGCTCTTTGCCAGCGAGGAAATCGTCCATTCCTACCCGCACCACGACCGCTGCAAGAAGCCTGTCATTTTCCGCGCGACAGCGCAGTGGTTCTGCTCGGTGGAATCGTTCAAGGATAAGGCCATTGCTGCCATTGAGAATGTGCAGTGGTACCCCGCATGGGGCGGCGAGCGTATGGCAAGCATGGTGCGCGAGCGCGCCGACTGGTGCATTTCCCGCCAGCGCCGCTGGGGCTTGCCGATCCCGGTGTTCTACTGCGAGTCCTGCGGGAAGCCGATCTCCAATCCGGAATCGATTGAAAAGCTGTCAAAGCTATTCGATGAATTTGGTTCGAACGTGTGGTTTGAGCGCGAAGCGATGGAGCTGGTACCGGAGGGCTTCACCTGCCCGTACTGCGGCTGCAGGGAATTCCGCAAGGAGAAAGACACGCTCGACTGCTGGTTCGATTCCGGCTCGACGCACTATGCCTCGCTCATGCGCGACACACCAGAGCTTTGGCCGGCGGATGTCTATCTGGAGGGAGCCGACCAGTACCGCGGCTGGTTCCAAGCCTCGCTGCTCACGAGTGTGGGCGCGCTCGACCGCGGCGCGCCGTTCAAGCAGGTGCTGACCCACGGCTGGACGGTGGACGGCCAGGGCCGCGCGATGCACAAGAGCCTCGGCAACGGCATCGACCCGGCGGACTTGATTAAGGAATACGGCGCGGATATCGTGCGCCTCTGGGCGGCATCGTCCGACTATCATGCGGATGTTCGCTGCTCGAAAGAAATTTTTAAGCAGCTCAGCCAGAATTACCTCAAATTCCGCAATACTGCGCGCTACTGCCTCGGCAACCTCAATGACTTTGACACGGAGCAGCTCGTGCCGCCCGAGCAGATGGAGGAACTTGACCGCTGGGCGCTCACAAAGCTCGATGCGCTGGTGAAGACCTGCCGCGAGGCCTATAACCGCTATGAATTCCATGTTGTTACCCATGCAATCAACGATTTCTGTGTGGTGGAGCTGTCGAGCTTCTACTTCGATATTCTCAAGGATCGCCTCTATTGCGAGCAGGCTGCAGGGCTGCGCCGCCGCAGCGCGCAGACGGCGCTGTACCGGATTGTGGACGCTCTGGCGAAGCTCTTTGCCCCCATTCTCGCCTTCACCTGCGACGAGATCTGGCACAAGATGCCGCACCGCGCGGGCGATGATGCGCGCAATATCCTGCTCAACCAGATGCCGGAGGGCTGCGCGGAATACTGCCTCGACGCGCAGACAATGGAGAAATGGAGCACCGTGATTGCCCTGCGCGAGGATGTCAACGGCGTTCTGGAGCTTGCCCGCGCGGAAAAGCGCATCGGCAAGGCGCTTGAGGCGCATGTGAGCGTTAGCGCCGAGAGTGAGGAGGGCGCGCAAGCGCTTGCGCAGATTGCCGACGTCAACATGGCCGAGGTGTGCATCGTTTCCTCCTTCGCCAGTGGGGAGGCTGCGCCCGAGCGTGCGACGCGCGGCGAGAGCCGCTTTGCCGGCACACACATCGCCGTAACCGAGGCCAAGGGCAGTAAATGCCCCCGCTGCTGGATGCATACGCTGCAGCCGGACGAGAATGGCCTTTGCCCGCGCTGCGCTGCCGTCGTCGCCAAGCTGGACGTGGAGCTGTAAGACCGCTCGAAGGATTCCCCTGATTCCGAGCGCACTTAAAAACAACAAAGCCGGGGGCTGCGAGGCAGCCTGCCGGCTTTGCTTTTGTGTGACCGGATCTGTAAGCCGGGTTCTGTTTGAACAGCCATCTATCTAGACCTGCCGTTGCCGACAGGTTCCAGCCACCTCCTCGGGACGGCCGGGCCGGCCGAATGTCCCTCCACGGTGTTGCTCCGGATAGAGTTTACAGCATAAAACCTATGTCTCCATAGGCTGGGTGCGCTCTTACCGCACCTTTTCACCCTTACCCGGCCTGCGCCGGGCGGTATCTTTCTGTTGCACTTGTCCTGGGGTCACCCCCGGCGGGCGTTACCCGTTATCCTTGCCCTGTGGAGCCCGGACTTTCCTCACACAGACCCTTTCGGGCGCTGCGCGCGGCTGTCTAATCTGGTCGGACATATTGTACACCAAAGCCGGAAAAAAGTCAAACCCGTGTCGAGAAAAAGCCGGGAATTCTTTGCGATGTCCATTTGTCAATGATGTGAGACCGAAAAAAAGGAAAGAGTATGTTCATTAGA
>JAJQFT010000032.1 GCA_021200975.1 Bacillota bacterium | reverse complement strand
TTTTCATATTCATGGGGTCAGGCTCACACCTGACCCCAACATTTATTATAGAACCCAAATAAATCGGCAAGACGCCGCAGACGATTTGTTCAGAGTTTCCTTAAAGCACCCGAAATCGAATCTCCCCCGCCGCGCGGGGGAGATTTTTTGCCGAATGGGGGAAATTTTTTCCAAAGGCTCTACCGTTTTTCTCAAAAATGTGCTATGATAAGGCACGAGGTGATGATATGGAAGCAAATAACCGAAAGGGCTGGCTGTACCTCCTCCCGGCCTTTGCGTTTTTGGCTGTGTTTATGGTGTACCCGCTCATCGATGTCTGCATCTATTCGCTCGAGGAGGGCTACAACTCTGCCTCCGGGAGCTACTTCGGGGTGGGACTGTACAACTTTTCCTACGTCCTGCACGACACCTACTTTCTGCAGGCGCTGAAAAATACCTTCCTGCTCGTGATTGTGACGGTGCCGATCTCCACCGGGCTGGCACTGCTGATTTCGCTCGCGCTGATGAATATCCGCGCGCTTCGGGAGCTGTTTCAGACCATCTTCTTCCTGCCATATGTTACCAATACGCTGGCGGTGGGGCTGGTATTTATGATGCTCTTTCAGCAGACGCCCTATTCCGACGGACTGGTGAACACCCTGATTACCGCGCTGGGCGGGACGGCGGTGGATTTTATCAACGGCCCCTACTGGGCGAAAATGCTCGTGACGTGCCTGTACACCATTTGGATCGTGCTGCCGTTTAAGATTCTCATCCTCACGAGCGCCCTCGCCTCCGTCAACGACGAGCTTTACAAGGCGGCGAAAATCGACGGCACGCGCCCCGGGCGGATTTTCTGGCGCATTACCCTGCCGAGCATTTCGCCGATGCTTTTCTACCTCGTAATCACAGGCTTTATCGGCGCGTTCAAGGCGTATTCCGACGAGGTCGCCATCTTTGGCACCGACCTGAACGTGGCGGGGATGAATACGATCGTCGGCTATGTCTATGATATGCTCTATGGCGACAGCGGCGGCTACCCCTCCTATGCCGCGGCGGCGGCGCTGCTGCTTTTCGCCGTGGTGCTGACGGTCACGGTGATAAACCTGCTGCTATCGGCAAGAAAGGACGGTGTCGCGCAATGACGGACTATCGGACGCTGCAGCGCCGTGCGCGTATCCGCAGCGCGGCGGGCAAGACCGCGACCTATGTGCTGCTTACGGTGTGGGCCATCATTGTCCTGTTCCCGTTCTACTGGATGGTGATGACCTCGCTGAAGAGCTACAGCGAGTACAATGCCGAGCGGGTGCCCTACCTGCTGGTGCTGAAGCCCACCTTTGAAAACTACATTCAGGCCTTTACGCAGGTGAATCTGGCACGCTATTTCCTGAACACCCTGATTTTCACCGCCGCGACCACCGCGCTGATGATGGTGCTGAGCGTTTTGGCGGCCTATGGCTTCTCGGTGCTGGAATTCCGGGGGCGGGACTTTTCCTTCACCGCCATGCTCTCGCTGATGATGATCCCCAACGAGCTGGTGATTATCACCAATTTCGTGACCATTACGAATCTCGGGCTGCGCAACAGCTTCCTCGGCCTGATTCTGCCGAGCGTAAGCTCCGTGTTTTACATCTACCTGCTCAAGGAGAGCTTTGCCGCCGTGCCCAAGGAGCTGTACCGCGCGGCGAAGGTGGACGGAACCTCCGACCTCAAGTACCTGTGGAAGGTGATGGTTCCCATCTGCAGGCCGATGCTGATTACTGTCGGAATCCTGAAGGTGATCGAGTGCTGGAACGCCTATGTATGGCCGCGCCTGATTACCGACGACGAGGCCTACTATCTCGTGTCGAACGGCATTCAGGAGATCCGCGAGAACGGCTTCGGCCGGGAGAATGTGCCTGCGATGATGGCGGCGGTCGTTTCGATTTCTGTGCCGCTGATCGTCCTGTTCCTGATTTTCCGGCGGAAAATCATGGAGGGCGTTTCCAGAGGAGGGACGAAGGGATGAAAAAGCTCTGCGCTGTTTTGCTCGCGCTTACCATGCTGCTGCCCCTGTGCGCCTGCCACGGAAGCGTATCCCACGCCAGCTTCGAGGTGCCGGAGGAATTCGACGAGAGTCGGCAGCTGGAAATCACCTTCTGGGCGAAGAACGACTCCAACGCCGCGCAGTCGGCCATCTATCGGCAGGCGATTGCAGATTTTGAGGCACTTTATCCCAATATCACCGTCACGCTGCGGCTGTATACCAACTATAGCGACATCTACAACGACGTGATTACCAACATCGCAACCGACACCACGCCCAACGTGTGCATCACCTATCCTGACCACATTGCCACCTACCTCACGGGCGAAAACGTGGTCGTGCCGCTCGGCGAGCTGATGGCCGACAGCCGCTATGGCCTCGGCGGCTCGGAGCTGAAGTTCGACGGCGTTACGCAGGAGGAAATCGTGGGCGAATTTCTGGACGAGTGCGCGATTTCCGGCGAGTACTATGCCCTGCCCTTCATGCGCTCCACCGAGGCCTGCTACATCAACAAAACCTATGTAGAGGCGCTGGGCTACACCGTGCCGGACGTGCTGACATGGGACTTCATCTGGGAGGTCTCCGACGCGGCGATGGCGCTGAACGAGGACGGTACCTACGCCGTCAACGGGCAGGAGGTGCTGATTCCTTTCCTATATAAGTCCACCGACAATATGATGATTCAGTATCTTCAGCAGGCGGGCGGCGGCTACTCGACCGACAGCGGCGAGATCCTGCTGTTTAACGACACAACGGCGGATTTCCTCTATACCATTGCCGAGCACGTTGCGGCAGGCAGCTTCTCGACCTTCAAGATTTCGAGCTATCCCGCCAATTTCCTCAACGCCGGGCAGTGCATTTTCGCCATCGACTCCACTGCCGGCTCGACATGGATGGGAAGCGAAGCGCCGCTCCTGGACATCCCGGAGGATCAAATCGTGGAGTTTGAAACCGTCGTGCGCGCCGTGCCGCAGGTGGACACCGAAAATGTGCAGATGATTTCACAGGGCCCCAGCATCTGCGTGTTCAACAAGGCGGATTCGCAGGAGGTGCTGGCCTCGTGGCTTTTCGCGCAGTTTTTGCTGACCAACCCGGTGCAGATTGCCTACGCCGAAACGGAGGGCTACCTGCCGGTGACGACGCGCGCGCAGCGCAGCGAGGAATACCAAGACTATCTCAGCCGCGCGGGGGAGGATAACGAAACCTACTACAGTGTGAAAATCGCGGCGACCGAGCTGCTGCTCGACAACATCGCCAACACTTTCACCACGCCGGTGTTTAACGGCTCGGCCTCCGTGCGCGACGCGGCCGGGCAGCTGATTGAGGAGGTCGTCAAATCCGTCCGCCGCAAAACGAGCGTGGATGAGGCCTATATCGAAAGCCTGTACGCCGATATTATATCCCTCTACCGCCTCGACCAGCTCCAGACCGGCACGGGCAGCAGCGGCAAGATTGCCCTCGGCGCGCTGCCCGCCGGCGCGGTGGCGCTGCTGGCAGGTTTGGCAACATGCTGGATTTGTATCGGGATTTACGCCGCGATTCTGGCAATTCGCAAGAAAAAACAGGAATAATCCAAACTTTCTATTGATTTTTTTGAAAACAGGTGTATAATGACCACGATACGCGAATGTGTATCTGAATCTGAAAACCCAAAAATAATGAAGGAGAATGAAACATGAAAAAGTGGATTGCAATTCTGCTCTCGCTTGTGATGGTGCTTGCCCTCGCTGCCTGCACCTCCGAGGCGGGAACGGACGAAACTGACGCTGCCGTTGAGGGTATGACGCACGAGGAGTATGCTGCCGCCGCGGTGGACGAGGCTGTGACCGTAGTCACCTATGTGCAGGCGCATCAGTCCTGGTGGGATGACAAAATCACCGTCTACTGCCAGAGCCCCGACGGCGCCTACTTCGTTTACGACATGGCCTGCTCCGAGGAGGATGCGGCGAAGCTGGAGGCTGGCACCTGCATCTGCGTGACCGGCTACAAGAGCGAGTGGTCCGGCGAGGTGGAAATCACCGACGCCACCTTTGAATTCGTCGACGCCGACCCCTATGTTGCCGAGGCGGTTGACCTGACAGAGCTGCTCGGCACCGACGAGCTGATCGACCACCAGAACGAGTACGCCACCCTGACCGGCCTGACCGTCGTCTCCCTGAGCTATAAGGAGAGCGAGTCCGACCCCGACATCTACCTGGCTGTTTCCTACGGCGACACGAACTACGACCTGTGCGTGGAGAACTACCTGACCGGCCCGGATACGGAGGTCTATCAGGCGGTTGCAGGGCTGCAGGAGGGCGATGTGATTTCCGCCACCGGCTACCTGTACTGGTACAACGGCCTGAATATGCACATCACCGGCGTCACCACCGCGGCAACCGAGTAAGAGACTGAGGGAAACCGAAGCATCCATAACAAAATCAGGCGGCGAGCTTCCATGCTCGCCGCCTGCCTTATGCATATGGGGCCTATTCGCCCGGTATGTCCACATCCAGCCCCAGCTCCCGCGGGCGGAAGCGGGGGCAGACATTGTCGGTGGTGGAGATGACCGAGCTTGCCAGCAGCGTGCCAATTTCGCAGGACTCGGCAAGCGACTTGCCATAGGTCAGCCCGATCGACGCCCCGGCGCAGAAGGCGTCCCCCGCGCCGGTGGTATCGACTACCCGCACGTTGCGCGCGGGGCAATAGCCGCGCTCGCCCGAGAGGCTTGCGTAGACCGAGCCGCCCGCGCCCATGGTGACGATCAGGCGGGGAATCTGCGCCGAATGCACCCGCTCGGCGACAATCTCCACCATGTCCTGCGGCGCCCTGCCGGAATAATCGTTGGCAAAGAGGATGCCAAATTCCTGCAGGTTGCACACGAAGCAGTCGATGCTCTGCAAAAAGTCACGCCGCTCCAACGTGAGCGTCATGTTTGCGGTGGCGGCGTAGATGGGCTTGCGGTGCTTCTTCGTCAAGCGCAGGATGCGCTTGACGGTTTCCTTATCCAAGTCCATTTCGATAATCACGCTCTGCGCGGCGGCGAAAATCTCGTCGCCCTGCTCGTCGAGGATCCGGTTGAGCATACTCAGATCGGGGCGCTTTGAGATGGAGGCGTAGACATCGCCCGCGCTGTCGAATACCGCGAGCCAAGTGCCCAGCCCATCCGGCACGGAGCGGATGTAGCGGGTGTCCACCCGGTGGTCGCCCAGCTTGCGCACCACGTCGCTGCCGATGCCGCTGCCGTCGACCAGACTGACGAAGGTCGGGCGCAGCTCGCAGTTGGCGATGTCCTCCGCAATATTGCGCGCCACACCGCCATGCACCTGCTCCACCGCGCCGGCGTTGCGCCCGGTGGGGGAGAAGCGGCCCTTGGGGTAGCCCTTGATGTCTACAAATACCGCGCCGAAAACCGCAATGCTCATCGCTTTTTCCTCCAAAATCGAAAAATTTCTCCTATTATACCAGCCGGACGCGCCGAATGCAAGCGCTAAATGTCATTTTCCGCCATTTGCTCGAGAATCCTCTGCGCGTGCTGCAGCACCGGCAGCTCCCGCTGCGCCAAAAGCCGGCCAAGCTTCGTGCTGGCGCAGCGCCGGTACTCCTGCACGGCGTGCGCGTAGTCGAGCCGCAGGGTTGACAGGTGGAAGTCGCGCACCTCCTCCGGCGTGCGGTGACTGGCCCCGAAGGAAAGCACCCGGCAAAGGAAATAATGATTGAGGTTGTGGCGGCGGATGAGGTTGTAGTAGTCGCTCACAAGGCCAAGCGCGCACACGATTTCCACCTGCACGCCCAGCTCCTCGAGCAGCTCCCGATGGATTGCCTCCTCGAGCGATTCGCCCGGCTCAACGCCGCCGCCGGAGGTTTCAATCAGCGTGGCCCTGCCGAAGGCGTCGTCGCGCGAAATTCGCGCAAAGTAGAGCTGCTGCCGCTCGTCAAAAACGATGGCGCGCGCAATTTGTCGGTCATGGTCAATGCCCTGCGGCTCCCACTCGTTGTCTGCCAGCTCTAAAAACAAAGGCTCTTCCATATAAAATCTCCCGTAAAAGAAAAAATGACCAAATTTCTCCTTGCAAAAAGCGCAGGGCTATGGTAAAATAGTGAAATCAAGATTGAAGGGGGTGCGGCCATGCTGTTGCAGGAATCCGGCGAAATGTACTTAGAAACCATTTACATCCTCTCCCAGAAGAATCCCAACGTCCGCGCGGTGGAGGTCGCCGCCCACATGGGCTACTCCAAGCCCAGCGTAAGCCGGGCGATGGGGCTGCTGAAGGAGGCGGGCTACCTTACGGTGGCCGATAGCGGCGCGCTGTGCCTGACCGAATCGGGGAAGGCCATCGCCTCGAAAATCTACGAGCGGCACACGGTGCTTACCGCGTTCCTGCATTCGCTCGGCGTGGACGAGGAAACCGCCGCGCTGGACGCGTGCAAGATTGAGCACGTCATCAGCGACGATTCGATGGCCGCCATCAAGGCCTTTCTTCGCAAATAGCTTCTGCCTGCTGTGCCGCCCACGCGCGGCACAGCGCTTCCTTTTGCGCCCGGGGCAGCCGCTTGTTTGCCGCCTCGCGGCGCAGCGCGTCGCTGTGGCTCTCGCAGCCTTCCAAATACGCGAGCGCGACCGGGCGGCGCGGACGAGTATACTTTGCGCCGCTTCCCGCATTGTGCGCGGCGACACGGCGGCGGATATCCGTGGTGATGCCGGTGTAGAGCGTGCCGTCCCGGCAGCGGAGCATATACAGCACCCAGTCAGCCATGCCGCGCCCTCCCGAATGGGCGGCTGAGCAGCCGGTCGAGCAGGATAAAGCAGAGATTGCCCATCAAAAGCGCGGCAATCCCCAGCGCCCAGCCCAGCTCGGCAAACTCCGCGGCGAGCTGGTCGAGGCCAAAGACCCGCAGCATCAGGAAATAGGCTGCGGCGATGTCGAGGTTAAACAGCACGAGCTTCCACAGCCAGCGCGCGGGGAGCCGGTCGAGCCGACCCTTCACAAGCGGGTAGAAGCCCAGAAACACGAACAGGATCGCAGCCTCCCGGTCGGCCGAGAAAAGGGTGCATAGGATTGCTACGGCGGCGTACCATGCCCAGCCGATCCGCGTGCCGCAAACGCGGCGCACAAGCTCCAGAATGCCGATGGCGAGCATCGGGCAGAGGTAGGTTGCGACGGGAATGAGCGACGCGAGGCAGAACAGCACCACGGCCACCGCCGCCAGCATTCCGCCCAGTGCGACGGAATACGCTTTTCGATCCATGCGCTCACCTCCATTCCCTATAGAATACCACGTTTTCCGGCTTTTCGCAAGCGCTTTGGGAGTTTTTTTGCAGAAAACGGAAAATTGAAAAAATAATGTTTGACAAATTGGTTTTCCCACGGTATAATATCTGAGCACGACTTTGAGGAGGGTACGCAATGCTTCTGGAGCTTTCGGCAATTCTTGCAACGCCCGGGGCGAGCCTTCCGTTCGAGGTCGAGGCGGATTTATCCGATTTGCGCTACGGCAGCTGCTTCCCGGTGCCTGAGCCGGTCAGCGTGTCCGGCACGGTGCGCAACACCGCGGGCGTGCTGATGCTGCGCGGCTGCCTGCGCGCCACGCTGCACGGCGTGTGCGACCGCTGCGCCGGGGATTTCACCCGCGCGGTCGCGATTGATTTCGAAGCCGTGCTGGTGAGCGAGCTGGCCAACCCCGAGGATGAGGATGAGAATGTCTTCGTCATGGTTGGCAAAAGCGCGGATATGGACGAAATTGCCCGCACCGTCTTTGTGCTGAACACGGAGCAGAAGCTCCTTTGCCGCCCGGATTGCAGGGGAATTTGCCCGCGCTGCGGCAAGAACCTCAACGATGGGCCCTGCGGTTGTAAGCCGGAACCCGATCCCCGTTTCGCTGCTTTGAAGCAGCTACTCAAATAAAAGCGATGCTGTTGGTAAAGCAGTCTGACCAAGGAGGTGTCATCCATGGCTGTCCCGAAGTGTAAAGTGTCCAAAGCCCGCCGTGACAAGCGGCGCGGTTCCAACTGGAAGCTCTCCGCTCCCACCGTGACCGTTTGCCCCAAGTGCGGCGAACCGGTCGCGCCCCATACCGCTTGCAAGGCCTGCGGTACCTACAATGGCCGTCAGGTCCTGGCCGCCAAGGCTGACTAAGGCAGGAAAAAGTGGAGAAAGGCCGCCGAGCCTTTCTCCTTTTTCTGTTCCGGGAAAAATCATTGCAATAGGAGGCGAAAGCTGTGGCAAAACCACTGGTTGCCATTGTCGGGCGACCCAATGTGGGCAAATCCATGCTCTTTAACAAGCTTACCGGGAGGCGCACCGCCATCGTGGAGGATACCCCCGGCGTGACCCGCGACCGCATCTATGGCGACTGCGAGTGGCTCGGCCGGCACTTCTCTCTAGTGGATACCGGCGGCATCGAGCCACGCACCGACTCCCAGATGCTGCAATTCATGCGCCGGCAGGCGGAGATCGGCATCGCGCTTGCCGATGCCGTGATTCTGGTTACGGATGTGCGCAGCGGCCTCACCGCGGCGGACGAGGATGTTGCCGCGATGCTCCGCCGCGCCAAGAAGCCGGTTGCCATCGCCGTAAACAAGTGCGACGCTACCGGCCCGGTGAATCCGGACGTTTATGAATTCTACACGCTCGGCATCGCGGATGTATTCGAAGTCTCCGCCATCCACGGGCATGGCACCGGCGATTTGCTCGACTGGGTGCTGGACAATATCCCCGCCCCGGAGGACGAGCAGGAGGAGGACGGTGTCATCTCCGTGGCCATCGTGGGCAAGCCGAATGTTGGCAAGTCCAGCCTGCTCAACTGCATCCTTGGCGAGGAGCGCGCCATCGTTTCCAACGTGGCGGGCACGACCCGCGACGCGATTGACTCGACCATTGAGAACGAGGCCGGGAAATTCTGCTTCATCGATACCGCCGGGATGCGCCGCAGGAGCAAGGTGGACGACGCGATTGAAAAGTATTCTAACCTGCGCTCCATCGCCGCGATTGAGCGCGCGGACGTGTGCCTGATCCTGCTCGATGCCAACGACGGCGTGACCGAGCAGGATACCAAAATCGCCGGGCTGGTGCACGAGGCGGGCAAGGCTGCCATCCTCGTGGTCAACAAGTGGGACGCGGTGGAGGACAAGCAGACCAACACCATGCGCGACCTTGAGCAGCAGGTGCGGCGGGATTTAAGCTATATGCCCTATGCGCCCGTCGTGTTCCTCTCGGCGCTCACGGGGGCGCGGGTAGACAGGCTTTTCGGGGAGATCGTCGCGGTGAACGCGCAGAACACCCGGCGCATCCTCACCGGGCAGCTCAATTCCGTGCTGGCCGACGCGACCGCGCGGGTGCAGCCGCCGACGGACAAGGGCCGCCGCCTGAAAATCTACTATATCACCCAAGCAAGCACCAAGCCGCCGCACTTCGTCATTTTCTGCAACGACGCGAGGCTGTTTCACTTCTCCTACCAGCGCTACCTCGAGAACCAAATCCGCGGGGTTTTCGGCCTGAGCGGGACGCCGGTGCGCATCACAATTCGCCAAAAGGGAGACAAGGAGGAATAGACTATGGTCATTCGCGCAGCGCTTGCCGCCATCGGCGCGTACCTGCTCGGCAATCTGAACGGCGCGATCTGCGTATCCGCGCTGCTGCATGACGATGTGCGCAAGCACGGCAGCGGGAATGCCGGGCTGACGAATTTCATCCGCAGCTACGGCACCGGCAAGGCGATTCTGGTAGTGCTCATCGACGTGCTGAAAGCCGTCGTCGCCTGTATGCTCGGCGGGCTGCTGCTGCGAGCCGATGGGTTGTGGCTGGAGGGCACGATGCTCGGCTGCATCTTCGTTATGCTCGGGCATGATTTCCCGGTTTTCCTTGGCTTCAAGGGCGGGAAGGGTATTCTCAGCGGTGCGGTCTGCGCCTACTGCATGGATTGGCGGATCGGGCTGATTGTAACGGCGGTGTTCCTCGCCGCCTATCTTGCAACGGGCTACGTTTCGCTTGGCTCGGTGCTGGGGGCGCTGGGCTTCGCGATTTGCTTCGCCGTCTTTCATCACGACAGCGTCTTTGTGCTCGGCGGCGGCATCTTCCTGGGCGTGCTTACGATTTTTATGCACCGCGAGAACCTTGTGCGGCTGGTGAAGGGAACGGAGCGAAAAACCAACCTCTTCAAAAAATAAAAATCGGCAAGACGCCGCAGGCGATTTCACTTTCAGAAAGCAGGGAGCTGCACCCGGCCGGGTGCAGCTCCGAATTTTATGCGGTTATAGTGGATTTAGAAGAACCTTTTGCGGACAACGACAAGGGCAACAATGCCGAGCGCGCCGAGCGCGAGCAGGGAGCCGGCCACGAAGGGCGTAATATCGCCGGTCTGGGGCGCGCCGCTCACGATGGAGCAGGAGGCAATGCCGGACTCATCGACGGTGACGGTGAGGGTGTAGGCCTTCGCACCTGCGGTGATGGTCAAATCCGCCGTCTGGTAGGAGCCGTCGTTGGCGGCGACGATGATGCGGTCGCACCAATTGGGAATCTCGCCGACCCAGTAGCCGTTGCTGTTGAGGGTGGTCGCGTCGCCGGGCCAAGCGTCAAAGGCATTGCCGCCGCCGTCCAGCCACGCCCAGAGGGTGGGGTTCTCCCAGTCGTCGGGCACGGAAACGTAAATCTTGGTGACCGTGGAGGCTTCCTCGGTGGTGGCATCCGTGGCAGCCTCGGTGGCTTCCGTAGCTTCCGTAGCCTCCGTCTCCTCGGTGGCCTCGGTAGCTTCGGTGGCTTCGGTTTCCTCGGGGGAGGACTCGCCGGCCGTTTCGGTGACGGTGACGGTAATCTTCGCGCCGGTGAGGTTCACAAGATCCATCTCGGTGGTGTCGAAGGTGATGGTAATGTCGGAATAGTCGTAGCTCAGCGCGAACCAGATGTTGCTGCTGCCGTCGTAATCCGTGATCGTGCCCTCGGAATCGTAGTTCGCGCCGATGGAGGTATCCCAGCTATCGTTGAGGACAATCTTGAACTGGTGCCCCTTGCTGTCGTTCAGCGGCACGTTGGTGCAGGAGTAGGTGTAGACGCCGGCGGAGGTCTCGGTCATGGCGACGAAGCCCCAGCTGGACCCGCCGAGCCAAGCGTCCTCGCCGTCGCCCGCGAGGGAGACAGAGGTGATTTCCAGCGCCTGCTTTTCGCCAATCCCGTCGCTGATGACGTTGATTTCCTCCGTGTCAGCATTAAAGGTGATGGTCACGGAAGCGGCGGAGGAGAGGGTGAACTCATAGTTTGCCGAGGGCCAGGAATTGCTCCATGTGCCGTCGGTAATCTTGAACTGGTAGGTGCCGGCCGCGACGCTGGCATAGGTGATTTTGTAGAGCCCGTCGCTGCTGTCGAGCGTGAGCTGGTTGGCGGTGTCGGCCGCGTCCCACGAGGAGCCGCAAAGCCCGTCTGAGCCCGCCACGATGTAGGTGCTCCCGTCGGCAAGAGCCATCATCGGCGCAACCGAGAGGCACAGCACGAGCGCGAGCAAAAGCGCAAGGTATTTTTTCATAGGTTTTCCTCCATGATAAAAAATTTAGACGGCGAAAAAACGGAATGCGCCGCCATTCAGCACCATTATAGGGTAGATTTGTGCAAAAGTCAACCGGTTTCGCAGCCGGCTTCAGAAGTTTTTCGCTAATGCACAATTTTATATGCCCGGATTTGTGCATCCTGCCAAAGATGATTTTTGGAAAAAATTTTTACGCAAGATGTCCATTTGTCAATGATGTGAGACCGAAAAAAAGGAAAGAGTTTGTTCATTAG
>JAJQFT010000059.1 GCA_021200975.1 Bacillota bacterium | reverse complement strand
CTCAATCGCTTTTTTCTATACCTTGGTCTCACATCTATTGTAACGCTACATTTTTGGAAAAAATTTTTACGCAAGACCACTTTCCAATTGTCGAAATCTATGCTATAATGAAACCGTTTACAGGCTGAGTATTTCAGCCTCGCATCAGGCAGAAAAAGGAGGGACTTGCGTTGCTGTCCCAGATTTCGGTTGTTCTTCCCTCTCTTGACCCAGACGAGAAGCTTTACAGCGTGATTGACGCCCTCACCGAGCAGGGCTTTTCCGATATTATATTGGTAAACGACGGCTCAAAGCCGGAAAAGACCGAGTATTTTACCCACGCCGCCCTTGCATGGCCCTGCGTGACCGTGCTCACCCACCCCGTCAACCGGGGCAAGGGCGCGGCAATGAAAACCGCTTTCGCTTACATCCTCGAAAATCGCCCCGATTGCGCCGGGGTCGTGACCGTGGATGGGGACGGGCAGCACCGCGCGGACGATACCAGAAAATGCGTCGAGAAAATGCTCGAATCCGGGCATATCGTGCTGGGTGTGCGGGATTTCTCCCAGCAGGATGTGCCGCCGTGCAGCCGCTTCGGCAACACCTGCACCTCGGTGGTATTCAAAATCTTTGTGGGCATGACGATTTCCGACACCCAGACCGGCCTGCGCGTGATCCCGGCACGCTACCTGCGGGCGATGGCGGCCGTCGCGGGCGAGCGCTACGAATACGAAACCAACATGCTGCTCGAGATGAAGAAGCAGGGCATCGCATTCAACGAGGTAAAAATCCAGACCGTTTACATCGACGAGAACCAAACCTCCCACTTCCACCCCATCCGGGATTCGTGGCGCATTTATAAGCTGATTCTGGCGCATTTTTTCCGCTACACGCTCAGCTCGATGCTTTCCTCGGTGCTGGAGCTGGCGCTGTATTCTGTGCTGTCGCTGCTGCTGTGCAGGGTGCTGGAGGATCCGGCCATGACCGCGGTGACGACCGTTTGCTCGCGCGCGATTTCGTGTATCTTCAATTTTACAATCAATAAACGGCTGGTATTCCACAGCACCGCCTCGACCCGCCGCTCGTTCGGGCGCTATCTCATGCTTGCGATTCCGCAGATGCTGGTGCAGATGGTGCTGACGCAGGGCGCCTACTGGCTGCTCGCCATCCCTGAAACGGCCACCGCGCTGCGCACCGTGGTCTACACGGCGGTGATGCTGATTCTGTTCGTTGCCAGCTATATGATCCAGCAGCGCTGGGTCTTTGCGCCGCCCAGCGGCGCGGATACCGGGAGGTAAGGCCATGTATCAAGGAAAATTTTCAAACGGGAAGCTTGCTCCGCCCAACCTCGAGAAGCCGGAGCCGGCGAAGAAGCCAAAATGGACGCGCATTGCGGCAATCGTGCTGTACTCGCTGCTGTTTGTGGCGGTGCTGGTCGCCTTCTGCGTGACGGTGAGCCACATCGCGGGCGCGGCCTATACCGACGCCGAAACCGGGCGCTCGCTCTCGGTCACATGGCTCGCTGACACGCCCTTCGTATTGGGCCAGAGCGCACTGGAGGCCATCTTCCTAGCCGGGCTGGGCGCGGTTATCAGCATTGGGCTGATCATCCTCGTGTTCCTGCACCGACGCATGAAGCCTTTCTGGGCCATCCTATCGGTGGGCGTCACCTTTCTGGCAATCGTTGTGACCGTGGTGGGATTGTCGGCCGGCACGCTCGTCACGGAGCTTGCGGGCGACCCGCGCGAAACGGTGGATTCGTTCTTTGCCTATTACGTAAGCGGGGACTATGAAAGCGCCTATGCGCTGCTGAGCGAATATTACACCCTCGGGCTGGAGGAAACCCCGTCCGACGAGATTGGTCAGCTTGAATATGAGGCGCTCAAGCAGAGTTTTTCCTACGCCCTTGTGGGCGACTGCGCCGTTGATCAGCTGAACGCGATACAGGATGTGGAATTTACCTACCTAGACCTCTCCCAGATTGGCGACGAGGTCGCGGAAACGACGATGGCCAATATTGAGCAAATCGTTGAGAGCCGCCCGGCCAGCCAGATTTACGACGCAAGCGGCGAATACCTGAGCGAGGTAACGCAGGAGGCCTACGCCGCCGCGGTGGAGAGTGCGCTGGCGCACGCCGAGGATTACTACACCACCGTGCGCTTTACGGCGGAGATGGTGCACGAGGATGGGACTTGGCTGGTGGTTCCCACGCAGAGCCTGCTGCGCGCCCTCACGGGCGGCACGGCGAGCTGAGGAAGGAGGGCTTTTCGATATGACGAACCCCGAAAAAATGGACAGCGCCGAATCCCCGCTGGAGCAGCGCAGCCGCGCGCGCCGGGAGGCCGCCTCCAAAGGGAAGAAGCGGCGGCCCGCGCGTGAGAAAAAGCCAAAAAAGCGCGAGAAAAAGCCATTTTTGATGCCGTTTCCCGTCCGGTTGGCGGTCGGGGCGGTGTGCATTGTGCTGTCGCTGTTCGCCCTGCGCTGGGTAACGCTGAATATCCACCCCGGCTCGGAAACGACCGCAGCCTCCAGTACTGCGAGCAAGACGAGCATGAACCTGATGACCCAGTTCAACAATTTCATCAACAATGCCGCGAGCGACGCGCTGAGCGAGATTGTGACCATCCGCAAGCATTACAGCATCGACGAGAGCGTTACCGTCGCTCCCGAGCCGAACCAGAGCCAGTTCGGCAGCACGACCGACCCCGCCGAAATTCAGGCGATCATCGACCTGTGCGCCGATTTGCTCGAGGGACAGGAGATATCGTGGAATGCGGATATCCAGACCTACCGCGACACAGGCTTCCAATACTATTACGACGAAACCATCCTCGTGATTACGTGGAAGGAGCTGATTGACAACCGCCTTTGCTCCATCTCGGAGGTCAAGGTGGCCGACGGCTCTCAGCTGCGCCGCAAGCTTGCCAACGATACCTACAGCGCGGGCGTGCAGTACTACGCCACCGACATGGCCAAGGACTGCAACGCCGTGGTGGCCATCAACGGCGACTTCTACGCCTTCCGTACCATCGGCGTGACGGTGTACCAGCGCCAGCTCTATCGCTTCAACCCCAGCACGCTCGATACCTGCCACTTCACCGCCTCGGGCGATATGCTCTTCTCCTATGCGGGCACGCTCACGGATGCGGAATCGACGCAGCAATTTGTGGACGATAACGATATCGTCTTTACCGTGTCCTTCGGCCCAATCCTGGTGGACGATGGCGAGCTGGTGGACTTCAACCAGAATTATCCCATCGGCGAGGTGAGCACCCACTATTCCCGCACCGCCATCGGTCAGATTGACAGCCTGCACTATCTGTTGATGACCGTCAACTTCAGCGACTACGGTGATGTGCGCACCGCAACCATGAGCGAGCTTGCCAGCTTTATGTACCAGAAGGGCTGCCAGAAAGCCTACGCACTCGACGGCGGGCAGACTTCCGTGATGATTTTCAACGGGGAGCTGGTCAACCATGTGGACTGGGGCTACGAGCGCACGATGAGCGACATCATCTACTTCTGCACCGCCGTCCCGGAGGAGGAGTCATGACACAGAATTCCATTGCCATCTCGAGCGGCGACCTGCTGCTGTACTGGACGGGCATCGTGATTGCCCTGGGCGTGGCCGCATGGTTTGCCATGAGCCTCGCGCTCTACACCTCTGACAGGGGAAAGGCCTCGGCGATGTGGCTGTATATGCCCATCGCGACTGTGCTTTCCGTCCTCTTTGCCCGCGCGGTGCATTGGTACTGCCACAGCGAGCAGTATACCAGCTTCACCAGCGCGATTACGGACTATTCCTCCGGCGGCTTCTGCCTGCCGGGCGTGCTGCTGGCGCTGATGGTCGCGGCGGTGCTTGTGCGCCTGCTGTGCTTCACCGACAGCATCGGGCGGCTGCTCGACGCGGTCGCGCCCGGCGCCTGCATCGGCATCGCGCTGTTCCGCCTGAGCGCGATTTTCAACACGACCTGCCGCAGCACCATCCTGATTACCGACCCCGCCTACCAGAGCCTGCCCATCGGCTCGGCGGTGACCTCCTCCGGCGGAAACGTGGAGTACCGCTTTGCGACCTTCTTCGTGCAGTTCCTGCTGATGCTCGCGCTGGCGGTGCTGATGGTGGGGCTGTTCGCGGCGCGCCGCCGCAAGAGCGTGAAGCGGGGCTTCCGCCGCGGGCATATCTTCGCCCTGTTTCTCACCTTCTACTGTGCGATGGAGGTGGTGCTCGACAGCACCCGCAACGATTCTAGCTTCTTCCCGTGGAACGGATTTGTTAGCATTGTGCAGATTTTCAGCGCGGTGAGTATGCTCACGGTGTTCATCCTTTACAGCGTCAACTCCGTGAAAGCGAACGGCCTGCGCTACTGGCATTGGATTTGCTGGGTGCTCTTCGCCGCCGCGATTGGCGGCGCGGGCTTCTATGAGTACTGGGTGCAGCGGCACGGGAACCTCTACCTATACTGCTACAGCGTGATGAGCGTGTGCTGCATCGCCATCTGCGTGCTGGTGTATGTGATGTACCTGACGGTGTGCGAGCGCCCGAGGTGGGCGGCCGCACCCGCCCCCGAAAATCTGCCAAAGCCGGAGGAAAATGCCCAATGACCGAATTTTTTGCCTATCTTGCCGAGCATTTCGACCTGCCGATTCTCGACTGGATTGCCGCGCATCTCTACTGCCCGGCTCTGGATTTTATTGTGCCGCTCATCACGAAGCTTGGCAATGGCGGAGCGGTGTGGATTGTCCTCGCCGTGGTACTGCTGTGCATTCCCAAAACGCGGCGCGCGGGCTTCACCGTGGCGCTGAGCCTGATTGTCGGGCTGGTGCTGTGCAACGGGATTATCAAGCCACTGGTGGGGCGCATCCGGCCCTACGACTATGTTGCCCTGCTTGGCCGGGAGGTTACGCTGCTGGTTCCGCGCGAAACGGATGCGGGCTCCTTCCCCTCCGGGCACGCGAACGCCTCCTTTGCCGCTGCCACCGCGCTGACCTTTTTCCATAAGAAGCTCGGCATCGCCGCGCTGGTGCTTGCGCTTTTGATTGCGCTTACGCGGCTGTACCTGTACGTCCATTACCCGACCGATATTCTCTGCGGCATTGCCACGGGCGTATGCACCGCTTTCATCGCCAACGCGATTGTAAGCCGGATTTATGACCGGCGCATCGCGAAGCAAGACTGATGCCTATGGAGCCGGAAGTAAAATTGGAGGCCGCGAAAAGCGTCAAAAAGCCCCTGCCCCGGGCGGCAAAAATCCTGCTGACGCATCTGGGGCTGGCGGTCGGGATCGGCCTCCCGGAGCTGCTGGTGCTGCTGATTTTCGGTAGCAACTGCCCGCTCTATCTGCTTACGCATATCTGCTGCCCCTTCTGCGGCATGACGCGCGCGCATCTGGCAGCGCTGCGCCTCGATTTTTCGGCGGCGCTGTACTACCACCCGGTTTTCTTCCTGGGCGTGCCGTACCTGTTTTTTATTTTCCACGAGCCGCACTACTTTCCGCGCATTCAGAAGATCTATGCGCGCGTGCGCGGCATCTTCCTGCCGATTGCGACCGTGGTGCTGCTGGCGGTTTATTTTTACAGAATCTACACTTTCGGTGTTGACTTTTTTGCCGCTACATGATAAAATTCTTCTGTGATAGTTCCATTTCGGGGGAGCTTCTGAAAACACGGTTTCGGAAGTTCGAGCCGCGGTGATGGTTCGGCTGCGTTTTTCGTGATGAGTATGGCACATCCCGGAAAATTTTCTGCTATCCACAGAAAGGACAAACTATGAGAAAATTTGAGTTTATCAAAACGCTACTCCTGAGCATCATCACCTGCGGTATCTACGGCCTGTACGCATGGTACGCTACCACCGAGGATCACAACACCGTCGCCTCCCGCCACGGCGAGGCCACCATCACCGGCTTCATCGTTGCGCTGCTGCTGGGTATTATCACCTGCAGCATCTACATGTGGTACTGGTACTACAAGTACTACTCGCAGGCTATCGCTATCGCCAAGGCCAAGAATATGTCCCTGCCGTTTGACAATGCCATTGTCATGACCATTCTGAGCATTATCCCGATTTACAGCTGGTACCTGTTCTGCCAGGTCAACGACGTTGTCATTGCGGGCGAATAATTTGCATTACATCCTCTCCCGGGGCAAGCCCCGGGAGATTTTTTGCCCGCTGGGTGCTTCGGGGAAGGGCGGGAGGAAAATCAACGAGCCAAAAAATTCCCCGGAATTCCCTGCCGCACTTGTCGCAGCTGCACAGTTTTTGTTGAATGTGCAAAAATTGCTTGCGTTTTTTTGTGCTTTCTGCTATACTTTCGGGAGAGGTGAGCAATTTGCCAAAGAAAAACAAAACCGCCCCCGCGAGGGGGCAGCTGACCATCGGCCTGCCTCGCGCCCTGCTCTACGCGCGCTACGGCACGCTTTGGTTGACTTTTTTTGAAAAGCTCGGCATTCAAACGCTTGTGAGCGAGCCGACGACGCTCGAAACGCTCAACCGCGGCAGCGACAGAGCCATCGACGAAATGTGCCTGGCTGTGAAAATCTATCTCGGACACGTGGATTCGCTGGTCGGAAAATGCGACTACATCCTCGTGCCGCGCATCAGCAACTTCGGCGTGCGGCGCGCGATGTGCACCACCTTTGAGGGAATGTACGACATCTGCTGCAACGTCTACCGCCGCTCGGGGCAGAAATTTCTGGCCTATAATGTCGATGTGGACCTCGGGCACGACGAGATGACCGCCTTCTTCGCAATGGCGGGCGAAATTGGCGTGCCGGTCAACGAGGCGCTGGTGGCCTACCGTGCCGCGAAGAAGGCCGAGGCGCGTGCATGGAAGGCCAGACTCGAGGAGCAGGAGGCGCTTGCCAAGTGCCCGGGGCTGAAGGTGCTTGTCGCCGCGCACAGCTATGTGGCTGAGGACGAGTACATTGGCAAGCCCATTACGGATTTTCTCCACGGTGCCGGGGTGACCGCCCTGCGGGCGGATATCGTTGACCGCAAGGCCGCCCTGAAGCAGAGCGAGAAATTCTCGCCCACCATGCGCTGGGAGCTCAGCCGGGAAATCGCGGGCGGAATCTGCCAGTACGGCGAGCGGGTGGACGGCATCATCCTGCTCTCCGTGTTCCCCTGCGGGCCCGATGCCATGACTAGCGACATCTACATCCGCCGCCTTAAGGGCGTGCCCATCCTCAATTTGGTGCTGGACGCGCAGAGCGGTATGGCCGGGGTGGAAACGCGGCTGGAAAGCTTCGTGGATATTTTGCGCTTTAAGCATGGGGAGCTGTGAATATGGGAAAGAAAAAGATGGAGGTGCCCAAGAAGGTCGCCTTCCCGATGGCGGCCAATTACAACTACGCCTTCCGCTACTTTGTCGAACAGGGGCTTGGCGCGCGCTATATTATGCAGCCGCCCATGACCCGCAAGACGCTCGAAATCGGCACGCGCTACAGCCCGGATTCGGTCTGCACGCCGTTCAAAACCACGCTCGGCAGCACCATCGAGGCGCTGGAATGCGGCGCGGACACGCTGGTGATGCTGTTTGGTACCTGCCGGCTGGGCTACTACGGCGAGCTGCAGGAGCAGATTTTGCGCGATTTGGGCTACCAATTTGACTACATCAACCTCGCGACCTACACCACCGGGAAAAACAGGGACTATTTCAAGGCCATCGGCCGCGTCAATCCCAAGGTCAATCCCGTCAAGGTAGTCCCCGCGGCGATGGACACCGTGAAAATGGCGGAATATATCGACGAGATCACCGCGCAATACTACCTCAACTGCGGCTTCGAGCTGGAGCGCGGCGCGTATAAGCGCGCGCTCAACCAATTCTGGACGGATATGGATCGCGCCGCCTCCCATCAGGATATTGAGGAGGGCTACCAGCGCGTGAAGTCCGCCTTTCAGGGGATCCCGCTGCGCAAGGAGGAGCCGCTGCGTGTGGGCATCATCGGGGAGTATTACACGGTGCAGGACGCGTTCTCCAACCTTGAGCTGGAGCAGAAGCTCGCCGACATGGGCGTAGAGGTGCACCGCTGGATGAACGTGTCGCACCGAAACCTGCACTACAGCGGCGAGAAGAACTTGAATGTCCGCGTGCGCGACCTGACCCGCTTCAGCATGGGGCCGACCTCCACAGCGAATATCTGGTGCGCGCGCGACTACGCCGAGCGGGGCTTCGACGGCCTGATTCATGTAAAATCCGCCTGCTGCACGCCGGAAATTCAGATCATGCCGGTGCTGCAAAACATTGGCGCGGACTACAAAATCCCCATTTTGTACCTGACCTATGACTCGCAGACGAGCGACACAGGGCTGATGACCCGGCTCGAGGCGTTTTACGACATGATTAGCATGAGAAAGAAGGTAATTCGATGAAGGATGCTTATTTGGGCATCGACGTTGGCTCGATTTCGACCAAGGGCGTGATTCTTGACGACGAGAAGCATATTCTCTCGAGCGCCTACATCTGGACGGAGGGCGACCCCATTGGCGCGGTAAAGCGGCTGCTGGGGCTGCTGGAAGCGCCGTTCGACCAGAGCGAGTACCGCATTGTTGCCAGCGGCACTACCGGCAGCGCGCGCCGGCTCGCGGGCGCCGTCGTGGGCGCTACGATGGTCAAGAATGAAATCACCGCCCACGCCGTGGGCACCACAGCCTTTTATCCCGAAACCCGCACCATTCTGGAGATTGGCGGGCAGGATTCCAAAATCATCCTCGTGGAGAATGGCGTTGCGGTGGACTACGCGATGAACACCCTCTGCGCCGCGGGCACGGGCGCATTCCTATCGAGCCAGTCGCGGCGGCTCGGCATTGAGGTGGAGGATATGGGGCAAATTGCCCTGCGCTCCAAGCATCCGACGCAAATCGCCGCGCGCTGCACCGTGTTCGCCGAGTCAGATCTGGTGCATAAAATCCAGATGGGACACTCCAAGGAGGATATCGTGGCCGGGCTGTGCCAGGCGGTCGTTGCCAACTACCTCAATAACGTCGCCAAGGGCAAGCGCATCGAAACGCCCGTGGTATTTCAGGGCGGCGTGAGCAAGAATGTGGGCGTGGTTGCGGCCTTCGAGCGTGCCCTGCACTGCCAGGTGCGCGTCGATGAGAACGGGCACCTGATGGGCGCAATCGGCGCGGCGCTGCTGGCCAAGAGCGGAAGCGCACGGCAGGAATTCCGCTTCGCCACGCAGGAGGTCGAATTCAAGACCCGCGAGGCGAAGTGTGGCCGCTGCTCAAACAACTGCGAAATCATCTGCGTCTACCGCGACGGCAAGATGATTGACGCGTGGGGCAACCGCTGCGAAAAAGGCGACGTGATGCACCGCAAGGCGCAGTAGGGCTTTCGCTCCGGCTTGCCGCCTCCGCAAAGGACAGGAAACGTATAAAATGACCCCCTAAAGGGAACGCAGATTCCCTTTAGGGGGTTTATGTCGTTTTGCTGCCGGGGCTCCGGCGCGCCGCTACTTATACTTGTTTTCCAGGTCGTTCAGCTTCTGGTCGTCCTCTGTGCCGAATTTCTGCGGGTCGGCATTCAGGATCCGCTCGGTCTGCTCGGCCTCTTTGTTCTTCTGCGCCTTTGCTTTGCGCCACCATACAAACAGCACCACAACCACCGCCAGCACTACCAGCGCAATTATGATTGCCGGAAGCGGCGAGGTCGTCACGCTCATAATCCGCTCGCCCGCCTTTTCAAAGGCGGTGGCGAACATGGCCTCATCGGAAAGGTTGGAGTAGTAGTATTCGTCGATATAGTCCAGCAGGATGTCGCAGGCCTCGTCGTCCATCACGGCTTTGGTCTGGCTGCCGCCGACGTACCACATATTGTATTGCCCACTGTAGTACTCGAAGAACACCAGCAGGAAATGCGCCTCGTCGTCGAACAGCTCGTCGTACAGCGCGCTCGTGAAGGTTTCCATGTCGCTTTCCGTGGGGTCGTGCGTGCCGTTGACGGTGTCAGTAATATACAGGTAGGGCGCGACGCCAGTATCCTGATAGAAGGATTTCAGCCCACTATTGAGCGTGGAAGCAGAGCGAATCCAGCCCAGCTCGTCGGTATAATAGCCCATGCTGGTATCGGCATCCGCGACCAGCTTCTCGCGCTCCACGGTGGAAACCGTGATGGAGCTGCTGGAGGAGCTGAGGAAGCCGGTGAGCATGGAAACGAGAGCCATCACCAGCACAAGGGCGACGATTACGATTGTAAGAATAGAGGCTGTCAGCGAGCCCAGGCAGCCGCCGCGCCCGCGGCCATAACCGCCCCAGCCTACCGGCCGGAAGCCGCCGCCCCACATGCCCCCGCGAGGGGGGCGGGGAGCGCCGGGACCGCCCGGCCTGCCGCCGTAGGAGCCGCCGCCGCGACTGCCGCCGTAGGAGCCGCCACCGCGGCTGGAACCGCCGAAGCCGCCGGAGGAACCCATGCGGCCGCCCGAGGAGCGGCCGCCACCGCCGCCTCCGCTGCTGCGGCCGCCGCCTCCGCCACCGCCGCGACCCATCTTACAGCCCCATTTCTGCCTTCATCCGGGCAAGCTCGGCGTCCACCGTGGCCGCGTTGCTGCCGGAGTACTTGGCCTCCAGCTCCTTCGCCTCGTCGGTTGGCTTCTCGGAAAGCTCGGCGGCGGCCATGCTTTCATCGAGCATACGCTGCGCCTTCTCCTCCATACGCTCGAACCCGGCGATGGAGCCGTTCGCGCCGGAGTAGGCCTCCTGCGCCTTGTTCACGGTTTTCTGCGTTTCGGCGACAGCCATCGTCGCCTTGATGTTGTTGCGGCGCTGCTTGAGCGCTTCGATATCGTCCACCAGCTTGTCGTGCATCTGGCGCATCTTGGTCGCGTTGGCGTGCGCGACGTCATAGTTCTTTTGCAGGGTTACGAGGTTTTCCTCCAGGCTCTGCTTTTTAGCGATGAATACGCGCGCGTCGCCCTCGTTGCCGGCGGAGAGCGCCTTCTTGGCAAGGGAGGAGTACTTCTCTACCTCGGCGTTGCAGTCGTCGAGCATACGCTTGCAGCGCTTCTCCTCGGCGATGACGGCGGCGGTGTTGGCCTTGACCTCGGCCAAGTCCTCGCTGGCTTTGCGCAGGTACTGGTCAATCATCTTCGCGGGATCCTCCGCCTTGTCGAGCAGGGCGTTGATGTTGGAAGAGATGATATCGCTGAAACGACTTAAAATATTTGCCATTGTAAGAACCTCCTTAAAATTCTGTAAGAATAGTATACCAAAATTGTGCATATTCGTCAATGACTTTTCCTGCAAAGATTTGTAAAATATTTTCCGCCTTTCTCCTATAGACGAAGCAGCCCCTCTCCACGCCGGAGAGGGGCTGTGCGTATCCATATTGAGAAGGGGGGGGGAATCGGGAATTAGCCGAACTGATTCTCACCCTCAGTGCCGGGCAGCGCGCACAGAACAATCAGGGCGATCTGACCAATGCCGCAGCAGGGAACAATCCACAGCAGGGTGAACCAGCCGGACTTGCCGGTATCGTGCAGACGGCGGATGGTGGGCGCAATCAGGCCCAGCATCATGACCAGGCTGGCGATGCCGATTACGAGGGTGATCAAGCCGGCGATAATCGTGCCGATAGTGATGATCCAAACGGCATCAGCCGCGTTGCCAATTGCCGCGCAGATACCGGCGATGATACCCGCCACGATGCCCAGAACGACAGAGCCGACAATCAAGACAACCAGGTTGCACAGGACGAAGGTCCAGTAATCCTTGCGGTTGGTGCGGCCGGTGAAGGTCTTGTAGCCCTTCCAAGCCCACAGCCACTGCTGGTAATATTCCTTAATTTTGTCCGGTTCTATAATAGTGGAGCTGCCTCGCAGAATGCATATCTGCCCTAGCTGCGGCGCCCAGACCGAC
>JAJQFT010000042.1 GCA_021200975.1 Bacillota bacterium | reverse complement strand
ACGACAGGAATCTTTTCTTATTTCCTCCCTACCCCAACTATTGACATAGAGCCTTAAATTCGTCCGTTAAAAGCTGTCAAAGCCCACCAGCAGGCCACCCGGCTCGCAATAGTAGGAGCAGAGGCCGTGATTGACACCGATTGTCAGGTCACAATTCGGAAAGTGGCTCAAAATAAGGCTTTGCATCTTCTTCGCACCCTCCGGGTTATCGGTGTGGCGCAGCCGCACACGCCCGCCGGCGAAGCCCAGCTTCATCATGCAGCTGTAGAGCGTTTCAATGGACTTGTCCTCGCCGCGGCACTTATACAGATCCTGCAGCTCGCCCTCAGCGCTCGCCTGCCCGATGATGCGGATGCCGAGCATCGAAACGATTTTCGCGAGCGCCGGGTTCACGCGCCCATTGCGGGCAAAATTCTCGAGCTTTGCGAGCGAGAAAATCAGGTGGCTGCCGGTGCAGTAGTCCATAATCTCCTTCACCCGTTGCTCGAAGCTGAGCGGAAGCTTAGAAAGGTCGCGGAGCTTTTCCACAATCAGCTCCAGCTCCGGCCCAGTGGTCTTGGTATCCACCACAAAAACCTTGCGGGCAGGATTTTCTTCCATAAATGCCTGCGCTGCGGCGCAGGCCGAGCGATAGCCGCCGGAAATCTTGCTCGTGAGCGGCACAACAAAAACCTCCAGCGCATCGCCAAAGCTCTCCAGCCACTCCCCCACGCTGGGGCAGGCAGAGCCGGATCTTCCCTTGCTCTGTTTGAGCTGCCGCTGCATATCGGCAACGTCAAGCGCCGCGTCGTCTACGAACTCCCGGTCGGAAGCGCGAACCTTCATCGGCACGCAGGCATAATCCGCCTCGGGGAGGCTGAATACATTCGAGGAAGAATCAGATATAATTTTCATAAGAATCCCTCTTACTTACGGTAAAGAATACCAATCATATTCGGGCCGGCGTGGATAGAAATCACGCAGCCGACGTAATAATCCGCCATCGGCGGCTGGTCAATCACAGCGGCGACAGCCTCTCGCAGCTTGGCGGCAGCCTCGTCGTTATTGCCGTGAACAATCACATAGCTAGTATGAGGCTTGCGCTCCTTCATACACAGGTCCACCAGCGCCTTAATCGCATTGGCCTCGCCGCGCGCCTTGGAGAGGATCTTCGCCTCGCCATCCTCAAAGCTGAACATGGGCTTCAGGCCCAGCGCGTCGCCCACAAAGGCGGCAGCCGGAGAAACGCGGCCGGATTTTTTCACACACTTCAGGTCGAGCGAAATGAATACAGGGCGGGAGTGCTCACAAAATTCCCGGATATGCGCCGCGACCGCCTCGGCATCGGCGCCCTGCTCGGCAAGCTGCGCGCCCTCCACCACAGCCATACCATAGCCCATCGAATAGGTCATGGAGTCAATCAGGTGGATGTGAAAATCCTTCGCCTCGGGGTGCTCCTCATAGAACAGATTGCGCGAGAGGACAGCGGCCTGATAGGTGCCGGAGCCCTTGGAATTGATGGTGGTATGCACAAGGTCAGTATAGCCCTCCTTCCAGATGCGCGTATACAGCTCGCTATACTGCTCGATGCTTACCTGCGAGGTAGTGGGCAGCTCCTTCGCGGTTTCCAGAACCTTGTACATCTGTTCGGTCGTAATATCTATGCCGTCGTAATGCTCCTTGCCGTCGATCAGAATCGGCAGCGGAAGGACGGAGATATTATACTTTTCGCAAAGCTCGGCAGGGATATCAGCGGTGGAATCGGTGGAAATTTTGATTTTCATAAACGTTCTCCTTTGCTTCGACCGGAGTTGACACCGGCAAGCGAAATTGTTATAATAGGGATGCTTTACCGGGTGTATTATAACAGTTCACTTTGTGAATTTCAAGGGATTCTCAAAACTTTGCATAAAGTGTACAAAAAATTCAATTTTTTCGGAAAAATTTCGGCGAATCCTTGTGGATTTTGGCTGAAAATTTTGGAGGAACTGGCTATGACCGATTATTCCCTGCTCTGCCGCGAGCTGCGCGCGCTGATTCACGGCGTAAAATACAAAATTGCGAGCCTTGCGAACGCCTCTGCCCTGCTCTGGGGCGCGCTTGAGGGGCTCAACTGGGCAGGCTTCTACCTCGCGCAGGGCGATACGCTTGTACTCGGCCCGTTTCAGGGGAAGCCGGCCTGCATTGAGATCCCCTTTGGCCGCGGCGTATGCGGCCTCGCGGCGAGGCGCTGGTGGTAGCCAATGTACATGATTTTCCCGGGCACATCGCCTGCGACGCGGCCTCCAACTCCGAAATCGTGCTGCCAATCCATGCGCATGGCACGGTGGTGGGCGTGCTGGATATAGACAGCCCGCGGCTTGGCCGCTTCAAGGGCGACGACCTTGCCGGGCTGAGCGAATTTGTCGCGGTGCTCGAGGCGGAAATGGCCGAACTATTTTGAGAATGCGCGGCAAATGCGGTTGCGCTCGGATGGATTTTATGGTATAATTTGTCCGTAACCGATATCAAAAATACAGGAGTAACAGCATGAACGAATCTATTAAGCAACAGATTCTCGATGCCATTGTTTCGCACGAGCGCATTATCCTCTCGCGGCACAAGCGGCCGGACGGCGACGCGATTGGCAGTACCAAGGGGCTGGCGGGCATCCTAAGGGCCTCGTTCCCAGGCAAGGAAATCCTCGTAATTAACGAGGATTCCTCCGAGGCGCTTGCCTTTCTGGGCGCGGAGGACGCGCAGCTTTCCGACGCGGGCTATGCCGATGCTCTGGTAATCATCTGCGACTGCGCGGGAGTTGGGCGGATTTCTAACAGCAAATTCTCCCTGGGGCAGACGATTGTAAAAATTGACCACCATATCGACATCTCCCCCTTTGGCGACATCTCATGGGTGGAGGATTGGCGCAGCTCTACCTGTGAAATGATTGTGGACTTCTATCGCAGCTTTTCCGAGCGGCTCACCCTCCCGCCGGATGCCGCGCGCTGCCTCTACACCGGCATGGTGACGGACTCCGGGCGCTTCAAATTCGCGGAGGTCACCGGCGAAACCCTGCGCAACGCCGCCCTCCTGCTTGAGAAGGGCATCGATACGCAGCGCATTTACGCAAACCTTGAGCTGAAAGACATGGACTACCACAAATTTCAGGCCTACGCGCTCAAGAAGATGAAAATCACCGAAAACGGCGTCGTGCACCTGCACATTTCCCTGAAAACGCAGGAAAAATTCGGCCTGAACCACGAGGCGGCCAGCTCCTGCGTCCAATTCCTCAGCACGGTGCGCGGCGGGCTAATCTGGGCAGCCTTTATCGATGTGCCGGATGGCTCCACGCGCGTGCGGCTGCGCTCGCGCTTTCTACCCATCAACCAGATCGCGGAGCATTACCACGGCGGCGGCCACGCGATGGCCAGCGGCGCGACAGTATACAGCCGTGAGGAGCGCAAGGCGCTGCTGCGCGAATGCGATTTGGCTCTGAAAAATTATAAAGAAGAACATGAGGACTGGCTATGAACATTCTTATTACCAACGACGATTCCATTTCCTCCGAGGCTATGCTCAAGCTCGCGAGCTGGGCGCGCAGGCTCGGCGAGGTGACGGTGGTCGCGCCGAAAACGCAGCAGAGCGCAAAAAGCCAAAGCATCAACCTGCGCGACGCCTTTGAGGTCAGGCAGCTCGATCTTCTGACCGGCGTCGATTGCTGGAGCGTGGATTCCACCCCGGCGGACTGTGTGCGCTTTGCCGTGGACCATTTCGGGAAGAAATTCGAACTGCTATTCTCCGGCATCAACTACGGCTATAATATGGGCACGGATATCCTCTATTCCGGCACGGTAGCCGCCTGCTTCGAGGGCGCAGTAAACGGTATCCCCTCCATCGCGCTTTCCTCCGATTTCCACGATCCCTTGCCCGCGCTCAACGAGCTGGACGGAATCTGGGAATATTTCCTGCAGAAGCGCCTGCTGGAAAGCTGGAGCTGCTATAACGTCAATATCCCGCTTCAGCCGCAGGGCTTCCGCCTTACGCGGCAGGGCGGCGCCTTCTTCCGCGATTCCTTCACCTCCGACAACGGCGTGCATTTCAAGGCGCACGGCAAGGAGGTCTACCGCGACCAGAGCGATATGGACTTGGATACCGACTGCGTCAGGCATGGTTACATATCTATCTCTCCCCTCTCCATTAACCGAATCGACGATCGGGTTTTGGAGATGCTTCGCAAAAACGAATTTCAGTAAAAATGGGCAGCCGCTTGCGCGGCTGCCCAAATTGATTAGAAATGGCTTAATTCGCGACGTAGAACTGGATGCCGTAGTAGTAGGGGTCGTTATCGACCGGGTTGCTGCTGGCATATACCACGAACTCGCTGTAGGAGGCGCTGAACTCGAGATAGGCAGGGCCATAGCTATTGGAAACAGAGGTGCTACTGACCACGAAGGTGCCGCTGCCGGTGCTAGTGATCTGCCATGTCTTATCCGCGCCGCTGACCTCGGTGATGGACAAATCCAAATAATCACCGGAAACGTAAGCGCACAGGACATAGGAGCCGCTGGTGAAGGTATAGCTACCGTCGGCATTGACCGTAACCGTCCAAATCGTGCAGCTCGAGGAGGGGGTCATGGAGCCGTTGGAAACCGTTTCCTTGGTGGCGGCAATCCAATAATCCCTGCTCATGGTCGCAGACTGGAGGGCATAACCGGCGGTGGAGTAAATCACAACCTGATCGCCATCGCTGAGCGAGGTAGCGAGCGTGTAGGTGCCTTCGGAGCTTTCAGGCTCAGTCGTGTCGCCAGCGTTCGATTCGGTTTCCTCGGGCTCGGTCGCGTCGGTATTGTCAACCGAGCTGCCCTCGCCGGCCACGCGGCTGATCAGCAGCGCGCCAGCGGAGAATTCGATGGTGCCGTTGTAATTAGTCAGAGTGCCGCGCACGCTGATGGTATCGCCGGGGGCAAGAGCGGCGACCTCATCGAGGTCCTCACCGGTCAGGCGGTAGCACATGATGGGATAATCCTCGTAGCCATCGCAGAGGATGGTAACGGTGATATTGCTATAGTCGGAGCTATAGACGGTATCGATGGTGCTGACGACGCCGGTGAGCTGCACTTCGCCATCCATGGATTCGCCCGCGCCGAGCGCATAGGCCTCCAGGATGATTTCGCCCTGATCGACAGAGCCGGGAATCGTGTGGGTAAAGGAGGTGGAGTCGGTATTCGTGCCGTCGGTGACGGTGGCGGTCAGGGTGTACTCGGTATCCTCAGCCGGGGAATCGGAAACCGTAATGTGCACATAGGTGCTGTCCTTATCGCCGATGGCCACAGCCTCGCTGTCGCCGGAGGTGACGGAAATCGACCAGTCGATCTCAAACTGGGTGGAGTCAATCGTAACATAGCGAACCACCGTGTAGTCGTAAGCCGTGGAGGACGCGCTGCTCTTATAAAGCATATTGATGTACGCAATGGCGCTCTCCACCAGGGAGGAATCTACGCCCTCGGTTTCGCCGGAAGCCTCCGTTTCCGCGTCGGTGCTGCCCTGCTCCTCAGTCGTGCAGGCGGCGAACACGGAAAGGCAAAGGATCAGCGCAAGAAACAGGGAAAGAAATTTTTTCATGTTGAACCCTCTCTATTCGTTATTCGGAAATGATGGTAATATCGTCGGGGGTAAAGACGGCAATCTGGTGCGCGCCGTTGTAATAGTCCACAACGCCGCGGACGGTGATGGTCTTGCCCTCGTAGGCGCTGGCAGTAATGAGGTCGCCATTGTCGTCGCGCAGCACCGCCGTGCGCACAGTAAGCACCGTGCCATCCTCCGCCTGGCAGGTAAGGGTCATCGCGCCCTGCGAGGAGCTGGAGGCTGCGGTGGTGGTATAGACGCTCGAAACATAGAGGTTAGACACCGTGACGGTGGTGGCCTCAATGAGGGCGGAATAGGAATACTCCTGCTCCCCCTCGTCCGATTCCAGCGTGACCGTGCCATTGACAAAGGTATTCGGGTCAACCTCAACGTATGCGCCGGAGTAGCCCTCGCCAATCTTCTGGATGTTGGTGGGGTCATCCGGCTTCATCGTGCGATAGCTCAGGCCGGAAACCTGGTAGGTTCCGCCCGCCTCGTAGTACGACACGGTGCCGACAATCCGCACCCGGTTGCCTACCGTAAGAATCTCCAGGCCGTCGCCGTTGAGGTTATAGCCATAGTAGATAAACATACCGTAGTAAAGCCCGGATTCGGAATCGTACTCCTCCACATACAGGCCGTTGTTGCCGTCGTTGACCGTGATCACGCCTTCAAAGGCAACGGAAACGCCGTTATATTCCTCTATATTGGTGCGCAGCTCCTTCAAATCCAGCTCGATAGCGTCGCCATAATAGAAATTGGGATCGTCCTCGCCGGAATAAAGGTTGTAACCCAGCGTGCGCGCCTGCGTGAGCGCGGCAGTGCAAGTATCGCCGTAGCGGTTATTATTCGACGAGGAAGCGTAAGCCAAGCCATTTTGGAGAATTTCAAGGTTGAGGTTCCGGTAATCCTCGTCGTCGCTCGTGCGGTACCAGACCCAAACCAGATAGCGGCTGCCGGTGGAATCGAGATTCCAGTTGGCATCGTCGGACTCCACGATGATAGAGGTCGCAGAGGAGAGCTTCTCCTTGGTGAAATTGGCGGCAGTTTTGCCGTATTCCTCGATTTTGCCGGTGGATTCCGGGGTGTTGATGGCGATATATCTGGCCTTGAGTACACCGGAGGCATCCACGGAGGTGGGCACATTGAAGTGCGTGGTGTCACCGTCGATAAACTGCTTGACGGTGACCTCCTGCTTTGCCGTTTCGGAATTCATATCCAACTTCAGGGAAGCAACATAGTCAATTTCCTCAACGACAGCAGCGCTTTCCTCCGTGCCCTCCGCCGAGGATTCGGCGGAGGGGTCGGAGCTTTCAGATTCAGAAGTAGAAGCGCAGCCGGAAAAGAGCGATACCAGAACGGCAAGCAGAAGAAGAATGGAAATCCGTTTCTTCATATCCGGCATCCGCCTTTAGCTGTTCTCTTCGCAGTAGGCAACCGCCTCGGCAAAGGCAGACTCAATCGCGGCATCCAGATTATCATCCGGCAGCACGAAGCATTGCTGCATCAGCAGGCCGACCTGGTCGCGGGCAGTCGAGGAGCCGTAGAAGGACGGGGAGGTGTAGTAGGCATCCTGCTGCTCCAGGCAGACCTTGGCAGACAGGGCGGTGACATAGTTGTAGCCATCGGCCTTGGCGGTATACTCGGCATAAACCTCATTATCGGCAACGCTCTTGAGCACGGGCACATAGCCGGAGGTCATGGAGAATTCCGCCTGGAATTCCACGGAGGTGGTCAGGAACTTGACGAACAGCCAAGAGGCAATGACCTCCTGCTCATTGTCAGACTTGAAGATACACACGCTGGGGCCCTGCGAGATGACCTTGGGGTTATCGGGGTCAACCTGCGGAATGGTGGTGATGCCAACCTCGAAGGAGCCGTCATCGGGCTTCTGGTAGCTCGCGCCGGCGGAGGAGCCGATGCACATATAGCAGCGGATACCATCGGTGGAGGTAAAGAGGCCGGAGGTATAAGCGCCATAGAGCGCCTGCGTGGTTACGAGGCCGTCCTGATACCATGTGCGGAACATCTTCACGAACTCGTAGTTGGTTTCGTTCGCGAACAGGAAGTGCGAGCCGGTTTCATCGGTTGTGGCGCTGGTGTAATCGGAGCCGTACTGCTCGCACATGGTGATGAACCAGTTGGACTCGGAGTCGTAGCCCAAGGGGATGGAATCGGGGTCGATTTCCTTAATGGCGCGGCAGACCTCTTCCATTTCCTCCCATGTGGTGGGCACGCTCAGGCCATTCTCCTCGAAGAAGGTCTTGTCGTAGTACAGCACCTCGGTGGACTTAGAGAACGGCAGAGTGTACATCAGCCCGTCGCCAAAGGAGGAGCCTTCCGCGTAATAGCCGTCGATGAAGTCGTCAATCTGCTCGTCGGTCAGGCCGAGGATGCCACCGTTGCCGTCAGACTCGGTGGAAGCAATCAGGCTGTCGAGGGTGATCACAGCGTTGGCAATGTTGTAGCCTGCCACATGGTCAGAATAGCAGTATGCAATGTTCGGCTGGTCACCGGTGGTCAGATAGGTCTGAATCTGGTCGCGGACATCGTCGTAAGAGCCGATCTGCTCATGCTCAATGTGGATATTGGGATAAATCTCATTGAACTCGGCGATGTAGTTGTCCAGCACTTCGCGAAGGTTCGCGCCCATCGTGTGCCAGAAGGTGATGGTAACTTCGCTGCCATCATAGCCGCCCTCAGGCACAGTGAAGTTGCCAACGGAGGTGGAAGTGCTGCCTTCGGTCGAGCCGGAATCCGAGGACTCCGTGCTGTCCGTTTCGCCGGAGCACGCCGTGAGCATGCCGCAGGAAACGACCATCAGCAGGGCAAGAATCAGGGAAAGAACTTTCTTTTGCATGACTTTTTTCTCCTTTTTGATGCGAATTTTATGTTTCAAAGCGCAAGCGCTTCTCAACCTTTGATGCCGCTGCGGCTCACACCCCGCATGATATACTTGCGCAGGAACACGAACACGAGGAACAGCGGGAGCGAAACGATGGCGACAGCCGCCATCTGCTGCGGATAGTTGGTGAACGAGCCGGTGGCATCGGTAAAGTCGGCCGAGCGCAGGCCGTTGGTAATCAGCTTGTGCGCATCATCGTTGGCAACCAGCCGCGGCCACATATAGGAGTTCCATGAGCCCATCATCTTCAGGATGGTAATCGTAATCAGCGTGGGCATAGCAAGCGGAACCATGACCTTCCACAGGTATTTCAGGTCGGAGGTGCCGTCCACCTTAGCGGCGAGGTAGAGCTCATTGGGAATCTGCATGAAGTTCTGCCGCAGCAGATAGATATAGAACACGCTTACGAGGAAAGGGATAATCAGAACCTGATAGGTATTCCGCCAGCCGAGCGCGCTGACCGTCTGGAAGTTGGTGATGGTGAACATCTCGCCGGGAATCATCATCGTAGCCAGAAGCAGGCCAAACATCGCATCGCGGCCCTTAAATTCCAGCCGCGCGAACGCAAACGCGGAGAAGACCGTGATAATCAGGGACAGGAAGGTGGAAATCAGGCCAACATAGGTGGTATTGGCAAAAAGCTGGAGAAGATTGGCCTTCTCAAAGGCGGCCGCGTAGTTGCTGAACATGACCTGCTTCGGCCAGAAGGTCTGAACGGCGAGGGTGTATTCCTCGTAGCTCTTCAGAGAGGAGTTGATCATCCAGTAGAACGGGAACAGGACAATGATTGCCATGATGAAGAGGAAGGCGTAGACCAAAATCTGGTAGAGAATCGTCCAGATGTGCGCCTTGGTCGCCTCTGCGTGGAGGTTGTGCTCGCGCATACCTTTTGTGTCGCTCATATTCGCCGCCTCCTTAATAATGTGTCCGCTCTTTGCTGACCTGGAGGTTGATCATCGTAACCACAAATATCAACGCAAACAGAATCAACGCACCGGCACTAGCCACGCCGTACTTGACCTGCGCGCCGGACATATAGTTGTAGATGTAGCCGACCATGGTATTCATCGTGCCGCCGCTCAGGCCGGCGGGGGGTCCCATCGTGTCGCCGAAAATACCCACAACGCTGGAGTATTCCTTAAACCCGCCGATAAATCCCGTAATCACAACATAGGTCAGCATCGGGGAAAGCAGGGGCACAGTAATCCGCCACAGGATGCGCGCACGGGAGGTGCCGTCAATCTTCGCCGCATCATAGTACTGCTTGGAGATGCCCTGAAGCCCGCCGAGCAGGACGAGAATCTTAAACGGAAGCGCGTTCCACACAATATAGATGACCATCACCGTCACGTTCGCGGCATAGGAGGAGCCTTGCCCAATCCAGTTCACCGGGTCAAAGCCAAAGAACATGAGGATATTGTTCATGATGCCCACGGTGGAATTCACGCCGACGGAGGTACCGTCGAGATTGATGACATTGAACATCGCGGAGAATACCATGCCAATGGCGATGGAATTGGTAACATAGGGAAGGAAGAAGATGGTTTGCAGCGGCTTCTGAAGGAACTTGATAGAGTTGAGCGCGACAGCAATCAGCAGTGCAAGCACCGTGGAAATCGGCACGGTGAGCACTGTGAGCAGCAGGGTGTTCTTCATCGCGCGCAGGAAGGTCGCGCTGCTATTGACGGTGTTGAAGTTGGCCATACCATAGGAGAAGGTGTTGCCGCCCAGCGCAGCCAGCGAGTCGTAGCCCTCCATGAAGGCCATCTTCACGGTGTTGATAATCGGCCACACGGTGAAAACCAGCAGCAGGACGATTGCCGGAGCAAGATAGAGCCACGCCTTCCATTGCTGCTTGCTCTCCACCATGCCGCTGCTGGTGCCGGAATCCTTTTTGGTGAAATCGGCAAACAGGAGGTAGGACAGCACAGCGGCCGCAATGCTCACGACCATGCACACCATGCTCGGCACAGGCAGCAGCGACAGCACAACGGGAACCAGCAGGAACGCCCATGCAAGGCTCTTGTGCCGCTTGTTGCTCAGCACCAGATACGCCAGAACCGCCAGAAGCAGCGGAAACAGGCAGTGATAGATCCAATCCTCGCCCCAGTTTTGGAACAGTACGCTCAAAAACGAGGAGGATGAATCCGTTTCCGTCAGGAAAACAGAGTAGTTCATACGTTATCTCTCCTTCTCGGTTCGCTTATTCCGGGATGCGGATGCGCTCTTCGGTTTCCTTATTGAACAGGAATACCTTGCTCGGCTTCAGCGTGAAGGATACGGTTTCGCTGGCCGGGTCAACCTTGCTGTCGGTATTGATGATGGAGCGGATGAGCGGCGTCTGCGCAGCGGGATTGGTGGAAACCACGCTGATATCGCGCCCCATGACCTCCACAGAGGAGAGCTTGCTGTGGAACGCGCCGTTGGGATCAAGCACGAAACCCTCCGGGCGAATGCCGACATAGATTTCCTGGTCGGCTACACCGGGCGCATCCAGCACGGCATCATCCCCAATATAGACCTTGCCGCCCGCGATTTTGCCGACGAACACGTTGATGGGCGGTGTGCCGAGGAATTTTGCCACAAAGAGGTTCACGGGATCGTCGTACACATCCTGCGGCTTGCCAATCTGCTGCACAACGCCGAGCTTCATGACCACGATCATATCGGAGATGGACATAGCCTCCTCCTGGTCGTGCGTAACAAAGACGGTGGTGATTTTCGTTTCGCGCTGAATGCGGCGGATTTCCTCACGGGTTTGCAGGCGCAGGCGCGCATCGAGGTTGGAAAGCGGCTCATCGAGCAGGAGCACGCGCGGCATTTTGACCAGCGCGCGGGCAATCGCCACACGCTGCTGCTGGCCGCCGGAAAGCTCGCTGGGCTTGCGGTCGAGCAGGTTGTCAATCTGCACGAGGCGGGCAGCCTCCAGGGTGCGCTCCATCATCTGATCCTTCGAAAGCTTGTCCGCTCCCTTAAGATTCTCGAGGGGGAACATGATGTTCTGCTTCACGGTCATGTGCGGATACAGCGCGTAGTTCTGGAATACCAAGCCCACGCCGCGATTCTCGGGCGCGAGATCGGTCACATCGTCCTCGCCGAAGAAGATTTTGCCGCCGGTGGGTTTTTGCAGGCCGCAAATCATGTACAGCGTGGTGGATTTCCCGCAGCCGGAGGGTCCAAGCAGGCCGATAAGCTTACCATCGGGAATATCAAAGTTAAAGTCGTTAACGGCGATAACTTCCTCCCCCGATTTTTTGTTGCGGCTGGGGAAAATTTTGGTCACATGCTGGAGCGAAATTTTCATAGCGATCCCTTTCCTTTTTGTTTGATTTTGGGTTCTGCCGGGAGACTCCGAAAAAGGGACGGACGCCTGCCCGATCATGTATTCAAATATTTTGAAAACCGGAGAGGCTGAATCCTTCTGATTTTCAAATAATATTTGCCAAAGTAGAGCGCTTAATAAATCTTCCGGCTGGCCTGATCCCTCGCAATCTCCTCCTTATAATGGAGCAAATCCTCGGGCGAATCGAAAATCATCTGGCTAGGCAAATCCACCACCACGGTTTTTGCCAGCAAATCGTGGAAAGCGGAGTGGTCGCTGGTGCTCAGCGCGCAGATGATGTTGCCGAATACAATCAGGATAATAAACAGCACGCCGATGATGCCGGTAAGGTTGAAAAGAATCGTAAGCCCGGCAAGCACGGGAACCATGGTTTCGAGCGTATATTTGCCCAGCAGCGTGCGGATAAGCAGCAGCGGGGTGCTCAGACGCACGCCGTCGGAGCGCATCACGCCGAGGCCGAAAATGCGCTTACCGACGGTTTGGCCATTTTTCAGCAGCAGCGGGACAAGGAATTCCAGCAATAACAAAGCGAGCAGCAAGCTGAAGGTTGCAATCAGCAGGGTCAGGTTGACGACGGTGGAATACTCCTTCAAAAGCTCCGCATCCTCGTTCATGGCCGCAAACGCATCCTCATAGGGCTGTAGCTGCTCGTCGGTAAGGGAATAATATTCATCGGAAGAAATGCCAAAATCCACGCCAAATTGCTCCGCGTAGGCATTGTAACCCTCCTGCAGGGCCTCATTATGCGTGTCATAGGAAAAAGCAATCGACAAAAGATATGCAAAAAACACGGCCAGCGTAATCGCAAGCACAAAATCACATAGGAAAGCGGAGAATCGCTTCCACATACTGGCTTTCTGCAAATCGTAAATCATTGGTCATACTCCCCTATATAGGTCTTTTCCCCATGAGTATAACACAATCTGTCGAGGATTGCAAGCCTTGGTTCAGCAAAATTGGGCAATTCTTTGTAAAATTTTTGGTTCTATAATAAATGTTGGGGTCAGGTGTGAGCCTGACCCCATGAAT
>JAJQFT010000052.1 GCA_021200975.1 Bacillota bacterium | reverse complement strand
GATTTCAATCGCTATGGATTTTTTAGGTGTTCAACTTCATTTTACAATCGACCTGTATTTTCTTTTTAATACATCTCAAACATTTCTCAATCATTTCAAAAACACGAGCCTGTTAGAGTTTAACTGCCCAGTAAAAATACTTTAAATGGAGGTTTGTGATATGAAAAAGGTTGTTTCCATCGCGGTGCCTGCTGTGATCACCGTTGCCGCTAGTGCATCTGTGATTGCCGTTGCTGCCGGTACAGTGCGGCTGATTGTCAGGAAGAATCGGAAAGGGGTCAAATAATGAATGCTATTGAAATTCGCAATCTATCCAAAAGCTTCCGGGGAATGTATGCGCTGGACGGACTGAACATGACGGTTCCCGTCGGAGCCATCTATGGTTTTATCGGCGAGAATGGAAGCGGCAAGTCCACCACGGAAAAGCTGATCTGCGGACATTTAGTGCCAAATGGCGGTTCCATTAAGCTGTTTGGCAGGGATTACCGGGATGCCGGAGTTCGGGCCAGAGTCGGGGCCTTAATTGAAAACACAGGATGCTTTCCAAACTCCAGCGTGTGGGATAACCTGATGATGCAGGCGCTCAACCTTGGGCTGGAGAACCCCGATGAAGAAATTCAGCGGGTTCTGAAAATCGTCCGCATGGAGGACAACGCCAGGCTGAAATTCAAAAAATGTTCTTTGGGAATGAAACAGCGGATCGGCATTGCTATGGCACTTCTGGGCGACCCGGCTCTGTTGATTTTAGATGAGCCGATTAACGGCCTGGATACGGACGGTATGCGCATCATGCGTGAGATTCTGGTGGATATTACAGAAAACTACGGCTGTACCGTCCTTATCTCCTCCCATATCCTTGGAGAATTGGAGAAGATTGCTACCCATTACGGTATCATTCGTCAGGGGAAAATGGTGCAGGAAATCTCTGCAAAAGAGATGGAAGGCCGCTGCCGTGTTTTCATTTCTCTGAAAACGAAGGATATGATGAAGACCATGAGTATTCTAAAAGCGGCCTATGGCAATGTCCGTATTGAAGATGGTTATATCCGTGTCTACGATGTGGAGCAGCCGGAGGAAATCGTAGAATTGCTCTTAAAGCATGGCATCGCCGTCCGGGAGGTCAAGAAGAACCGGATTGGCCTGGAAGAATACTATGTGGAACTGATGTCCGGAAAGGAGGGCCGCTAAAAATGTGTCAGTCAAAAGAACTTCAATTTGAAAAACCCAGCTTCCGGAAGCGCCTTAAGGGAATGCTTGGAGTGGATTTTTACCGCCTGTTTCATACGCCGATGTTTTATATCTTTGTAGCGATTGCTGCCATCATCCCGGCTATGATCCTCACAATGATGGGTTCCGGGGACAGCGGGACGCAGATGTACACCAATACCTGGCAGATCATAGCCGCGGAACAGCCTCTGTATGCTGTGTCAGATATGGGCGAATATGCCAACATGAACACGGTTTACATCTTCGGCGGCATCATGGTTTCCATTTTTATCGGCCATGACTATCGAAGCGGCTATGTCAAGCAGCTTTTTACCACACACGCGAAAAAGCGGGACTATATGATGTCCAAGACCATTGTTTGTGCTTTTACAATGGCCTGCATGTGCCTGAGCTATCTGGCTGCATCCATCGTTGCCGGTTTCATCGCCGGTACGCCTTTCTCCGTAAAAGTCGGATCGCTGCTTATCGCCATAGTCAGCAAAATGATCCTGAGCCTTGGATGGGCAAGCCTTTACACCTTCCTGAATGTGATTCTCCGGCGCTATTTCGGCGTGGCTATTGCCGCCTCCTTCGCAATCGGTACCGGCCTTCCCCTTCTGGCGGTCGGCATGATTATAGGGGATTCGGCGGGGTCTTACCTGAATGTTTTCCTGTATGGCGCCTCGGTTTATGCCTGCCTTTCCAGCACGTTTATGACACTTATCGTCTGCCTGGCGGTCAGTGTGGCATGGGCTTTGATTTATAATATCCTGGGTTCTTTGATTCTCTCAAAGAGCGATGTGTATTAAGGAGGGATCCGCATGAATGCAATCGAAATTCGCAATTTATCAAAGACTTTTGGCAGCAAACAGGCAGTCAGCGGCCTGAATATGACCGTTCCCTCCGGGGCGATTTACGGCTTCATAGGAGAAAATGGCAGCGGCAAGTCAACCACAGAAAAAGCCCTTTGCGGACTGCTCCCTTTTAACTCCGGCTCCATCAAAATCTACGGAAAGGACTATCTGGACGAAGATGTCCGCTCCTCTGTTGGCGTCCTGATTGAATCCCCAGGCTGTTTCCAGAATTATAGTGTATGGAACAATATGAAGCTCCAGGCGGCAAACCTCGGTATTGCCAATGCAGATGCGGAAATCCGAAAGGTTCTGAAGCTGGTACGTATGGAAGGCGCCGCTTCCAATAAATTTAAGAACTGCTCATTGGGCATGAAGCAGCGGATTGGTATTGCTATGGCTCTGTTAGGCAGCCCGAAGCTGCTGGTTTTAGATGAGCCAATCAACGGCCTGGATGCAGACGGTATGCGGATCATGCGGGAAGTGCTGACCAATCTGGCCGAAAATCACGGCGTCACGGTGCTGATTTCCTCGCACATTCTCGGTGAGCTGGGGAAAATCGCCACCCATTACGGGATTATACGCAGAGGACGTATGATAAAAGAAATGACAGCAGCAGAACTGGAGGACAGCTGCCGTACCTATGTGGGACTGAAAACCAGGGAAATGGAGCGGGCAAAAGCCCTGCTTGCCTGCAAATATACCCGCGTGGAAGAGGAAAACGATGAGATCCGGGTATATGATGCCGCCAATCCAGAGGAGATCGTATGCTGTCTCTACGAAAATGGGATCCTTGTCAGGGAAATTCAGACCCGCAAGATTGGTCTGGAAGAATACTACATGGATCTGATGAAAGAAACGGAGGGCAAATAAATGGCAGTTCAAAAAGCTTCAAGAAACAGGCATCGCTTTCGTACCATGCTGTCGGTGGATTTGCGCAGGATGTTCACCATGCCGATGTTTTACATCATGGCGGGCATTGCCTTGGCGGTTCCAATATTGATCCTTGTCATGACGACCGGCGTTTCCGGCGGTGAAGACGCTTCCATGTCATTTACATCTGCGTGGCAAATCATCGGAAGCCTTAGCACGGACAGTTCTGCAATGATGGATATGACATCCATGTGCAATATCAATCTGCTGTATTTTATGGTTGCGGTGTTGGTATGCTGCTTCGTGGCAGGAGATTTTCAGAGCGGATATGCAAAAAACCTGTTTACCGTTCGTTCAAAGCGTTCTGAGTATGCAATTTCAAAGGTGGTTGTTTGCTTTATCGCTTCCGCACTGTTTGTCATGGTATTTTTCGCCGGGGCAATGCTTGGTGCCGCCATTGCAGGCCTGCCTTTTACGATGGTCGGTTTCAATCCGGCAAATCTCGTTATGTGTGTGCTGGCGAAGATTCTGCTAATGGGTGTATTTGTCTCAATTTACGTTATCGCAAGTGTAGCTGCGCGTCATAGGCTTTGGCTGTCCATTATGATTTCGCTTATGGCAGGGATGCTGATGTTCATGATGATTCCAATGATGACACCTCTTGATGCGACGGTCCTGCATGGAATCCTCTGCCTGGCTGGCAGCGTACTTTTCAGTATTGGTCTGAGTTGCGCCAGCACGATGATTCTGAGAAAAGCAAGCGTTGTATAAGAAATGGGAGGTGCATCAGAAACACGGCCCGCTTCTTATGATCCTTCTTCCCATACTTGTTTTGCTATCCTTGAACCACCAAATATACGAGGGGGATTAAAATGAACGGCATACCGGCAAAGACAACCATAAATAACCGGAGCGCAGAAAAGATATTATTTTGGGCGGCAAGCTTTTTCTTGTTTGCGTTTATCGGTTGGCTGTGGGAAGGCTGTTTTGTGGGCTGCTCCTATGGAGCATTTTTGAATCGCGGATTTTTGCATGGACCGTGGCTGCCTATATACGGCGTCGGCGGCACATCCATGCTCATCCTGCTTCCAAGGTTCAAAAAGCATCCCGCTCTCATCTTCCTGATAGCAACCGGAATAAGCGGAATTTTGGAATATTGCACATCTTTCGTATTGGAAACGATATTCCATACACGTTGGTGGGATTATAGCGACCAGTTTCTGAACATCAACGGTCGTATATCCATCGTTAATCTCGTCCTGTTTGGGATTGCGGGACTTGCAATCGTATATGTCGCAGAGCCACTGATGAGAACAGTATTCCGAAAATTAGAGGGTGAAATATTCTACACCGTCTTTGCGTTTGTTGTAATTCTCTTTTTGGCCGATATTCTTCTTTCTGTTGTTTCTCCCAATGCAGGAATCGGAATTACCTGCTTTCGCCGAAATCTGGAAGAGAAATAAAAAAATCCTCCCGGACATAAAAACACAAACAAAACTTTAACATATCTGTGCTATAATATAAGTTAGAGGTGCTATCTATGTTTAAAATTTTGGTTGTAGAAGATGACAGGGAGATGAACCGGACTGTTTGTGCATATCTGAACCAGAACGATTTTCAGGCAATAGGCGCATTCCATGCCAACGACGCCTACGATCTGATGTACGGCGGAACGATTTTTGACCTGATTATTTCCGATATTATGATGCAGGATGTGGATGGGTTTGAATTTGCTGAGAATGTGCGCCAGATCAATTCCGAGATCCCCATTTTATTTATGACAGCCCGGGATGATCTCGCTGCAAAGCAGCGCGGCTTTCAGGCAGGGATAGATGACTACATGGTAAAGCCCATTGATTTGGATGAGCTGCTGCTGCGGATCGGCGCCCTCCTTCGCAGAGCGAAAATTGCAACAAGCAAGCATCTGACAATCGGCAATCTGACGCTGGATGCGGAGGGCCGCACGGTTACAGTAAACGGCGAGGAAGTTCCCATGACTATCCGGGAGTTTAATCTAATCTATAAGCTGCTTTCTTACCCCAAAAAAGCCTTTACCCGCAGCCAGCTTATGGATGAATTCTGGGATACGGGTACGACCTCCGGCCCGCGCACGGTGGATGTTTACATGACCAAGCTGCGGGAGAAGCTGCGTGACTGCGACGGTTTTGAGATTCAAACCGTCCATGGCCTGGGGTATAAGGCGGTGCTGAAATGAAAAAATGGAGCTGGGAGCGCGTTCTTCTATCGCTGTATCATTACCTGTGCTTCTTTCTCGTGTCGGCGTTTCTGGTAACCTGCTCCATGATGCTGTTCCTGCAGCTGCTGGCGCACTCGCTGCACATGGAGTACACCGTGGATATGCTCCGCGAGGCGGCCTCGGCCACATTCCTGAATGTCGTTTTCTTGAGCCTGCTGGCGACGGTGCTCGATGCGCTGCGCCGCCATTTTATGATAGATAAACCTGTTCGGCAGATTCAGGAAGCGGCAGAGCAAATGATGCAGGGAGATTTCTCTGCCAGGATCCCCTCTTTTCAGAGTATCAACCGGGCAGACGGCCTGGATGAGATAGCACAGAGCTTCAATAAGATGGCGGAGGAACTGGCCGGGATCGAGACGTTGCGGACAGATTTTATTTCCAGCGTGTCCCATGAGTTAAAGACGCCCTTATCTGTGATCCAGAACTACGGAACGCTCCTCCAACAGCCGGACTTAGGCGAAGAACAACGCATTGCCTACACCAAGTCGATCACAGAAGCATCTCGCAGGCTTGACAGTCTGATTACCAATATCCTGAAGCTGAACAAGCTGGAAAATCAGCAGATATTCCCGAAAGCAGAACCATATGACCTGAATGAGCAGCTCTGTGCCTGCTTACTCGACTTTGAATCGGAATGGGAGAAAAAAGAACTGAACATTGAAACAGAGCTTGCAGAGGAGGTCGTCGTTTGTGCCGACCCGGAACGATTAAGCCTAGCGTGGAATAATCTGTTTTCCAATGCTGTGAAGTTTACAGAACCGGGAGGAACGATCCGACTGACCCTGAAAGCCGAGGGGGATGATGTCGTAGTTTGCGTATCGGATACCGGCTGTGGCATCGATCCGGAGGTAGGCAAACATATTTTTGAAAAATTTTATCAGGGAGATACTTCCCATGCTACGCAGGGCAACGGCCTTGGTTTGGCCTTGGTCAAACGCGTGATTGACATTATAAACGGAGAAATCAGTGTCAGCAGCGAAAAGGGAAAGGGCTCCACCTTCACAGTTAAAATACGGAGAGAACCGAATGAAGAAGTGTAAAAAACTCTTACGAGAATTATTCTTTCTGCGCAATAGCAGCCTTTGAAGGCTCGCGTGCAAAACGATTGTCGTTTGATATTATAATCAAGGAGAGTTTCTAAATGGACAATAATTTTGAATATTCTTATTCCGCGGAAAGCCACCGCGAAGTAGAAGAGATCCGCAGAAAATATATAACAGATGAGAACGATTCCTATGAAGGCAAGCTCCGTCAGCTGAAAGATCTGGATCGTAGTGTCTCCAGAAAAGGGACGATTCTTTCCATCGCCGTCGGGATTATCAGTACAATGCTGCTGGGGCTGGGAATGTCCTGTGTTATGGTATGGAGCGATCCGCCTTTTATTCTGGGGGTCGTGTTAGGCGTGCTTGGGCTCATTGGCGTTTGCTCCGCTTATCCGCTTTATCAGCACATCACAAAGAATGAAAGACGGCGAATTGCGCCGATGATTCTGAAACTCAGTGAGGAACTTGAGAAAATGTCCTCCTAATCTTTTTTTACAATTCACAAACAAAACAAGAACGATTTCTGAATATGTCCCTGATATGATTTCCATGTAAAAAAGCAAAACACGGAGGTTATTCAAATGGCAAAATCAAAGCTGGTAGTAGCAAATAAAAAATCGCTGACACCGTGGTGGCTGGTTATAAGAAAATTAAGGACGGCGTCGTAGGCAGCTTCACAAAAATATCTGATAAGTTTGTCGATTCCTTCCTTACCCATGACGGCGAAACCGTAGAAGAAGCAAAAGCCCGGCTAAAAGCGGTGGAAGACGCGCGGCACAGCAAAGCAAATTGAAAAGGACAAGCAACTCATTGCTCCGTATGGTTTCGTTAAGAGGGTTGAGCTGCTTAAAGTCAATCGAACGGTCTGCTACGGCCGGAAAAAGGATGGCAAAACGCCACCTTTTGACCGCCAAGGCGAGGTGCAAGCTGCACCCCGCCTTTTTTCTGCGTAATCTTACATTGGCATTGCTGCGTAATAGTCGGCAGTACAAACACGGGGCTTGCGCCGGACATTGCGAAATTTGTAGAGGAAGGCCTCTGCTATGCCTCGTTTGTCGGCTATTACATTTTCAATTATCTCCCCAACATCGAGGGCGTGGACACGAGCACCGTTGTCAACGCGGTGAAAAAGTACAGCGCATTCGTCAGCGAATACAGCGGCAACACCGTCTACAACCTTGCCCTCCCGCTCAACTGGTATAGCGCATTGCACGCGCTCGCAAAACTCCGGCAACAACCGGCGTAACAAAATACACAGACGAGGACGAGGCCTATGGCTTTAACACAGATAATTCATACACGCGCCTTTTCCCTATTCGCGTATACAGCAAGGATGCCGCAAATAATCAACGGATTTTCTGCAGGATGCTTTCCTTTCCGGCTTGCGAAAATGGACATCACGCTGTCTATTCGTCTAAGAGGGGTTCCACGATACACTGCCGGTCGGACAGGAGGAAGAAGGTATTCCCCACGAGGACGCCGCGGACGGTATCGACGTCGCAAGCCTCCATTTCTATCATACGCCACTCGCGCAGCTCGTAGCCATCGAAGAAGACGAGGATATACCGCGTCACGCCATCGTCATACAGCCCGGCAAGGCCGACCATATTGTAATCGCGATTGATATAATAGGCCTTATAATCCTCCGAGAAGGAAATCACCGCCGGCTCGTAGGAGGCGAGTGACTGAACGCCCTCCTCTGTCTCGGCGTACACCTCAAGCTTCAGCAGCGCGTCGCCATTGTAACCGATGCCAAGCAGCAGGCCGTCACCAAGGCTTACAAGGCTCGAGGAGTAGCCGTCGATTTCCTCTGTCTGTGTGTAGGTTATGCTGCTATAGTCGCTCAGGTCGAAGAAGAACACCGGGTCTGTCACCTCAATCGCGGTGCAGACATAGAGCGCATCGCCATCAAAGCGGACGGACTGCACCGATTCGCCATTGGGGGCGAAGTCCTCCACCGACGCGATTTCCTCCCATGTTCCCAGCTCGTAGCAATGAAGAGATGCGCTCTCGACCCAGTTCAGGTAGTCGGAGCTGTCCTCGTCGCGGATATAATGCTCCGTAGTTGTCACAAGGCGAAGAACACCGCCGCTCTCATCGAGAGAATAGGAATTGAGCACGCTGCCCGGCACGGTGAGCATGCCCAGCGAGGTAAGGCCCTCATCGCCATAGGCGACGCAGGCGATATCCGTAGTGGTCTGGTAATAGATACTGCCGTCCGCCAGCTCCTGCTCGCAGCTTCCGGAGGTGGTAAGATAGACATGCTCGCCCGATACATACTCCGCGCCGCTGTAGGATAAAAATGCAGCTGCGTCGCTCACGCTGCCAGTGGCGGCATCCACGAGGGTGAGCACGGTATAGCGCAGATAGATCAAATTATCCGGAAAATAGATTTCATCGGCGGGTAAATACTGCTTCTCCCCATTCTGGTAGTAGCACGGCACATAGGTTTCCAGCGCGTCATAGTCCAGCGCGCTTTTGCTGAGATTGTATTTCGACAGCAGGAGGATCTGATCGTCCACCATGCGGGAGGAAAGGTAGCTGCCGGGAATAGACGTCAGCGCTTGCAGGGTGATATTCTCGGCATCCGTAACATCAAGTGTGACGAGGTGCACCATCGTCTGCTCACCGGGTGCGGCGCCTGTGCACACGATCACGACGCTGCCGCAGTCGCTCGACAGGTAGAGCTGCGCATCGTCAACCGCGTTGATCCCGGCAAGCGCCGCCCAGTCACAGCTGGCGAGCCACGCGGCCTCCCCCGCGCTCTCAAGCAAAGCATCGTACAGATACAGCGTTTCGCCGCGCAGGTAATAAATGGTGTCCGTGCTGCGCTTGACAAGATCGCCCTCAATCACGCCGCTCACCTGATTATCGGTAACCTCCACATAGCCGGAAGCGCCGATTTCGGAGGCTAGTGCGGAATAGGTATATCCATCCGTCGCCGTTCCAGTGCCGTCAATCGCCTCCGCCGCGCTGGAAATAGCGCCGCGGATAGCCTCGAAATTATTGGCATAGGGGCTGGGCGTGTAGGCATAGGCGCTTAGCGCTTGAATCAGCGCATAATAATCGCTGCTCTCATACTGGCGCACCGATGGCGCCGAGCGGTCATACGGCAAAAACAGCACCAGCGCAAGCGCCAGCACCAGCGCGATGCAGCCGCTCCCGATGGCAGTGCGGCGGCGCTTGCCGGCGCGAATCTTTTGGGAAATAATGGCTTCCCGCTCTTCAAAGGATTTCATAGCTAATTCCCTCCAGTTGAAGCTCCGCTCGGAGCGCATCCTTCGCCCGGGCGGCCAGGTTATAGACCTGTTTTCGGTTCTTTTTCAAAATTACGGAAGCCTGCTCGGCCGAGAACGCTTCCATATAGAGGAGAATCAGAATCTCCCGGTACTGCGCCGGGATTTTTTGCAAGCATCGGTACAGCGCTTCATTGCGCTCGGTGAGAGCATAATTCTGCTCCGGCCCGGCGCTATACAGCACATTTTCCAAGTCCTCCAGCGGCTGCTCGCGCCTGCGGCGGCGCAGGAAGTCAATGCAGCGGTTGTGGGTCGCGCGGTAAAGGTAAGCCTTCAGCCCCTCCTCCGTCGAAAAGCGCCGATTCTTAATGAAAATCGCCGCAATCACATCCGCCGCCGCGTCCTCCGCCAGCGCGGAATCGCGCACGATGGAATAGGCGTAGCGCACGAGGCCATCGGAGTAATCGCGGACGATTCGCTCCGGCGTTACCGATTTTGCGTAAGCTTCGCGGTGGCAGCCGCTTTCCCCGTTTGGCTTCATCTGAATCACCTCTATCTTTATAACGCGCAAGGCCGCGCTTTTACTCACTACTATACAGGAAATTTTCGCAAAAGCAAGCGTTTACAGATTGGTCACAAGGAAAGTCTTGCTTTTTTTGCGTTTTTGCATATAATAGAATTACAGATTGATTTGTCGGAGGCGATCGCCCCATCGACCGCGCCTCCTCCAAAAAAAGAAAGGGGAATCGCTATGTTTTCCAACGAGCCGCGCACACATTATCAAAAGAATCAGCTTGGGGAAGTGATTTGCCAGCTTCGTTTCCCGGAAATTTTGAGCATCGGCGCGAAGCCGCCTGTGGATTTTCAGGAGGCCATTCGTGCGGACTACCCCCGCTACCAATGCTTGCAGGAGCAGGCTGCGCCCAAAATTACCGGCACGCCGGGCAATCTCAGCCTCCAGAATCGCCCTGCCACGCCCAACTACCAGTTCGTCTCGCTCGACGGCGTGTGGCGTGTGAACCTCACGAGCAAATTCATCTCGCTGGCGTGCAAGCAATACGACTGCTGGGAGGATTTCGCCCGGCATCTCGACAAGCCGCTTGCCGCATTCATCCAGCTCTACAAACCCGCGGGCTTCGACCGTGTGGGGCTGCGCTACGTCAACCTTTTTGACCGCGACGCACTCGGTCTGCATGGTGTCCCCTACCGCGAGCTATTCCAGAGCTTCTACCTCGGCCCGCTCGCGCTCGACGAGATTTCCGAAGCCGGGGTGCGCGCCTGCGGCGTGGATGGGGAGCTTTCCATCCGCGGCGGCTGCTTCCTGAAATTCCACGCCGGGCCCGGTATGGTGCGCCAGAACGGGCAGAAGGATGGAAAGCCCCGCTTTATCCTGGACATGGATTTGTATATGCCGGGAAATGTGCCGGCCAATCTCTCCGCCGGTGCGTTGCAAACCCTGCACAGTCAGGCGGACGCGCTCTTCCGCGGCGCGATCACCGACACGCTGCACGACAGCCTTTTGCCTGAGGACATCTGATGCTTTACTACTTTGACTGGACATACGTCATCCTCGTGATGCCGTTTGTGCTCCTCTCGATTGCGGCAAGCCTGAATGTCAATCGCACCTTTGAAAAATACTCCCGGCAGCACTCCATGCGCCGCATCACGGGAGCTGAGGCCGCGCAGCGCGTGCTGTCCGCCAACGGGGTGGGCAATGTGCGCATCGAGCGCATCAGCGGCCAGCTGAACGACCACTATGACCCGAGGGAGAACGTCATTCGCCTGTCTGATGCCGTCTACGGCTCCACCTCTACCGCCGCCATCGGCGTCGCCTGCCACGAAGCAGGGCACGCAGTACAGTATGCGCAGAGCTACGCGCCAATGCAGCTGCGTGCCGCCATCATCCCCGTTACCAATATCGGCTCGCGGCTTGCTATGCCGCTGATCCTGCTGGGGCTGGTGCTAAGCTACTTTGCCAATTTTTCCTATCTGCTTGTATATTTGGGCATCGCCTGCTTCGGCCTGAGCCTCATATTTCAGCTGGTGACCCTGCCGGTAGAATTCAACGCCAGCCGCCGCGCGATGCAGGCCATTGTGGGTGCGGGGATCCTGACACAGGAGGAGCAGGTTGGCGCGCGGAAAACGCTTACCGCCGCCGCCATGACCTATGTCGCCGCGACCGCCGTCGCGCTGATGCAGCTGCTGCGGCTTCTGATACTCTTCACCGGCGGCGGAAGAAGACGCCGCTAAGCCAATCTACTATTTCCGCCCCGGCTGGGATTGACAGCCGGGGCGGATTCGTTTATAATAGGTAAAGGATATACATGTAGAAAAAACGGAGGAAGATTTTCCCTTTTCATCCGGAAATGGAGCCATACTATGGACGAATTACTCGCGCTTTACAAAAAAATGGGGCTAAGCGAAGCGGTATACGCGCGCGGCGAGCGCGTGCTGGGCAGCCTTGCCGGTCGCTTTGCCGCCATCGACCAAACCGCCGAATACAACCAGACAAAGGTGCTGGCGGCCTTTCAGAAGCACCGCGTTTCCGCTGCCTGCTTCACCCCCTCCACCGGCTACGGCTACGACGACCTTGGCCGCGACACGCTCGAAAAGGTTTATGCCGAGATTTTCCATACCGAAGCTGCCCTTGTGCGCCCGCAAATCACCTGCGGCACGCACGCGCTGGCGCTTGCTCTAGCGGCGAACCTGCTGCCGGGCGACGAGCTGCTTTCCCCCGCCGGTCTGCCCTACGACACGCTGCAGGAGGTGATCGGCATCCGGGAGAGCGTTGGCTCGCTCGCCGAATACGGCGTAAGCTATCGCCAAGTGGATTTGCTCCCGGACGGCAGCTTTGATTATGACGGCATTCGCTCCGCGATCGGCGAAAAAACGAAGCTCATCACGGTGCAGCGCTCCAAGGGCTACGACCCCCGCCCCACCTTCTCCGTCGCCCAAATTGGGGAGCTGATTGCCTTCTGCAAATCCATCAAGCCGGATATCCGCGTGATGGTGGATAACTGCTACGGCGAATTCGTCGAGCGCATAGAGCCATCCGACGTGGGGGCAGACATGGTAGTTGGTTCGCTTATCAAGAATCCCGGCGGCGGTCTCGCGCCCACGGGCGGCTACATCTGCGGCACGGAAAGCTGCATTCACCGATGCGCCTGCCGCCTCAGCGCGCCCGGGCTTGGCCGGGAAGTCGGCTCGAATATGGGTATGCTCACGAGCCTGTATGAGGGGCTCTTCCTCGCGCCGACCGTGGTAGCCGGGGCGGAAAAGGGCGCCATCTTCGCCGCCGCGCTCTATGAGCCGCTGGGCTTCCGCTGCATTCCTGCCGCATCGGAGGAACGGCACGACATCATTCAGGCAGTGGAGCTTGGCAGTGAGGAGGCAATGAAGGCCTTCTGCGCCGGAATTCAGGCCGCCGCGCCGGTGGATTCCTTCGCTGTGCCGCTGCCGTGGGATATGCCGGGCTACGACAGTCAGGTAATTATGGCGGCGGGCGCGTTCATTCAGGGCTCCTCCATCGAGCTTTCCGCCGATGGCCCGATCCGCCCGCCCTACGCCGTCTATTTCCAAGGCGGGCTGACATGGCTGCACGCGAAATTCGGGATTTTAATGAGCCTGCAAAAGCTAATCGACGCGCAAATCGTGCAAATCTGAACTTTTGTCCATTTGTCAATGATGTGAGACTGAGAAAGGAAAGAGTTTGTTCATTAG
>JAJQFT010000053.1 GCA_021200975.1 Bacillota bacterium | reverse complement strand
ATATTCATGGGGTCAGGCTCACACCTGACCCCAACATTTATTATAGAACCAAAAAAAGTGAGAACTATGAGCATATTTTGCTGGAGGCAGCATCCACAAACGATTATTACGAAGCAATTTTGACTGACCCGACCAGAACAGAGGCCTACTTGGATCTAAATGCTTTCTTGATCTCGGATTATATCGTGACGAAAGAGGAGGGGAAGCAACTGCAGCAGCTTCTGGCGGGATTGGAACAAACCGGAACTGGCGGCTTTACGCAGACGGTGGATGTGCTGGAGGCGCTGAAAGCGGCGGATACAGAAGGCTATAATGGGGTGTGTTTTGAAATTGGGTGGAGCCTGCTGTCCTACTACGATACGGACATTGACCGAGATCGATACGCAAATGCTGCTACATGGTTCCGCTATATGCGGGATGACGGCACGGAAAATGGAGAAATTGCCGCGATTTTCTGTGATATTTCCGAGTGCACAACGAAAATCAATGAGCTTCATGGCAGTCAAGTGATTCAGACCCAGGCCTTAAAAACACAGCGGGAAAACCTGTGGGAGATGATTCAGGAGCTAAAAAGGAAAGCAGATGGATACGACACGGACTATCGCTTGCAGACGTGGATTGAAATCGACAGCCTGATTGATAATAATATCAGCGATTTCCTAAGCGTGGCGTTGCCAGACGACTTGGTCTCCATCCTCGAGGACATTCAAGCCGGTGCCGCAAATATGGAAAATACCAGCCCGGATATTCAGAACCTTGCGGAACAGCTACAAGAATCTACAGCCGCCACTATTCTGAGAGTTAAGAGCGCAAGCTAGGGAGGACAGAGGGTATGACATACGAAATGTATCGCTATGTGTTCCTGGGGGCAGCGATTGCTTGCGGCATTTTTTTGCTACTCTCGATTGCGCTGTTCTTTGTGCTGCGAATTCCGGCGGCAATCAGCGATTTGAGCGGACGCACGGCGAGAAAAGCCATAGAAAATATCCGGCTGAAAAACGAACAGTCGGGGGACAAACGGTTTCAGTCCAGCGCAATTAACATCAAGAGAGGAAAACTCACGGATAAGATTTCCAAGTCCGGACGCCTGCTGACCCGGGCGGAAATGCCCTTAGAAGCGGGTATTGTTACAGAAAAGATTTCTACACGGAAGCTGTATGTGCAGCTGGACGCGGAAACAGCAGTCCTGGCCGATTCGGGTGAAACCGCCCTGCTGGATGCAGGCGCAGGTATAACCACCCTGCTGGATTACGCTGGGTATCCGCCGGCACCGGCTTTTGCGGTTGAGCGAGAAATTACGTTTATCCATACAGCGGAAGAAATTGAATAGGAGGCGTTCGCATGAAGCGAATAACCATTGACCGAACCCTGCTGGTTTTAGCTGTTCTGGCATTTTTCCTTATGTCTGTTAGTTTTGCTTTCATGCCAATTGCAGGGATAGGATGGATTCCAGGTGTGTTATTCTGGGGAGGATTTCTGAGCGGAATAATCCTTGTCGTTCTTTTGGAGGTGCGGCGCAGGGCTTTCTTTATTGCGTGCAAAGAAGATTATAAAAGGCTGCAAAAGCCGCGAAACGGTCTGCTTTCCTTTGGCTCCAACCTCCCTGCGATAGTAGCAGATTGCCTGCTTGCCGTGGGCGTTCTTGCGACGGTTCTTGCCTTTGTTCTAACGGAGGGAACGGGATTGGCCTGCTACAGTTGTATCTCCGTTACGCTTTTTTCCTTCTGCATGCACTGCATTCTCAATGGAAGGATTTATGTCTATTCCAAAAATCGGGACAAAATCCGGCGTTTGCTGGAACAAAAAATTGTAAAAAAAGAAGGAGAGAAAAGAATATGAAGTATTCCTTTGCAAGCCGAGTGCTGGCGATTATGCTGAGCATTGGAATGGTCTTGGGAATGTTGCCTGTGGGGAGTGTTCGTGCTGAGGAAGGCGCCGTTTATGGAACCGTAAGTATGCTTACCGATGGTGCGGTGATTAGCGGCAACGCGACTGCCGAGGTTACAGTTCAGTTTGCTGGTGGCAGCACGGTAGAGTGGTATGCTGCCGATACCTCCATTGGCCGCTACCAGGACGGCTGGTGGGCGGGGATTCAGATTACTGCTCCGGCGGGTATCGATGTAGAGAACGCAAAGTATTGCTTTAATGAAGACTACGACGATGTGCGCGCGTTCTGGACGTATAAGGATTCCACGGATGATGCCGATGAGCAGTTTATATATGTGTGGATTCCGCTAAATGACATCATCGATGGCAGTTTTGCCGCCAGAACCATTCACTTTGACTGGGATAATGACGATGTATATGAGCAGACGATAACGATCGACGTAGACGCTGGGGCCATTGTGCTAATGAAGGACGGAACGCAGATTTACCCGGCGCTGGCATCCGTGGTGAGCTACTCCGGTGGCACGATTTCCGGAGATGCAACGGGAAATGTTGCGGTTACGCTGGAGGACATTGCTCTCGATTGGGAGGCTGCGGATGAAAGCGCTGGCAAAGACATAGATGCGTGGTGGGTTGGTATTAAGGTGACGGCCCCTTCGGAGATGATGGAAGAGCAGTTGGCGGACAGCGTCTATCAGGAGAGAGCCTCTGCGGATAGCGCGTGGAGCGACAGCTTATCCTTCTGGAGCAACAAGAATTCGCAGACCGGTGATTCTGAGCACTACATTGGTCTGTGGCTTCCCCTTACGCCTGCCATTCTGGAGGCTGCCATTGAGAGCGGCAGAGATATCACCATGTATTATCAGTTCGACTGGGATGGTGATGGAACTTTTGAGCAAAGCATTGCTGTTTGTGTTAACCCCGACGGAGTGACGCTGAACAAGAAGGATCAGACGGGGTTTGCCTTTGAAACGCCATCCCCTGCCAGCATCATGGTTAGCGTGGGAAGCTATAAAAACGAGGCCATTGGCGGACAAGGCGACGGCAGCGTTTCATATGAAATTGTGGAGGGCGGCGAGTATGCTGCAATAGCGGCCGATGGCACGCTGAGCTTCAGCGATATTGGGGATAATGAATCCGTTGCAATTACTGTCAAGGCAACCAAGGCTGTAGACTCCAATGGCTTCTACAATGAGGCGACAGCGGAATATACCGTTACACTCTGCAAAGAATCGCAGAACCCCCGGTTCACGTTTCCCAATCCGGATAAGATAACATATGAGCCGGATTTGCAATTTGCGAATCCGCTGTGGGAGGAGACGTATGAGGGAAGCGTAAGCTACAAAGTCGACGATGATAGTGTGGCAACGGTGGACAATGACGGCACGCTGAAGATTTTGAAAGCTGGTACGGTTACAGTCACCGCGAGCGTATCCGGCAATGGGGTCTATAATTCCGCCGAAGTGTCTTACACGCTGACTATCGAAAAAGCGGAGCAGACGGAGTTTGCGTTTAAAAATCCGAACCCCGACGAGGTCTGCTTTAATGAAAACGAGAATATATACGAAAATATCGCCCAAAATGGAATGGGTAGTGGCGAGCTGGTCTACAGCATTGTTTCCGGGTCGGACGTGGCAACGGTGGACGATAGCGGCAAGTTGACAATTTATAAGGCCGGTGAGGTTACGGTACAGGCGCAGAAGAAGGGCGACGAATGCTATGAGGATTCTACCATAATTACCTACACGCTGGTAATTCATAAAGCCGATCAAACGCTGACCTTTACAGAAAGCAGCATTGAAGCATATTATGGTATTCTTTCGTATACCAATACAAGCCTTACACCCTCTGATCCTTGCGGGAGCGGTGAGGTGACATACGAAATCGTTGATAAGAACAACACAATTGGCGCGGCTATTAAGGAGACTGGAGAAGTGACTTTCACGGAGTCCGAGGGCAAGGTCGGAAGCATCACTGTCAGGGCTACCCGCGCCGCAGATGATTGCTACAATGCGTGCAGTGCGGAATACACGATTACACTAACGTATCTGCAAATTGAGGACTCGTGCACACTAAGCGGGGCAAAAAATGACAACGGCTGGTATAAAGGAGAGGTTACCATTTCGGCTCCGGACGGTTGCAAGATCAGCGATAGCAATGCGCTTTTTAATGAGAATTGGGAAGACTGCTTGACGATTGACACAGAAGGGGCGAACCAAGAGGTTACGGTTTATCTGAAAAATGAGGAAGGCATAACGGATGCTGTGGTGATTGCGGGAATTAATATAGATAAGACCAATCCGGAGAATATTCAGATTTCCTACAGCACATATGTTGTAGAAAAGGTGATGGAAGGCTTGACCTTTGGGTTTTATCAGGCGGATGTAGTAGTGACCGTCACGGCTGAGGATGTTACCGCGGGCGTGGATTACTTCACGCTGACCTACACCCGGCAGGATGGAGCGAGCAGCACCAATGCAGAAACCTTTACGGTCGAGCACTTGCAGGCTGAGCAGGACGCGGACAACGGCAGCCTCTTTACCGCGTGTTACACGATTCCTGCTCCGGCTCGCGGCACGGTATCGGTGATAGCGGTGGATAAGGCTGGCAATGAAAGCACCAGCATGGACGATACTATCCTTGTAGTGGACGCGACAAGCCCTGAAAGAGAGGTAAGCTATTCCTCGCCGGACAAGGTGCTTAACGCAGAAACGCTTTTGGAGGAAGAGAGCATTCCGGAAGGTGAAGACGTAATCCTCTACTACAAGAGTGAGGCAACGATCGGATTCCGAATTACCGAGGCAAACTTTGACTTAGCGCTGTTAAGCGAGGAAGGAAAGCCGACGGTTCGTGTTAATGGTACACCTGTAGAGCTCGAGTGGACAAGATATGAGCAGGAAGGCGAAGAAGATGTATGGGTGGCGGAGCATACCATTACTGGTGACGGGGACTATGTCGTTACAATGACCTATATGGATTGGTCTGGCAACGAAATGCAAGAATACGAATCCTATAAAATTGTGATTGACGGCACGGCACCGACCGTGGAGATACGGTATTCGGGCGGAGAAGCCACGCAGATCTTGGATGGCGTACCGAATTATGGGGGTCCTCAGACAGTAACGATTCAGATAACCGACCATAGCTTCCGTGCGGAGGATGTCCAGTTGTCTGTTGAGGCCAGGGACATCACGGGTGCAGCCGTAGAGGTAACGGATTATGCCGAATATGCGAAGGACCCCGACAACTGGACCACGGAAGGCGATATTCACACGTTGAATACGGAGGGCATGGTATTTGGTACAGACGCCATTTATAGCCTGAAGCTGGAGTGTACCGACTTGATGGGAAATTCGCTTGAGCCTTATGCGGCGGAATTCGTGATTGACAAGACGGGCACCGAGAACATTCAGATTTCCTACAGTACAGCGGTTGTAGAAAAGATAATGGAAGGCTTGACCTTTGGGTTTTATCAGGCGGATGTAGTAGTGACCGTCACGGCTGAGGATGTTACCGCGGGCGTGGATTACTTCACGCTGACCTACACCCGGCAGGATGGAGCGAGCAGCACCAATGCAGAAACCTTTACGGTCGAGCACTTGCAGGCTGAGCAGGACGCGGACAACGGCAGCCTCTTTACCGCGTGTTACACGATTCCTGCTCCGGCTCGCGGCACGGTATCGGTGATAGCGGTGGATAAGGCTGGCAATGAAAGCACCAGCATGGACGATACTATCCTTGTAGTGGATAACATTGCACCTGAAATATCGGTTACATATAAGGCGCAGGACGATTCTACAAAGGTTCAGTTTATCGATAACGAGTTCCAGACAGTGGACACTTTCGACTCTGCCAGCGGTGCAGTCTACAATGGCAATGTGACAGCAAGCATTGTAATTAACGAAGCAAACTTTTTCGAGGGAGTTTCGGCATCGGAGGGCGTGATTCATCAGGTAGGCATCCGGTTGACAAAGACGGATGACAATGGCAATACGACAGTTACGGAATATCTTCCTGCCGATTCAGAGCCGATGTATCCAGATGCAGAAACGGCATATATTACTTGGACGACCGAGGGGGATGAGCATTCCTTTAGCATCCTATATGCCGAGAATGCAGACTATGTTTTGGAAATCGTCTATACCGATTTGCCTGCCAATGAAGCCAACATCACCGCGGACGACGGGCAAAAAACAACAGAGTCTTACACCTCGAAGACCATTACTGTAGATAAAATTGCTCCAGCAATCCAAGTCGTGTACAGCAACACCGAGGCACAGAATACTATTGCGGGCCGGGACTACTTCAATCAGGCGCAGAGCGCAACCATCACGGTTACCGAGCACAACTTCCGCGCTTCGGATGTCCAGGCGGTGGTGACGGCAGTTGATTTCTTGGGAGAAAACGTGATAGTAGCCGATTTTGCCGCGCAGCTGGCCAATGAGGAGAACTGGACGCATGATGGCAACGTGCACACCGCGGTAGTGGAATATACGCTTGACGCGAATTACGCTTTCGATATTTCCTTCCGGGATTTGGCGCAGAATGAGAGCGAGGATTATGCAATCGATTTGTTTACTGTGGATACTACTGCGCCCACAAACCTGACGGTTTCCTATAGCACCAATGTGTTCCAGGAGATTTTACAGTCCATTACCTTCGGCTATTACAATGCCACGATGACAGTTACAATCTCTGCCGATGATCCCACCACGGGTATCTACCGCTTCGCATACAGCTATATCAACGGGGAGGGCGTCAGCGGCCTTAATAAAGAGCTGCTGGACGCGGCAATTGCAGCAGCAGAAATTCGTCATAATGGTATCACAGCAATTGCAAGCCTTTCGATTCCCAAGATGGTTTTGGGTAACGACAACCAGTTTAATGGTACGTTTTCGTTTACAGCATACGACTGTAGTGAAAACAGCACCGAGCTAAAGGACACAACCAGAATAATCGTGGATAATATCAGTCCGACGGCTACCATTACCTATAGTGAGCCGGTGCAGAACATCCAAGATGTTGCCTACTATGATGGCAATATCGAGGTGATGATTACCATTACCGAGGCAAACTTCGATTCGGCTGATGTTGTCGTGATGCTAAGCAAGGACGGAGAGAGCTACCCGGCTGCGGTGACTTGGGTGGACAATAGCGTAGACCGTCACACCGGTAGTTTTGTTCTTGCGGAGGATGGCGAGTACTACGTATCCGTTCAGTACAAGGACAAATCTGGGAACACGATGGAGGATTATATGTCCAATGCGTTGACTCTGGATACTTCTGCTCCCAGCATTCGCGTTTCCAATATTCAAGCAAACTCCGCCAATAAGGATTCCGAGTACGGATTTACGATTACTTTCAGCGACACAAATCTGGATACAAGTTCTATCCGGCCGACGCTGAAGGCAATCAAAGAAACAGCGGAAGGCATCTACGAGATTGTGGAAATTGACCTTGGCGAGGCCGAGGCGCTTACCGATGGACAGGTTTACGCTTTCACAGTGGACAATCTTCCCGACGATGGCCTGTACACCCTCATTTGTGAAGCTTGCGATCTGGCTGGAAACGCAATGTCCAAGGTGATTCTGGACGATGGTCAAGCCTATAAACAGGTATCATTCTCCATCAATCGGGGCGGTTCCACTTTCGGCTATGGCTCGGAGTTTACTGAGAAACTTGTTGGACAGTATTACGTGTACAGCGTTGATGATGATTTAGTGATTGTTGAGCTCAACGTTGATCCCATTGACTGCTACATAGTGTCGTTGAACGGCCGAGAGCTGGTTGAAGGCACAGAGTATACTTCCGAACAGATTTCCGATGACGGGGAGTGGTGCAAGAGAGTATATACTATTCACAAGGAATTGTTTGCTGCTGAGGGTGAATACAGCATTCTCATAACTTCTACAGACAAGACCAACACCACGGCATTCAGCGATGTTAAAAATCTCTCTCTTTCCTTCGTTGTCGACCAGACTGAGCCAGTACTAACCATTACCGGGCTGGCCTCTGGCGGGCGTTATCAGACAGATGTGCAGACGGTAACGCTAATTCCTACCGATGAGGGCGGCCGCTTGAACAGTCTTACAGTCATCGTTCTGGATGCCGATGGCAATCCCCTGCAGGATTCGGAAACGGGCGAGGATATCAGCATTCGCTTTGAGATGTCTGGAGAAGAGCTGCTGCAGTATTTGGAAGACAATGACGGCAAGATTGTATTCACGATTCCAAGCGGCTATAACAACAAGGTTCAGATTATCTGCAACGACTGTGCGATAAACGCGCAAAATTTGACCAACGAATATAATGTAATCTTTGAAAATGTAACGGTTTCGCAAAATTGGCTCGTGATTTTCTACGCAAACAAGTCCGTGTTCTTTGGGACAATTGCTAGCATCCTGATGCTTCTGCTGATTCTAATCCTTCTGATTAAACGAATGAAAGATAAAAAGTCAAAGAAGAAGGCGTAACACGACTTGGCCCACCCACACCCAAGTGGGTGGGCCATCGTCCTTCGAAACAAAATCCACCTGAATACTGATGGGGCGTAAAGATGTTATCTCCGTTGCGTGCGTCAAAGGAAAGCACGGCGCACACAGGCGCAAAAGAGGATGCGAGGCGGCTTTCACGGCCTCTCGGTTTGGAGGGCGGCGCAGAGGCGAGCGATGAAGCCGGTGTTGGTGGGGCGTGAGGAGCTCCAGCACGAGCATCTGCGGCTGAAGCTCGGTGAAGCGACGCAGGCCCTCCGCACCGTCCCGGCAGAGGGTGAGAGGGAGCTGCTCGGCCAGCCGCAGAATCAGGAAATTGAAAAATGTGCAAAATGCCCGCCGGCCGCTGGGCGTTTTGCACATTTTTCTGGGGACAAAACCGACAGATTGCCGAATTTTGCGGGATTATTGGGAAATATCTTGCTGAACTTTTCGGAACATGGTAGAATAGTGGCGGCACAGCGGGCGAACGGTTTTCCCTTTGCGCCACAAACGCGGCTTGAAAATGGGAAATACACATAGGTTTCCTCCGCTTTCCAAACCTTTTTGCGGCACAAAGATAAGCAAAATCCGCTCTTGCCGATTTCTAAGTATGATACAGGAATGGAACAGTATCATCGTGAAGAGAAACGATGGGACACCAGTATTTCCGCAAATGATGATTCAAGGAGCAAAACAATGATCAACATTCTACTGGAGGGGTACGACATTGCCGTGCCGTGGCTGTATGATGAATTAAAAGCATATATCAAGCCGAGCCACAAGGTTGCGGTTATCGCGCTTTCCTACCGGGATAACCGCGTGAAAAGCTTGGAGGATTGGAATGTACTCTACGGCAAGGACAATGGTAGATTTTACGGCGGTATCGTCGGCGGCTTTTCTGCATATGGCATTTCCGAAGATAACATGGTTTTCTTAAACGATTTTACAGACAGTAGAGAGACGGCAAAAAGGAAAATCGAAAATGCGGATATTCTGTATTTCCTCGGTGGATTGCCGGACAGAATGCTTGAACGAATCAAGGAGCTGGAATTGCAGGATACGATCGTAAACCATAAAGGCATCATCATGGGATATAGCGCCGGAGCGCTTATTCAGCTTTCGGAGTATCACCTTTCTCCCGATGAGGATTACCCCGAATTTTCCTACTATGAGGGCCTTGGCTATCTGAATGACTTTTACTTGGAGGTTCACTATGAAGGAACACAGATACAAGATGCTGCTATTCGCAGAGTAATAAAAGAGCGTGGTAAACCAGTATATGCCACATATTTGGGCGATGGAGCGCTCCTGGTGGACAACGGAAATATAAAGGTACTTGGAAAGGTTGCAATATATAATGGAAGGCCGGGAATGGATTGGGAAGCACACGACGGAGAAATAAGATGATTGACATTCAAAAATTTTGGGCGGTGGTTCTGAACCAGAATACCAATGCCATCCGAGCGTTTTTCGCGCCCACGGCCTATGTCAACTGGCACAACACCAACGAGCATTTTACCGTGGATGAGTTCATACGGGCAAACTGTGAGTATCCCGGCGAATGGACGGGAGAAGTGGAAAAAGAAATACAGGCCGGTGATACCATCATCACAGCCACCCATGTGGCAACCGTAGACGGCAGGCTGTCCTTTCATGCAACCTCTTTCATTCAAGTGAAAGACGGTAAAATTGCTGCGGTGGACGAATATTGGGGCGAGGATGGTGAAGCTCCAAAGTGGCGGCAAGATATGCATATCGGGAGTAAAATTAAGTGACAAATTTAGAAAAAATATATGAGGGCATATATTCGAGATGAAAGCAAATTGATTCTAACTCATTATGGAATGGATTTCGCTTGTATAAGCTTGCTTTGCCGGGGACAACTAAGGAAAGCAATGGAGAATTCGCGCGGAAAAGCGGATCCCAACACAAAAAGCAGCCCGCGGCGGGGCTGCTTTTTTCTTCTGTTCCTGTTTCCGAGCGCGGAAGCGGCAGGGGCGGCGCTGTCATCGCTGCTTCCACGTTCCCGGGGAGAGCAGCACCAGGATGGGGAAAATTTCCAGCCGCCCGGCGAGCATATCCAAAATCAGCACCAGCTTCGAGAGCACTCCGAAGCCGCTGTAGTTGCAGCTTGGCCCCACGGCCTCCAGCCCCGGGCCGATATTGTTGAAGCACGCCAGCACGGCGGAGATGTTCGTGCCGGTGGAGAAGCCGTCCAGCGAAATCACGATGACGCTCAGCACCAGAATAAACCCGTATGCCGCCAAATAAGCGTGGGTATTGTCCAGCACCTTTTCATCCACCACCCGCTGGCTGCTGCGAACCACCTGCACCGCGCGCGGGTGCATGATCTGGCGGATGTTCCGCTTCAGACTCTTGAAAAGCAGCAGCACCCGCGCCACCTTGATGCCGCCGCCGGTGGAGCCGGCGCAGGCGCCCACGACCATCAGCGCCAGCAGAATCGTCTTGGAAAAGCTGGGCCAGAGGTCAAAATCCGTGGTGGCGAAGCCCGTCGTGGTGATGATGCTGGCGACCTGAAATGCCGCCTGCCGCACCGTTTCGCCGAGCGTGGCATAGTATCCGCGCAGATTCAGCACAATCAGCACGATGCTGCACCCGACGATGCCGAGGTACAGCCGCAGCTCCTCATCACGGAAAACGCTCCGGATTTGTCGCGGGAGCAGCAGGTAGTAGCAGCTGAAATTCACACCAAACAGGAGCATGAATACTGTCGTCACCCATTGGACATAGCTGCTGTAGCCCGCGATGGAGTCGTTTCGGATGCCAAATCCGCCGGTGCCTGCCGTGCCGAAGGCGGTGCATACCGCGTCGAGCAGCGGCATTTTGCCCAGCAGCAGGAAGGCAATGTCCAATAGCGTAAGGCCAATGTAAATCCGGTAGAGGATGGCCGCCGTTTTCCGCATTTTCGGCACCAGCTTGCCCACGTCCGGGCCGGGGCTCTCCGCGCGGAGCAGGTGCATCGTAAAGCCCGAGCCCTTCCCACTGCCGGGGTCGAGCGCAAGCAGGAATACCAGCACGCCCATGCCGCCCAGCCAATGGGTGAAGGAGCGCCAGTATTTCGCCCCGTTTGACAGGCTCTCCACATCCGAAAGGATGGATGCGCCGGTGGTGGTAAAGCCCGAAACCGTTTCAAAAAAGGCGTCAATCAGGCGGGGGATTTCCCCCGAGAGGTAGAACGGCAGGCAGCCGACAAGGCTGAGAACAATCCAGCTGATGGCCACGCACACGAAGCCCTCCCGGGCATTGAGGGCGCGCGGCCCCTTGCGGCAGGCCAGCCAAAGCCCGCCGCCCGCCAGCGCGGCGATGGCGATGCTCAGCGCGAAGCCAAGTGCCGCGGCGGTTTCCCCGCCGCACAGGCTGACGACCAGCGCGGGAATCATAAACAGAGCCTCCACCAGCAGCGTCTGCGCCAGCAGCCGGCCAATCATCTTATAGTTCATGCCGCGCCCTTCTTATGCAAAAATGTCGTTGAGCTGCTGCAAAATTCCCTGCCCGCTCGTGACGGCCACGAGCGAGTCGCCCACATGGTACACCGAGTCGCCGCCGGGCACCTCCGTTTTTGCCCCGTGGGTGATGCTGGCGATGCGCACATTGGGCTTGAGCTTCAGCTCCCGCAGCGGCTTGCCGCAGTTGCGGGTAGTCTTGTCCACCAGAAATTCCACCGCCTCCGCCTGCCCGTCGGCAATCGTGGAGAGCGATATTGCTGCGCCCGTCTGGTTGCGCAGCGCGCGGACATAGCGGATAATATCGTTGCAGCACAGCTCCTTGGGGCATACGATGCTTCCCAGCGCGAGGGAGTCGGTGATGCTGCGGTTTTCCATGTGGGTGAGCTTGGTGATAATCTGGGGAATATTCCGCGAGGTGCCATAAAGGGATACAATCATATTCAGCTCGTCCAGCCCGGTGAGCGTCACCAGCGCGTCACAGCTGGCCGCGCCCTCCTCCTCGAGCACCACCTGATTGGCGGCGTCGCCGCAGACAATCTGCACGCCCGGCAGCAGCTCCGCGAGCTGGCGGCAGCGCAGGGGGTCGTTGTCAATAATCTGCACGGAGATACCGTCCTTGCACAGCAGGCGCGCGAGGTAGAAGCTCACGCGGCCACCGCCGCAGAGCACGACCCGCCTTGCGCGGCGGGTGAGGATCCCCAGATTTTTCAGCATGATGGTCAGGTTCTCCGTAGGCGCGGTGACGAAGATCCGGTCGCCCTCCCGCAGCACGAAATCGCCGCCGGGGGTGACGGCGTTGCCGCCGCGTAGCACCGCGCACACCAGCACCCGGCATTTGACGATGCCCGACATTTCCGCCAGCGGGATATTGCACAGCTTGCTGCCTGGGTCGATGCGCAGCTCGACGATCTGCACCTTGCCCTTGGCGAAGGTGTCGCGCCGCAGAAAGCCCGGGAATTTCAGCAGCCGCTCGATTTCCACCGCCGCTTGCTGCTCCGGGTTCACCGCCATCGACAGGGCAAAAATATTCTGCATGGAGAAAATCTGCTCGCTGTATTCCGGGTTGCGGATGCGGGCGATGGTGTGCAGCTTTGGGTTGATGCCGTGGGCGGTGGTGCAGCAGAGCAGATTCACCTCGTCCGCATTCGTGACGGCAATCAGCAGATCCGCCTCCCGAACCCCCGCCTGCTGGAGCACGTCCATCGCGGCGCAGTTGCCGTGGATGACCAGCACATCGAGCCGGTCGCCGGTGTCCTTCAGCACCTGCGGATCGGAGTCGATTAGGGTAATGTCATATCCCTCGGCAGAGAGCTGCCGCGCCAGAGTGGAGCCGACCTTGCCGTCCCCAGCGATGATGATGTTCATAATGACCTCCCGCCCGGCCTCACGCCGATAATACCCTGATTATATCACTTTTTGCCGAAATAGCAATAGTTCTTCTTTATAAAAAACCGAAAAATGCGGCCGCGCAGCGTGTCCATTTGTCAATGATGTGAGACCGAAAAAAGGAAAGAGTTTATTCATTAGAG
>JAJQFT010000108.1 GCA_021200975.1 Bacillota bacterium | reverse complement strand
CAGCGCCGCAGCGCTGTGAACTCTTTGTGAATTATTTCTTTGTCCACTTGACGGGAAGCACACCAATTTGACCTCTTACCAGAACAATGAATGAATATGAGCAGGAGCATTGATACCAGGAAACTGTGTAGGGTGGTAAATCCCCTTTTGGGAGACTTACCACCCTGCGTTGGCAATCGCTCCTTTTGATAGCAGAATGATTGCCATAAATTCCAACATCGAGAGGTCAAATTAACCTCTTGAAAAAGCACGATCGAATACAGTAATAAAACCCAGTAGTAAATCCCCGTTTTGAGAATTTACTACGTTGCATCAATGAATACTTGCTCAGTCAGAATAGACTAACTCTGCCAGAATGATCTCCTCAGCCCTGGCTTTGATGCTGTTCATACGCCGTACCCATTCCATCTGGTCGGCTCGTTTCAGGGCGGCGGTCACGCCCTCCTGCGCAGCCATAGCTGGAATCATGACATCCAGCCGTTGATGGCAGGTTTCGTCGATCTCCGTCAGGTGGGGAAACAGTTTCTCCGTCAGCACCAGGTCACTGTACTGAATAGGCCGATGTTCCTGGAGGAATGTCCGGCGCATCCGGCCATATTTGCCGATGTGATAGTGCGTGGTACCAGAGAGTACGATGTTAGGGATATAATAGTCCCCGCATTTTGTGTAAGTGATTTCCATAGAAAGCTCCCTTCGTGTCGAGTTTGTTTGCAGTTACGGTGATCGTGATTCTGGGATTTTCACCCCCATCTCATAACTGCTGTCCATTCGCCACAAATGAGCCTCAGTCATGATGTATTTTCGGGCCTGACTAAAGTACCCTTCATAAAATACATCATGCATTATCCATTTGAATGTCAAGAAATGCAAGATCAAAGCGAAGTCCGTTCTCTGCGATTTGGCTGGCAGATGTCGCAGTCACGATTTCATGAGCAATAAAACGATTGCACATGTACTCATGCACATGGGCCTTAAGTTCGTTGACATATTGGACCTCATCATCACATATCAGTATCTTCATAAGCAGTCCTCAAATTATCTTACTATTCAACATATTGCTTCTCATGTGTTTTGCTTTGATAGGATCAATCCTATTATATTATATATTCCGCAAAGAGTCAACCCGGACCGGGGAATCCGTTATCGAGCAAATCAAGCAAATCCGTTGTCAAAGATTTCTCAAATGCTCCGCCTCTTTAAGATTTAAAAGAGCGTTCACAGTCCGTACCGGTCACCGGTGCGGGCATTTTTGTCGCTTTTTATGCCATGAGCGCTTCGATTCTCCTGCGGGTCTGCGGTGGTGCGACGAAAGAAATTTTTTAAAAAAGCAGTTCGCTTTTGGGCCTTGAGGTTGCGGTTGTGTAGTGAGAGAAATCTTTTCCGAAATTCTCCAAAATGGGTGGACAAAGCGCTGCCCTTTGTTCAAATGTGTGAAGGATGATTTTCCGCCGCATCCCCAAGATACCGACCTTTGGGAAACGGGTGAAAGAATTTTCACAAGCGCCATAAGTTTTTGCCCCTCCCAGTGCTTACAAGTGAGAGACACTCTTGCACCTTGACAATTTCATACCCGTTACCGAAACGATACGACCGCCAAGACCATGTGGGCCGACGAGCGAGCGTGAATACATCGGAGAAGCACTCGGATAGGAACGATAACGGTAGGACGCACACAAAAAAAGGAAAGAAAATGCCAATGCCAAAGCTGACAAAGAAGCTCCGGGAGGAATGGTCATTCTTCCTGCACCCCGCAACAGACCACAGAACCTACAACACAATCTGCCTTGGCTGCATTCACAACTGCAAGCAGAGCTTTCGTGCGGTACTGATTGCGTGCCCGCATTATAAATCCAAGCGAGCGGTCCACTACAGCCGGAAAAAGGATGGCAAAACGCCACCTTTTGACTGCAAAAATGAGGAACCCGACACCCCCGATACGCTGAGTCCTGCGCAATTTTTCAGCCGCTCTCAGCGAAGAAAAACGCTAAATTTAACACCAAATCAATACAAAAACGAAGGAGTAATCTTATGCTTGAGAAAAGAAGCAATCCATCTACACCCGAAGAAAAGAAACCGCTGTCGATTATCCCGATGGACAGCGTAAAAATCGCCCCTGTACAATGGCTGTGGTATCCCTACATCCCCTTTGGGAAGGTCACCATTCTGCAGGGCGACCCCGGCTGCGGCAAAACGATGCTGGCACTCAACCTCGCCGCAAGAATCTCCAATGGTGAGGCGCTACCATTCTGCAATACGGCGCTGCCGCCTATGCCAGTCCTCTACCAGACCGCCGAGGATGGTATCGACGATACCATTAAGCCCCGTTTGGTGGAGGCACGGGCAAACTGTAAAAACATTCTGTTCATTGACGAGTGCAGCGACCCTCTGTGCTTCACGGATGAACGTATCGAAGCCGCTATCCGTCAAGTCGGTGCGAAGCTGCTGATTCTCGACCCGATGTCTGCCTATATTGGGGATGTCAGCATGAACCAGGCGAACGAAGTGCGTTCCTCCTTCCGTCCGCTGTATGAGGTGGCGAGCGCAACTGGCTGCGCCATTTTGATTGTTGCCCACATGAACAAACTGCTGGGGACAAGCGCCCTTTACCGCACCAACGGCTCCATTGATATTGCCGGTTCCGTCCGCTCCATTCTCTCGGTTGGTAAGCGCAAAGGTGCTAAGACGGAACGAATTATGGTTCACATCAAGAGTAATCTTGCTGCCGTTGGCCCCGCAATGATCTATGAGCTGACCGACAAGATCGAGTGGACCAGGCAGGAGGATGTTAATCCCGATGAGCTGTTCTCCCTGTTCGGCTCTGACCGCAAGACGAAGCGCAGCCAGGCGGAGGACGAGCTGCTTCGGCTTTTATCGGCTGGTGACAAGCCTGCAACTGCCATTGAGCAGCATTTCCAAAAGCAGGGCATCAGCTATCGCACGGTAACGGAGGCAAAGAAGTCCCTGCGCATCCTCAGCTACCGCAAGGGAAATCAAAGTATGTGGAGCCTGCCGCCGGAACTACGCAACAAGGAAGATTGTACAGGAGGGATAGAGGATGAGCTACCTTTCTGACCGTACAAAATGCAATGTTGCGTACTTGTGTAAAAGCCTACGGAACACGCCTGCGTGTTTTGTAGCGAGCATAGGAAATGTACTGCCACATTTCCCGCAGCTCTCCCTGCCCGGTCGGTACTGTGAGGGCTGCGCCCTAAAACCTGCTATATGGAAGGAGTGAATTTACCCTATGAGAGAAAGACAGGCAACCATTCAAATTCGTGTATCGGAGCAGGAGAAGGCGCAGATTAAGCGCAATGCCCAGCGCTGCAATATGTCGCTCTCGGCGTATGTTCGGCAGCTGCTTTGCGGCATTCAGCCGAGGGAATATCCCAGGGGCTTATATTCCCTTTGCTTTGAAGTTGAGCTTCTGATGGACGAATATCGGGGGAAAAAGGATGCCAGCTTCCAGAAATATTTGAAGGATTTTCTGGACGACATCCGCCAGGCTTTGACGGAGAATGGAGGTGAACTTGATGGCGACGACAAAAATATGGGCGGTAACGGATAGCCTGAAGCGGGTGGTAGATTATGCCCGCAATCCCGATAAAACGGAGATCGGCGACGACCTGTGGGCGGTCATCCATTATGCAAGCTCCGGCAGGAAAGCCACACGATATGACGAAGCCTGCGCCTTTGTTACCGGCGTTGCTTGCAGCAGCGAACACGCCTATGAGGAGATGGTGGAGGTCAAAATGCGCTTTGGCAAGGCCGGTGGAAAGCAAGCCTACCACGCTTATCAGAGCTTCAAGCCAGGGGAGGTCACGCCGCAGCAATGCCACGAAATCGGCGTTGACCTTGCCCGCAGGCTTTGGGGCAGCAGGTATCAGGTATTGGTCTGCACCCACCTGGACCGCAGCCATTATCACAACCATTTTGTAATCAACTCCGTTTCCTATACTGATGGGAAGCGCTTTGATTGCAGCCAGCGAACCTATTATGAATTTCGCCGTGTTTCGGACGAGCTTTGTAAAGGCCGGGGTTATCCGTCATTGATCACCCGAAAGGGCATACCCCAAGGTCGCTGCACTTTGCGGAAAAGGCCGGAGAACCCACCCGCTACAATCTGATGCGGGAGGCCATTGACAAGGCAATTTCCATCAGCTACAACGAGAAGCAATTTGCGGCAGCCTTGCTGAAAATGGGCTACCAAATTGGCGAAAGCGACACCCGAAAGTACCCCACCATCCGCTCGGTAAACGCCAAGAAAGCAACCCGCTTGTATCACCTGGGGGAGGATTACCTGCCCAATGCCATCCGCAAGCGCATTTGGATGAATCCGCCGTCTGTCAAGGTCGAATGGGCAAGGTTCCAGTATCCGGCACAGGCGGCAGAAGCGAAGCAATATCGCTGCCGGGGCAGCGTTCGGGAGATGCGCCGCTTGACCGGCCTGCAAGCTCTATTCTTTATCTTCGGCTGTCTGATTGGCGTGTACCCTGCAAATGCTCCCCCACAGCGCCGCCGCAAGCCGCTTTCGCCGGAAATGAAGGAGGCTTGCCGCCGACTTGACCGCTTTACCCAGCAGGTAACGCTGCTGTCCCGGCAGCGCCTCAGGACGGAAGAGGATGTCAAAGACTTCATAGCATCTTCTGGAAGCGAACTGGACACGCTGTTGAAAGCCCGCCGCAAGCTATATGACAAGGTGAGCCGGGCCGATTCAGAGCAGGAAAAGGACGCCATTCGCCAGAAGTATGGGGATTACACGCAGCGGATTACGGAGCTTCGCAGGGATATTCGCACAGCGGAGCGCATATTGGCGGACGAGCCGAAGCTGCGGGAATGTATTGCCGCCGAAAAAGAAGTGCGCCGGCTCCAGCGTCAGCTGGAAGCCCCACAGAAAAAGATACAAAGAAACCGAGGTTATGAACGATGAACAAAATCACCATGTACGCAGTCGATTTTTCTCAAAACGAGAGGAACGATTCTTCCCCAAAGTGCTGTATGAAAATGCCATTTCTGTCAAAAATATACACAGGAGGCGACGCAGAAATGACCTTAGCGGCGTTAGAGCAAATGCAGAAGGCTACGGCAGCGGACAACCGGGACAAATACCTGGTTGACATCAGCAAGCTGCCGATTGACCGCACGAAAAGCGTAGAAAATAGAATTCTCGATTTTATCGAGGCGGTGGGGAACCCATATCTCTTCCGTGTGGACGATGTTGCCGTGAAGGTTTGCTTTCATCCCGGCGGCAAGTCCCTGACCGATGCGGTGGCAAGCATCCTGTCCGGCTCGTAGTGGAACGATTTTCCATCCCGAATTTGGGAAGAAAACATTGAAATAAACTGGAGGCTATGCTATACTATCCATGTGTTAGATAAGTGCATACGCCTTCATTTTCATGAATGGAGGTTTGCTATGCAGGCAAAATATTTAGAGTATGCAGGGCAGCCGTCACAAGCCATCAAGACTTGGAAGGTTGCCCTTTATATTCGCCTTTCCCGTGAGGACGACGGCGAAAAGGCGGAAAGCTATTCGGTCACTTCCCAGAGAGAAATCCTGAAGGAATACCTGAAGCAGCACCCGGATATGGAGCTTTATGACATCTATATCGACGATGGCTGGAGCGGCACCAACTTTGACCGTCCCGATTTTCAGCGCATGATTGCCGATGTCAAGGCAGGGCGGGTGACCTGCGTGGTGGTTAAGGATTTGTCCCGCTTTTGCAGAAACGCCGTAGACGGCGGCTATTATCTGGACAATGTGTTTGTCAGCCTACAGGTTCGTTTTATTGCCATCAACAACTGCCTGGACACCTTCTCCGACAATATGAACGCCGCCACCCGGTGCATTTCTGTCGGGGTACAGAATGTGATTAACGAAAGCGTTGCCGCAACCACATCCGTCAATGTCCGGGGTACCCTGAATGTCAACCGGGAAAAGGGGCAGTTTATCGGCTCCTTCCCCACCTATGGCTACGCCAAAAGCCCGGAGGATCACCACAAGCTGATTATTGACGAAGAGCCCGCAGCGGTGGTGCGTCAGATTTTCCAATGGTTTGTTTCCGGCAAAAGCATCATCGGCATTGCCAAGGAGCTGAATGAGCGGGGCATCCCCAACCCGTCCATGTATAAGCAGCTAAAGGGGATGAAATACCGCCACCCAGCCGGAGCAAGCAACGATGGCCTCTGGCCGGACAGCTCTGTGCGCCGCATTCTCAAAAACGAAATGTATATCGGGAACATGGTGCAGGGGAAAAATACCACCGTTTCCTACAAAATCAAGAAGTGCCGGGCAATTCCAAGGGAAAACTGGATTGTTGTAGAGGACACCCACGAGCCGATCATCGACAAGGATACCTTCTATAAGGCCCAGGCCCTGTTTAACAGAAGCATCCGCAAGTCCCCCGGGAAAACGGAGGTAGACCTGTTTGCCGGGCTTGTCCGCTGCGCCGATTGCCGCCGCATTATGAACAAGAAAACCAATGTGCATCCCTATGGGACATACCACTACTATCGCTGTGCGACGGCACGGAAAATGAAGAAAAGCGCCTGCGGGAACCATACCATCCGCATTGATAAAATGCAGCGCACCGTCACCGTGACGATACAAAAAATGGTGGAGCTTGCCGTGCAGATGTCCGACGCCCTGCGGAAAATCAACCGCAATCCCCGGCGTGTCCAGACCTCCAATCACCTGCGCCAGTCCCTGGATGCGCTGACGGCGCAGCGGGAAAAGGACTACCGTATGCAGCTTGACCTGTACCCCGACTGGAAAAGCGGCGCCATTACCCAGCAGGAATACCTTTCCCTGAAAGCGAACATTGCGGAAAAAATCGCCGTTCTGGACGGCAAAATTCAAAGCATTGAAAAAACGCTGGCCAGCTACGCCGCCGGTGTGGATGACGAAAACGACTTCATCGCCGCTTTCCGAAAATACGAAAATTTCACGGAGCTGACCCGGGGAATGCTGGTGGAGCTGGTGGAGGAAATCCTGGTGCATGACAACGCATCCATTGAAGTCCATTTCCGCTTTGCGGATGCCTATCAGCAGGCCGTAGCGTATATCGAGATGAACAAGGAAACCGCTTAAAGAAGCATCCCTATGCCGGGGCGACCTCGGCATAGGGATGCTTTTCAAAAAGGTGCAAATAATGGATCCAAAAAAGCCCCATTTGGTGCAAATAACTCGCTTTGGCTCTTGGTAAGATGCGAAGAATGGTGGAGCAAGCGCAGGGACGGTGCATTCGCCCTGCACTTCTCCTAAAAATTCAGGACACCATCTTGCCAGCAAAACCGGGATGATGTATAATGTGCGTGGCAAACAGAGAAATCGGAATTTAGGAAACGTGTTGATATGAAAATTATAGAAATCAAGGAGAATAAAAAACAATTTCTTCCGTTGCTGCTATTAGCAGATGAGCAGGAAGATATGATTAACAGATATCTTAATAAAGGGACAATGTATGTCTTGGATGATGATGGAGTTAAGTGCGAATGTGTGGTAACAGATGAGGGAAACGGTGTTCTTGAAATCAAAAATATTGCAACCGAACCAGAATATCATGGAAAGGGTTACGGTAAAGCACTAATTGACTTTGTTGTAACGACATACAAAGGAAAGTATTCTTTGTTGCAAGTTGGCACAGGGGATAGTCCGTTGACAATCCCTTTTTATGAGAAGTGTGGATTTATTCGTTCACATAGCATTAAAAACTTCTTCACGGATAATTATGACCACCCAATATATGAAGCAGATGCTCAACTGATAGATATGATTTATTTGCAGAAAAAATACAGATTCCAGTTTACCGGTGAGTATACATATCAAAAAATCAGAAAGGTGAGGCGTTATGGTATTAAAAATGCTTGGTGATAATTTTACCGTGTGTAAGGTTGAGGATTTTTCCCTCGTGAATATGGATGCAGAATATTATTTTGCAGGGAAAACGGATGAAGAAAAATCACTTGTATGTCTCACAGCAGATGTTCCGTCAAATGTTATTGAACGTGATGATGGTTGGAAAGGTTTTCGCATTCAAGGAGTTCTGGATTTTTCACTGATTGGAGTATTATCAAAAATTTCAACGATACTGGCAAGAGAAGGTATTTCTATTTTTGCGGTGTCAACCTACAATACTGATTATGTTTTGTTAAAAGAAGAAAACTATCAAAAGGCTTTAGACATACTCGAACAATCTGGATACAGTATAACGGCCTGACCATTTCCAGTTTATCATGCTGAAAATGGAATGCATGATAACGGACGACAACAATGACGGAGCAAGTGCAGGGGCGGTACATTCGCCCTGCACTTCTCCTAAAAAACTCGGAATGCTATCTTTCCAGCAAAAGCAGGATGATGTATAATGGGTGTGGCAGACAGAAAAATCGGAATTGGAGGACAATTTCTTATGTGTTTAATATGCGATAGAATTAGTATGATTGAAAATGGGGCAAACCCCTATTTTGTAAAAGAACTTGAAACGGGTTATGTTGTGATGGGAGACCATCAGCATTTTAAGGGATATACTTTGTTTCTTTGCAAAAAGCATGAGACAGAATTGTTTTACCTCGATAAAGAGTTTTCGGCGAAGTTCATGGAGGAAATGATTTTGGTTGCAGAAGCTGTCAAAAATGCTTTTCATGCCGAGAAAATAAATTATGAATGTTTGGGCAATGGAGATACGCATTTACACTGGCATCTGTTTCCACGCATAGCAGGAGATATAGAAAATTACGGTAGCGATGGCCGTGGTCCTGTCTGGTGGTATCCAAGGGAGAAAATGTATGCTGATGACAATAGCCCGGCAACTGGGGAACTAGAAGAGTTAAAGGCAGCACTTCTGCGAGAATTGAACTTTACTAGTATATAAATTCCAGTTTATCAAGCTGAAAATGGAATGCATGATAAAAGCCCGGAAACCCAGTTGCTCAGCAACGAGCACCTGGGCTTCCTGCATTGCCGGCAAGGCATCTGATGAAAGTCAGGCCAGCCGCCCAGCAGGATAAGACCTGCGGCAGTTGGCCTGATGTCATTTACCGAACAGGTCGCTGTGTGACCCGGTACGGGTCAGCGTCAGCACCAGCACATCACCATCAAAGCGATAGATAAGCAGCCAGTCCGGCAGGATGTGGCATTCCCGGTGACCCACCCAGTCGCCGGTCAGCTCGTGGTCTTTATTCTTCTCTGGAAGCGTTTCGCCCAGAGCAAGGCAGGCCACAACATCCTCCAACAGCTCAATTTTCAGTCCCCGCTTGATGGCACGCTTATAGTCTTTTTTGAACTGAGTAGTAACCTTGACGGCATATTTGGTTTTCCTCATTTTTTCAGCTCCGCAAACATCTCATCCGGGTCGGTATATCCCTTTACAGAGGGGTCCTGTGCAATCCGCTCCGCTTCCAGCATGGCGGCAATCGTCTCCTTGTTGGGCTGATCGAGCCGCACATCGAACGGGAACCCACCGACACGGAGGGACTGGCGTAGAAAAACATTGATTACAGTAGTCAGGTTCATGCCCAACTCCCCATACAGGGCTTCACACTGCTTCTTGATGTCACTGTCCATGCGGACGCTGAAGTTTGTCGAATTAGCCATAAAAATCAGCTCCTTTCGCATTTCATTGCACCTGTATTATACATCGTTTGCAATGCAAAATCAACTCAAAAGACGCAGAATTCACAAAATCTTATTTTTGTGACCAGGACACGCAGCAGCTTGCTGCCGTGACGCTGTTTCTGTTCTATCACAGCTGCGGAAGATATTTTTTGTTGACGCCCCTGCCAACCGAAACAATCAAATTCTCGTCACACATTTGCTTTGCAAGTGTGTATGCCCTTGTTCTTTTTACACCAAGCAAATCCATAATTTCGGCCTCTGTGATTTGCCCGTTGCGAGAAATAAAATCAAGGATTTGTTCCTTTTGCGGGGTCAGCTGCGTTTCATTTTGCAAAGGTGTGCTGGTGTTCATATTCGGCAAGACGATTTTAAAAGCGTTGGGCGTTGCCTCTATGACAGGCTGCGCCGCACAATTCTCATACAGTTTATAGATACGGCGAATACCCGTACCGTAGCTTTCAATCAGACGCAGCCGATGGAACACTTCCGCAAGGTTCTTGTTTCTCGGCTGGGAAATGCCGAGACGGATATCCGCCGTAGAGAGCCCGGGAAGCAGCCCGCCAATCGAGATAAACTCCATTTTATCATCGTTAACATTGATGATAATGCTCCCGCTGAAGCTATAGTCCCGGTGCACCAAAGCGTTCAGCAATGCTTCACGCAGAGCGGCTTCCGGGTAGTCAGGCTTTTCAACACGTTCTAGGCCCTTAAAGGTGGCGCTGGTTCGGTTGCACAGCATCAAATATTGGAATACATCATCCAACTGCTTGAAAATGGAGCCGCCAAACTCCCTATGATCCTTGAAAGTCGTGTTGGCGGAATCTCCAAAAACAGCGACCTTCGTTGTATGCTCACACTGGTCAGACAGCAGCCACGCAAGGTTCGTATAAAGCTGATCGCCTTTATGAATCATACCGAGCGCAAGATACTTAGATGGGTCAAAATCTACACCATATCGCTTAAATGTGGCGCCAGCACTCTCAAAGGTCAACTCCTGTTCCAAGGAACGCATTGCCTCAAATTCGTCACCATCGTTATCCTTAATCATCTGACGGATTTGCTCACCAGAAGCCTGTACACTTGAAGTACCCTGTCTTACATATACGCCGCTCGGCTTAATGCCTTTGGAACGAAGATAATAAGGCTTGTTTGTTCCCTCGTTTACGGTAATACGAACAACCTTATTTTCCTGAATCGTGTATTTCACAAACATGGTTACATCGGGGAGAATTGCGTCACGAATTCCATTGGTAATCCGGGTATATTCCTCATCAACATTGCTCAGTCCGACAGCGTTTCCCTCATTGTCAATGCCAATATACAAAACGCCGCCGTCAGTATTTGCAAATGCAATGACTTCCTTATATATCTCCTCAGTAAATCCAGATTTGAACTCTATGCTTTCTGTTTCAAAATTCATATTGGCAATCCTCCCAATAGCGATAATCTTTCGAATATAATTATACTCACTTTTTTCGCTTTGTCAACGTCAAAAGTGAAAATTCAGTGAATATTCACTATTCGACATGAATGAATTTCTGCTGTTATGGTTTGTCCATAGCGCCTGATGGTTTTTGTGTGGGAGAGTGGAAGTCAATTCTTGGAATATAATCGAAAGTATGGGAAACATATCAAACGTGACCGCCGCTTTCCCCAGCTAATCAATAGAAAAGAACATGGGCTTATAAGGGTGGTTACCAGCATAAGACGATGCGACAAAAGTTTTCTGTTGTGTCCTTTCGTTAGGTCTGATTGCGGTGGCTTTCGCCCAATAAAAGCAATTGTTTTCTCTAATCCTCAATCTCTCATATATTGTAATGCTACAATGCCGGATTCATATATTTCTCCGCTGGCATTGACCTTAAAGGAGAACAGCCCAATTTGGCTGATGCGGGCGCCGTAATCACGGAGCGCCTGGTACATACGGGTGTTGCCCATGAATGTCCAAGTCATTATCTCTTTGCCCTTGAGTAAATCCATCGAAATCACCTCCAAATGGGCATGAAAAAGAGCGGCTGGTTAAAGTCGCTCTTAAGATATTAATGTGTTAGATTCAAATGAAAAAAGAGTTTCTTCTTTAAAAGATTACTATTCAATCATTTCCATCTTCCAAAATGAATTTGCTTTTCAAGATCAGGGTATTTTTGTTCCAACTCCTTCTCGTTTGGATCAGCATAGCCGATTCCGATAAAGACAGGTATCATATATGTTGCCGGGACTTTCAGGCGTGCTTTCACTTTATCGTGTTCGTCATTCAGCGGTATCCTCATAGAACAGGATAAGCCTTCGGCTGTAGCTGCCAGAAATATATTCTCCACAACACACCAGATTGTCGAAAACGGATTTAATTTAGAAACGCTCTCGCCATTTAGTTCCTTACACTTAAATACAGGGATTATGACATAAGGAGCGTCTTTTAGCATTGTAAATTGCCTCGGCATTGCGTGGGCATACATTTTCTGTCCCAGCGTAACAGGATACGGTCTTGGAACATTCAGGTATTTCTCTGCGTCAAATTTATCCGCTATTTTCTTTGCTTCTTCAAAAGCAAATTCTTTTTCTTCATCTGTTCTCAAAACAATAAAACTCCAGTTGCGGTTATGATTCCAGGTCGGAGCCTTGTTGCCCGCCTCCAGAATTCTTTTTATCGCTTCAAAATCAACCTCTTTATCTAAGAATTCTCTCGCCGTTCTCCGCCGTTCCACTGTTTCGTAGAAATCCATTTAATAGCCTCCTTATGCAACTCACTTTGTTATTTCTTCATGATAGAAATAATTCACAACAATCGGTGGGTCATTTATTCCTCTTTTTTGCGAATCATCGTTCCTCAAATACTCCAGGCTCTGTTCTGCGCAAAAACCGTCTATTTCTTCGTTCAGTTTTTCCCAGTAGTCCTTTTTCCCATTATTATAGATTTCGTCATACAAAGGGTACAAATCGGGATGCTTTTCTTTGATATAGGTCAATATGACTTTTTTATAATCTCCACGCAGGTTCAGATTTTCAAGCCATACTAAATTGCAATAATCCTTCGTTCTCAATATGATGCTTTCAACATCAGTAATCCCCGGAAATATAGGAGAAATAAAACATGTCGTTCTGATTCCGGCTTCATGAAATTGCTGCATCGCCCTGATTTTTCTCTCAATAGATACGGAATGATCCATTTCACTTCTAAAATCCTCATCCAGTGTATTGATAGACCATGAAACTCTGGCATCAGGAAAAGATTCGATTAAGTCCATATCTCTTAAAACCAAATCGGATTTTGTAGCAATGCTTATCCTGCATCCGCTTCCTTGCATCTCCTCTAAAAGTGACCTTGTTCTTTTATATTCTTCTTCAATCGGCATATAGGGGTCAGTCATAGAACCAATAAACAATTCTTTTCCTGCGTAATTCTTTGGGTTTTTAATTGTATCCCAATACTTCACATCGACAAAAGTTCCCCACGGTTCCGGATGATTCGTAAACCTCTTCATAAAGGAAGCATAGCAGTATTTGCAGGCATGAGAGCATCCCACATACGGATTGACAGAATAATCGGATACGGGAAGGTTAGATTTAGACAATATGCTTTTTGTGTTTATCTCTTTTATAACCATCGTTACCTCCGCAGTTCTGATTTGAACTCATACACAGCAATTATTGTACCATATTAGAATGAGAAAAGAAAGATAGTGACGTGTCCAATCCGTGAAATTTTTATCAAGCTCACCTCTTGACGCCATCCTGCATCTGCTTACATGGTATACAGCACCCGTGCCGACTTTCCATCCTCCAGCGTCACATTGTGCTTGGAATCCCATGCGGCGCTGTACTGATAAAAGCCCTTCTTCGTAAATGTCTCATCATTTTTCGTGCATTCCCTCGTAGTAGCCAGCAGAGCCACATCATCCCCGGCTGACATCGCCTTCGAGAAAGACACCTTTGGAGATGTGATACCGGCGCAGGACTAAGCCTAGGTTGCTGGTGCGACGGTACAAATTCACCGCGCCGATCCGTATCGCAAGTGTGTGGGGCAAATACCTCTTGTTTTGTTTGCTCTTTTGTGCTTCAATATCCATGGCGATTGAGTCCTTTCGTTAGAGATTGTTGTGGTGACTTTATTCTAACAAACTCAATCGCTTTTTCTATACCTTGGTCTCACATCTATTGTAACGCTACATACTGGTATTCCCTATGCTGTGTATTTGCGGTATAGGGAATTTTTCAAGAATTTTATGGTGCACCCTTGACATTTTCCCCTGCCGCATATGATACCATCCGTGCGCATTTTTCCGATCTTGGTGTGTCGGCGCAGGACTATGACGCGATTATTACCGGAGACCTCGGCCAGATTGGCAAGGAGCTGCTGCTGGAGCTGGCGCGCCGCGATGGCCTGAGCCTCGGCGGGAAGCTTGAGGACTGCGGCTGTCTCGTCTTTGACAATACCAAGCAGGACGTGCATGCCGGGGGATCCGGCTGTGGGTGCAGCGCGATTACACTTTGCGCGAAGCTGCTGCCCGAATTGCAGCGCGGTAAGCTCCGGCGAATCCTGCTATGCGGCACCGGCGCATTGCTCTCGCCAACCTCCACGCAGCAGGGGCTGCCGATTCCCGGCGTCTGCCACGCCGTTTCGATTGTGGGAGGGGAATAAAATGGAATATCTCAAGGCATTTGTAGTGGGCGGCCTGCTGTGCGTCATCGGGCAGGTGCTTATTGACAAGACGAAGCTCACGCCCGCGCGCATCCTCACAGGGTATGTGGTCGTGGGCGTGCTGCTCGGTGCGGTCGGGCTGTATAAGCCGCTTGCAGAGTTTGCGGGCGCAGGCGCGGCCGTGCCGCTTACGGGCTTTGGCTATAACCTTGCTAAGGGCGTGAAGGAGGCGGTGGCGAGCGACGGCTTCCTTGGAATTTTCACAGGCGGCCTGAAGGCCTGCGCCGGCGGCATTACGGCAGCGATTTTTGCGGGGCTGCTCGCGAGCCTAATCTTCAAGGCGAAGGATAAATCCTGAAAATTGGGGCAACCTAGGCTTGCGGAACACCGCAATCAAAATTTGGAGGATTTGGAAATGAGCAATCAGAACCAGAATCAGAATCGCAACCAGAACCAGAGCCAGAATCAGAGCCAGAGCCAGAATCAGAGCCGCAATCAGAGCCAGAATCAGCAGCAGAACCAGCAGCAGAGCTCTTCTCACTCCCAGAGCCAGAATCAGCAGAACCAGTCTCAGTCCCAGAGCAAGAACAGCCGCTGAACCAGCTCCGGCCTGCCGAACCCCGGCAGGCCGGAATTTTTGCTCCCTGCAGTCCATAGCTGCGCGCGGAAGGGGGAAAATTATGGTTGCATTTTTGCTCTTTCTCGTGTATAATGAGCCTTGGCAGCCGGGTTTAGCGAAGTTTGGTATCGCGCTTGGTTTGGGACCAAGAGACCGTGGGTTCAAGTCCCGCAACCCGGACCATGTGAAAAAATCGCTCGAAAACAATTTTCGGGCGATTTTTCTTTGCTTTATGCGGATTTTCTGGAAACTTGCACCTTTCTGGGCGTAAAATTTCCGGGCAAACGTTTCATATTTTGCACATTGTTGCAAATTTTAAAATGGCAATGAAATCCCCCCTGCAATCGCATGGGGGAATCTTACTTTTCCACGGGGATGCCGTAGGGGCTTCCAGCTCTCTTACACGATTTCAAACGGCAGCAGCCCGAGGCACTCGGCCATCATCAGTTTTGTATACAGTGGGCACAGATGGTAGTTGCTGGATGTTTCCGGTAGCGTCCAATTGGTTATCGTGCGCTGCGGGATGCCAAATCGCATCGCCAGACGCCGGAACGATAGCCCGGCAGCTTTGGCAGTTTCCCGCACGGGCATATTCGCAATTTCCCAATACCGTTGCAAGGCGGCGATTCTCTCCGCAGGGATGTCCGGGTTACCCTCCTCGTCGCCCCAGATGGACGGCAGAGCCATGTCGGAAACATAGGCGTCCGCGTCAGTGTAGGCATCCAGCTCAGCCACCAGTTGGGCATAAATGCGCTCGGTGATTTGCAATTTCATAGCTCTTACTCCTTTTATAGAAAATAGTCCCGCGCGTCAAACTGAACCCCTAAGTTTTCGTCATAATAATCTGGATTGGTCAGACAGAATACGCCGCTGCCGTAATCGCTGGCCGCCCCCTGCCGGAGCAAATCGTCCAGCTCCCTTTGATACAGCGTCGCGGAATAGGCCTGAAGCTGCCGGGTATGAACGGCCTGCCCCGCCTGAAGCGCGGCAATCAGGGCCTCGCTTTTTTCGTCCTGCGGAATCACCAGCGACACCGTTTTGCTGTCAATCAGCGCAAATTCCTGCGCATAGGACGCAAATGGGATGGAGCGAATATCGCCGCATTGGGCATGAATGGTATGCTTTTGAAAGGCGTCCGCATTCATAAAGAACAACCGGTCGTAATATTCCCGGATACATTCCGGGCAGGAAATATCCGCGTATTTCTCCAGCATCCCCTTCGTAAGGTTCGCCTTGGCATCCTTTGCGGTGCCCGAGCCGATATCCGAAAGGTCAAAGACCAACGCTTCCGCCGTTTCCCGTTTGCCCTCCCGGTTGCATCTTCCTCCCGCCTGAAGGATGCTGTCCAGCCCGGCGGTTTCCCGGAACACCGTAAAAACGTCCAAATCCACCCCGGCTTCGATAAGGGAGGTGGAGAGGATGATGATTCTCCGCTTCTCCGGGACATCCTGAAGCGTTGGAAAATCCGCTTCCAGTTCCGTCAGCGCCTTGCGAATCTCCCGAAGCACCCGCTGCCGGTCAATAGGGGTCATATAGGTGGACAGGTGGTATTTTCTCCCCGGGCAAGCCTGATACAGCGCCTTGGCCGCTCGCCTAGTATTCACAATAATCAGGCTGGAGGGGCTTTCTCTCGCCATTTCCAGAAGATGCCCGCTTTCCACCTCGCCTAAATAGCGATACCTGCACTTTTGAAAGGCGGGAAATGCGCCGGTATCCGCAATCAAATGGACGATGCGGCTGTCCGGCAGGGCATACTCCCGAAGCAGCTTGGCAAAATCCGGCATGGTCGCCGTTAAGAACATAGCCTCACTATGAAGGTATCTGGTTATGTAGGCGATGCTCTGCAGGCAGGGCTGCAAAAAATTCTGGGGCATCAGGTGCGCCTCGTCGAAAATCAGGATGCTGTCCGCCATGTTATGCAGCTTGCGCAGCTTTCCCCGCTTATTGGAGTAGACGGATTCAAAGAACTGTACCGCCGTGGTAAGAATCAAGGGAGCCTGCCAATTCTCCGCCGCACATTTCGCCGCGTAACGGTAATCCTCGCAATCGCTGTATTCCTCAAAAGAAAAGCTGGACTGGTGCCGAAGAATCTCCACATCCTCCCCAAAGAGCCGCTCGAAAACCTCCGCCGTCTGGTCGATGATGCTGTTGTATGGAATGACATAGATAATCCGCTTTTTCCCGCCGGCAATCGCCCGCTCCAGCGCGATTTCCACGCTGGTCAGGGTCTTTCCGCTGCCCGTGGGCATATTCATCAGGAAAATTTCGCCGCTCTTCCCGGCGTTTGCGAAGGCCTGCGCCTGTAGGCTCGCCCTTGCGCGCTGAAGCGCCGTTGCGCATTGGAAGGAAGCGAGCCTCTCGTCCACCTTTTTCAGACAGTTTTGGAAGCTGGCATGGAGCACCCTCGGCGTTTCCCTCTCCCGGCAGAAGTCCGCGGTATCCTTAGAATCCGCGTCCACGAGGCAGGAATAGGCATACCGGGTCAGGAATGCGAATTGATCGATCAGGCGGCTCACATCCAGCCCGCAGTCCCTCAGGACAAACTGCCGCCATTGCCCGAAGTCCAGACTTGGGAGGCTAAGCTCAGCCTGATAGGCGCTGTAGTCCGCGAAGCGCCGCTTCATTCGGCCGGACAGGGTGCGCATATCCTCCGTGTCATTCGGGAAGCCCCCATCCGGTAGCCCGGAATGATGCCCGGCAATGCAGTATTCCATCATCAGGCTGGCCGGATACGGATAGGCTTTCTGCACGGCTTGCGCGCCGCAGGTGGAATGCTCCACGGTGACATCCGCGCCCAATATCCGGCGCTGGAAAGGGCTCTGATATTTTCCCAAGTCATGCGCCATCCCCATCGCGTACAGAAGCCCCTGCATTTCCGGTATCCCATAAGCGCTGCATAGCGCGGCGGTATTCTCGCTGTGCTGCTTCACGGTCTGAATTTCTCCGGTTGCCTCCCGGATATGGGCAATGTATGTTTTCTGCATCGTGCCGTGCGCCACCTTTCGCCCGCCCCTCCGGCCTTTTATAGCATTTTTCACATCCTTGGAAACTCCGAACAAACCGCCTGCGGCATCCTGCCGATTTATTCAGAGCTTCCCTTCTTTCAAAAAAGTATAGCACAAATCGTTAGAAATTGCAATAATATTTTCCAATCTATAAAATTTTTGGGAATCCGGTCTGCCGCGAGCGCCGCGCGGATGGAGAACGCCCTTCGATTTCCGCCCCGTTCCCTTGGCAAGCGCAGGCGCGGGCGAATTTTCCAGCTTGCAGCCGCTGTGGAGGGACACGAAAAAATGACGAAGCCGGAAAAGTCGGGTTTTCGTCGAAATCGGTCGAATGTTGTTATGGAAACCGTTTTCGGACTTTTCCCCGCTGTGGATAAGCTTGTGGACAATGTGGAAAAGTTCGGTTTTTCCACAGCCTCGCCGGGAAATTCCCCCTGCCCTCTGCCGCAAAAATTGCGCGCGGAAGGCCAAAAATTCCCTGAAATTCGGTTTCCGTAACGGCATTTTCTCCCTGTCGGGCGCGAGCGAATTATGTTCTGAGTCGCGCGAAAAAGTTTTCCTTTTCTCCCATTTGCCCGCATTTGGGCGAGGCGAAGCCGATTTTGGAAAAAAGTTTTTGTGGAAATCGGAGAATTTTTTTGCGTCGGCGGGAAATACTGCCTGTACATCCGAATAGGAGGCTAGCTATGCAGGGAAAAGTGGAAATCTGCGGTGTGAACACCTCAAAGCTGCGAACCCTGAGCCAAGAGCAGATGACGGAGCTTCTCCGGCGCAGCCGCGCCGGGGACGAGCAGGCGCGTCAGACGCTCATCGAGGGAAATCTGCGGCTGGTGCTTTCGGTCATCCAGCGCTTCGACAAGCGCGGTGAAAGCCCGGACGACCTGTTTCAGGTGGGCTGCATCGGGCTGATGAAGGCCATTTCCAATTTTGACGCGGAGAAAAACGTAAAATTCTCCACCTATGGCGTGCCCATGATTGCCGGCGAGGTGCGCCGCTACCTGCGCGACAACAGCGCCATTCGCGTCTCGCGATCGATTCGTGACGTGGCCTACCGCGTTCTGCAATGCAAGGAGGGGATGACGCTGCGGCTCGGGCGTGAGCCGGCGCCGCGTGAAATCGCGGCCGAGCTCGGCATCCCCGAGGAGGAGGTGCAGCAGGCGCTGGAGGCCGTCTGCGCCCCGGTGAGCCTGTATGACAGCGTGTATTCCGACGGCGGCGAGGCGCTGACCGTGATGGATCAGGTCTGGGACCGCAAGAATACCGAGCGCAACTGGATGGAGCATCTGGCGCTCCAGAGCGGGCTGGGCAAGCTCAACGAGCGGGAGAAGCAAATCCTCTCGCTGCGCTTCTACGATGGCAAGACCCAGACGGAGGTCGCCGGCCGCCTCGGCATCTCGCAGGCACAGGTATCGCGGCTGGAAAAGGGCGCCATCGCGAGCCTGCGAAAATCCATCTCGGTGTCATAAGCCGCCGCGCCGCGCATAGACTGAAATGAAACTCCCGGCCTCTGCCGAGGCCGGGAAATGGGGGTGGAGCAATGGGAGTACGAACCGCGGAGCTGCGCTGCAAGGAGGTCATCTGCATAGCCGACGGGAAACGCCTCGGCTACATATCGGATGTGGAGGTGGAAATTCCCACAGGGGAGGTTGTGGCGGTGATTGTGCCGGGGCCGTGCCGGTACTTCGGGATGCTCGGCCACACGGGCGAGCTGCGAATTCCGTGGCAGGCCATCAAGAAAGTGGGGCCGGACATTGTGCTGGTCGAAATCCGCCCGGAGGAATGCCGCCTCCCGCCGCGCAAGCCGCCGAGGGACTAAGGAAAGCGCGATCCACTCTAGTCGATGGATCCCAGCTTTCCAAAAAAATGCGCTGATGCCGGGAAGCATCAGCGCATCTTTTTGGTGACCCGTACGGGATTCGGACCCATGTTACCGCCGTGAAAGGGCGGTGTCTTAACCACTTGACCAACGGGCCTGGTAGCGGCAATCTGATTCGAACAGATGACATACCGGGTATGAACCGGCTACTCTACCAACTGAGTTATGCCGCCAAATCTGCCCCCAATGTGGAGCTTGATTATTATAAGCATCTTTTTGCCGTTTGTCAAGTAAAATTTCCGCAATTTTGGAGATAATTCCTCCGTGCCTCCCGCGTTCCCCCAATTCGAGGCAGGCAAACCGGAGGATAAACATGAAATACTGGAAAACGTGTATGCTCTTCGCGCTGGGCGGGACGGCCTACTTCACGCTCGAATGCGTGTGGCGGGGCTTCAGCTGTGGGAGTATGTTCCTGCTCGGCGGGCTGTGCTTTCTGCTGATTGGGAAAATCGGGCAGACGGCGCTCCCGCTTGCGGCGCAGCTGCTGCTCTCGGCCGCAATGGTCACCGCGCTGGAGCTGCTGACGGGGCTTGCCGTCAACCGTGACTACAGCGTGTGGGATTATCGCGCGCTGACCTGCAATTTTCTCGGCCAAATCTGCCTGATTTTTTCGCTGCTGTGGCTTCCCGTGAGCTTTGCAGGGCTTGCCCTGTACTGCGCGGCGGAGCGCCGGCTGGAGCGGCTCGGGAAGCTCTGAATCCATCGGCGATGACGGATGGCGCTGCTTTTGGCGGCGCAAAGGGGCGCGCAAGACGCCGCCGATTTGTTCCGAGCTTCCCTTGCAATCCGCCCGCGTTTGTGGTAGAATGAGCGCAAAGGGAGCGTGAGAGCCTTGCTCGATGCACACATTCATTTCCACAAGCAGCCCTACACCGAGGCGACAATCGAAAATATGGTCGCCGTGGCGCTTTCGCGCGGCGTGGACGAGCTGCACCTTCTCGACCACACGCACAAATTCTCGCAGTTCGACCCCCTATACGAATGCACCGCCTGCGAGCCGGATACCTACGCGCACTACGTCCGGCACAAGCGGCACGACATCGGGGAATATCTGGATTTTGTCGAAAAAATCCGCCGGAAGGAATACCCGGTGCGCCTGCGCTTCGGGCTGGAGGTCTGCTACTTCCCGCAGGCCGAGCAATGGCTGCGCGCGGCGCTGTCGCGCTATGACCTCGATTTCTACATCGGCAGCGTGCATCACATCGACGGCTTTGCCTTCGACTTTGCGCGCGAGGACTGGGCCGGGCGGGACGTGGACGCGCTCTACCGCCGCTACTACGCCATCATGCTCCAGCTGATTGAAAGCGGGCTGTTTGGCCATTTGGCGCACCCGGACAGCATCAAGATTTTCGGCTTCTCCCCCTCCGAGCCGCTCAGCGAAGCCTATGAGGCGGTCGCCTACGCGCTCGCCGAGGCGGGTATGTCCACCGAAAACAACGCCGGCTTCGCCCGCTATGGCTTTACCAACATCGGCCTCGCGCCGGAATTTCACGCCGCGCTGCGCCGCCACGGCGTGACCGTTTACAAGGCCAGCGATGCGCACATTTACACCGACATCGGCGCGCATTTCGACGAGCTTGCCGACTAAACTGCGAACGCCCCAGCCGCGCAAGGCGCGGCAAAGCTCTGGACGTACACCCGGCTTCCGCCGGGGCGCCCAGAGCTTTGCTTGTGATATGGAAGAAAAGAATGGTTATTCGTAAATGGAGCCCATCTGCGCGACGTAGAGGCTGTCGATGGTGATGGTACCGTCGCTGAACAGGCTGATGCCGTGGGAGTCCTCCTCCTCGGGGTAGGCGCGAATGGTGAGCGCCTTGCTGTCGTTGAAGAACGCCTCAATGAGCGAGCGATCGACGTAAATTTCCATCGTCAGCTTCCCGTCTTCCAGCGCCAGCGAGCCGGAGGTGAAGCTGGTGGAGGCGTCGCCGCCCTTATTGGCGGTTTCGCCGTTGATCATCTGCTTATCCACCTCATAGGTGTAGGAGGTGTAGTCCCACTTGCCGCCGGCAAGCAGCTCGATGCCGAAGGAATCGGCGCTTCCCGCGTCAATCGTGACAACTAAGTGGTACATATCGCTGTCCACCTCGGCGAGCAGGGCGTTCGCCTCGTCCAGCGTCAGGTCGGTGACATCCACGAGCACCTCGGTTTCGAGGGTGGTAATCGCGTCAATCGGGGCGATGCAAAGGTCGCTGCCATCGCTGCTGAGCCAAATCCTGCGCGCGAGGCCGACGCAGTGCGCCCAGCCGGACGCGCCTTGGTTCGCCGCCGAGCGCTGGTCCTGCATGATGGAGAACATGATGGTATCGCCGCTCACCGGGTCAACGAAGGCGCTCGGCCCCGTGAAGACATTCGCGCCGTAGTCGAGCATCCGCGGCGTACCGCCGAAGCTCTCATCCGGGGTAAATTTGCCGGTTTCCTTGTCGAAATCGCCCAGGAAATAATAAATCTTATTATCGGCGGTGGAGGCCGGGGCGGGTGAGAATACGAACATATACTTCGTGATGGTGCCCTCCTCGTTGGAGATGGGCATCAGGATGGGCAGCTCCCAGGAGGTTCCGTACAGGCCGGAGGGATTCTCCATCTCGTAGATGGGGCCGATGTACTGCCAATCCATGTCAATCACGCCGTCGCCCAGCACCTCGAGCGTGTCGGTATGGTATAACAGCGCCGTGCCGCCGGTGGTCGTGGTGCTGCCGGAGCAGATGAGCATATACCAGCCGTCGTCGTCCTGCCAGATATAGGGGTCGCGGAATTCACCCGCGCGTCCCTGCCCGGCCTGCTGAATCACCGCCAGCTCGTCGCAGATGACCCATTCGGTCAGGTAGGGGTCAGACAAATCCGCCGGATAGGCCGCGCCGATATTCTGGTTGGAAATCAGGCCCTCGGTTTCGAGGTAGCTGTCGTTGCCGGCCGTGAAGAACAGCACCGGCACGCCGTTGCAGTCGTAGGCCGCGTTGCCCGACCATACGCCATCCGGCACGACGGTATCCTCCGTGGCCACGATTGCCTCCTTAACCGGCGTCCAGTTGACCATGTCGGTGCTTACCAGATGCCCCCAGCAGATATTGCGCCAGTACGAGCCGGACATATTCTGCTGGTAGAACAGGTGGTACATTCCGTTATAGTACACCGGCGCGTGCGGCTCGTTCATCCAGAACTGGTAGGGGCCGCCGTGGTACTGGGTCTTGGTGTAGTCTTCCTGAAGGATATTTTGCAGCCAGATCTCCTCAAAGACAATCTCCGGCACGCTCACCGAGGCATAGGAGTCCGCCACCTCGTCGGCGGTAAGGACGGCGGAGTACACCTTCAGCTCGTCCATATAGCCGCTCAGGCAGTTCTCAAAGCCGGCGGTGAGGCGCTCGCCCTCGACATTGCGGCCGACGACCAGCGTCTTGCCCGAGGCGGCCTCGATGCTCGAGCCGACCGGCACGGAACGGGAAGCAACCATCTCGCCGTTGAGATAGAGGCACATCTCGCCGTTCACGCCGTCAAAGGTTGCAACGACGTGGTTCCACTCGTAGGTTTGCAGGTTGTCGCCGTTTGTCCAGACGGTCAGCCACTCGCTGCCGATGCCGACCTGAAAGCTCAGGCGGCCATAGCGCTCGTAGCCAAGGATGAAGCCCTGATTGCTGTCCTTGGTGCACTGGGAGATGATGCCGGTGAGCACATCCGTGCCGTTCTCGGCGGCGTTGGGATCGTCCCATTCAAAGGTGCGGGGTGCGACCCACACGCTGATGGTGAGCTGCTGCCCCTCCACCTGAAGCTCCGTGCGCTTGTAGGAAATATAGGTAGAGGTGCCGTCGAAAAGCAGGCAGCCGCCGGAAATGCCGCTGCTGCGCCATTGCGGGTCTTGGCTTTCCATATAGACCGCGCTGGAATACATATAATTCAGCTCCGCATCCGCCAGATTCCCCGACGAGTCGACGATGGTCGTGCCGCTGCCCTCGTCAAAATTCAGGTACAGCAGCAGATCCTTGCTGTGCGCGTCGCCGCCAAGGAGCAGGGCAAGCCCCACGCCCACGCCTATCACCAGCACCGCGGCCAGCGCAATCACCAGAATGCGTACTTTTTTATTTTTCATGGTTTCCTCCTTTTCGCAATCCCCCGGACGCTGCGCCCGGGGGATCGTGCTTTGGGAATGGATGCCGCGCGGGCGGATCGCGCCGCTTACAGCAGGTTCTCCGCCAGCTGCCATGCAATCTGCACTTCGCCGGAGGCGTTGCCGTCGGTCACGGTGTCGTAGCTGTTTGCATAGTCGGGAGCGGTTTCGTAATAGGTGACGATCTCATCGAAGAAGGCGTGCGCCCAGCCGGAAGCCTCCTCATCGCACAGGACGATGTACAGCTCCTGGCCGAGATAGTCGCTCAAATCCATCACATAGGTGCCCATATCTGCCCAGGAGCCGCCCGCCGCAATGCTCGGGAAGTTGGTATCGCTGAAGCGGGTCTGCTGGTAGTAGGCGATCTCGGTGCCATCGGTGGTATAGACCCGCACAGCGGCGGCATGGCCGCCCATGCGCAGGGAGAAATAGCCGGAGCCGGAGAGGGTGAAGGTGGACGACTGCACCTGCCATGTCGCGCTCTCGTCAAGGCCGTTGTTCCAGCCGTCGAGGTGGTAGCTGCCGCCCTGGTTATAGGGCATCTCCTCGCCCCAGTAGGTCTCAGCGGAGATGACGCCGGTGGCCTGCCCTTCCACAACCGACCAGCCCTCGGTCAGCACCGTCCAGCCGGCCAGATTGCCGGCCTCGAAATCGCCGTTGGCGATGGTGCTGTGGTCAGCGAGCGCCACCAGCGTAAAGCTGGCGGAGGCGGAGCTGCCGCTGTACTCCACGGTGTAGCTGACGTTGTAGTAGCCCGGCACGCTGAGGTCTGCGGCAGCGTAGTCGCCGCCGAGCTCCTCGCCGCCGACGCTCACGCCCGTGATGGTGAAGTCCGCGCCCGTCAAGGTGCTGCTGCCGTAGGTCGCGGCGGCGCTGTCAAGGTAGGCGGTCAAATCCACCGTGCCGCAGTCCACCACGGCGTTGGGAACGTAGCTTGTAATGGTCAGCGAATTGAGCGGGATCAGGTAGGGATAGTTGCTGTAGTAGCTGCGCAGGCTGGCGAGGTCATCGTAGGAAGCGGAGGTGTAGGTTTCGTTCTGGATAGCCTCGAGCTGCTCCACCTCCAGCGCCGCGACCTCGTCCGCCGTAAGGGATACGCGGAAATCATCCACGTTGATGAAGGCGAAGCCGCCGTTGCTGCCGTCGTTGGCATCGACGACCTTCAGGTAGACCACGCGGCCGATGTACTCGCTCGCATCCATGTACATGCGCAGCAATGTGAGCGCCAGCGCGGGATCGGAGAAGTACTCGTTGTATACCACAATCAGCTCCTCATCGGTTTCGCCGTCGCACAGCGCCACGTAGCTGCCGCCGTTGCCCGCGCCCATCATGAAGCTGATATAGCCGTCGCCCGCGAGGGTGAACTTGGTGGAGCGAATCGCGCCGGTCGCGCTTTCAAGGATCTCGCCGTTGTTGCTGCCGTCGATGTACCAATCGCCCTGGCCGTACACGCTGCGGTCGCCCCAGTAGTACTGGCTGGTGGGCACAAGCGCAGCGAGGGTCAACGCGCTGCCCTCGAGGATCTTCCAGCCGGTCAGGTCGCCGGTTTCAAAGTCGCCGTTGACGATGGTAGTGGAGGTTTCGTCCTCCTCGAAGGGCTTCTCGCCGTATTCCTCGATCTGGCGGGCATAGTCGGCGTTCGCCGCGTCGATTTCCTCCTGCGAGCTCAGCACGCGGAAATTGTCGAAATTCAGGTAGGAGTAGTTGGTGCCGTCGTCATTATCCGTGATGACGATATAGATATTCTTTCCAATGTAGGCGGAGAGGTCCACGACCTTGGTAATCAGGTGGTCGGTGATGTACAGCCCATCGCAGTCGGAATTGACAACGTGGGCGATGGCGGTATCGTTGCCCTCCTCAAAGAACTCCACGTAGCACTTCTCGGTGTCCAGCCCCGCGCCCATCGAGAACGCGATGTAGCCGGTGCCGCCCAGCGTGAAGGTATCGGAGGTAAGCGTGCCGCGCATAGGCTGGTTGCCGCCGTCGGTGCCGCTGAAGTAATGCGTGCCGCTCATCTCCATCGTAACGCCGCGAAGCGTTTCGGTGGTGACGATGCCACGGGCATTGAAGGCGGCGTCGTTCTTTGTCCAGCCGACCCAAGAATTGTTGTCGCCGATTTCCTCGAAGTCGCCGTTGACAATGTCGGTGGGATACTCGGTATTCCCCTCGCCGGAGCAGGCGGCCATACCAAGCACCATGCACAGCGCCAGAACCAGCGCCGCCACCCGGTGGAACAGTTTATCCATTTTCATGTCCTTCTTTCTAAAAGTGGATTGCCCGGAAATTTCCTTTGGACGGGGGAAATCGCGGGCAGCGTGCAGAAATAACGTTTCACAGCTTTTAGACAGAAACAAGTATAATTTCCGGAAAACGGATTGTCAAGGGCGATTTCGTGCAAAAGCAAATTTTCCACTTTTTGCACAAAGTAAAACCCAAAAACTTGTATAAAACGGCGAAAACCAATGCGTGCGCCCCGCAATCCCAGCCGGGCTGCGGGGCGCGAATTTTAAAGAAAACGTTTCACCAGTTTTGCCCGCTCAGGCATCCATCTCCGCAAGGCTCGGCATCGCTGGGATCGCGCCGTGGCGGGAGGTCGTCAGGCTCGCGGCGCGGTTGGCAAAGCGCACCGCCGCCTCCAGCTCGGGCACAGTAAGCGTGTCGAGCGGGTGCTCGCGCGCGCTCAGGCGGCTCAGCAGCGCGCCGAAGAAGGTATCGCCCGCCCCGTTGGTATCGGCTACGGTGCAGCGCACGCCCGGCAGCATGCCAGTGCTGCCGCCGAAGCGGTAGAACGCGCCGTCCGCGCCCAGCGTAACCACCACGAGGCGGATTCCCATGTCCGCAAGCATCTGCGTACCCTGCGCCAAATCGTCCGTGCCGGTGAGCAGGGGCAGCTCCTCATCGGAAACCTTGAGAATATCCGCCAGCGGAAGTGGCTCGCACATGCGCTCGATGGCGGTCTGCGCGTCCGGCCAGAGGTTGGCGCGGTAATTGGGGTCGTAGGTCACGGTCAGTCCCGCCGCCTTGGCCAGCCGCGCCGCCTTCAGCGTCGCGCTGCGGGCAGGCTCGGCCGTGAGGCTGACGGATCCGAAGTGCAGGATGGACGCGCCGTCCAGCAGCGTTTCGTCGATTTCCTCCGGCGCAAGCAGCGTATCGGCGCTGCCGCGGCGGTAAAAGCTGAAGCTGCGCTCGCCGCCGGCATCGACGGAAACCACCGCGAGCGTGGTCGGCGCGTCGGGCTCGGTGCGCAGCGCGGAAACGTCCACCCCCTGCGCGCGCAGGGTTTCGCGCAGGAAGCTGCCGTAGGCGTCCGCGCCCACCTTGCCGACAAAGGCCGCATCCGCGCCCAGACGGGCGGCTGCCACCGCCAGATTCGCCGGCGCGCCGCCGGGATTGGCGGCATAGAGAGGAATGCCGGCCTCATTTTGCCCAATTTGCGTAAGGTCGATGAGAATTTCTCCCACCGCGATGATTTTTCCCATAGAGAATCCTCCTTATTAAACGCTGTCTACCTGGTCAGGGAAGGTTTCCAGCAGTTGATCTTCGATTTCAAACGCCTCGTCGAGCTGGCGGTAGAGCAGGAAGTTGCTCAAAAACAGAGGATACCACACGCCCAGAATCGGCACCACAAACGCCGACCAGGGCAGCAGCACCACCGCCGCGCCCAGCCAGCCCAACTGCAGCGCCGCCACGCCCAGACACCGCCACAGGTATTTCGCGGTGAACAGCACGATGTTGCCCATGCGCAAGCGGAAGCTCTGCCGGAACAGGACGAGCTGCGGCCAATAGATCTGAAAAATCAGCGTCACCAGCAGCGCGCTTACGAGAATCAGCACAAGCACGCTGTAGTCGAGCGTTTCCGCGCTCCACCAGATGAGGCAGGCGAACGCGCACAGGCCGGTAAGCAGCGTCTGCACCATGCCAGGCACGATCGCGCCGCGCCAATTCTGCTTCCACGCCTGCCGGTAGTTGTACCACCAGCCGGTGGGCGCGTTGCGCAGCGAGCGGTACACCGCATCGTACATACCCGCAAGTCCCGGCCCGGCAATCGCCCCGCCCACGATGCAGGCGGGGATCAGCACCAGAATGCTGCTCGAAAGCAGCGCCAACGCGATGCCCGCCGCCGCGGGCGCAAGCAGCAGCAGCGTCAGGAAGCCGACGATCCAAAAGGTTTTCCAGTCGCGGTTTAACAGCTCCCGGTAGCGGTCGAAGCCGATTGCCCGGTAGCCCTCAGGCAGATTGAGATCCGGATCCATCACGCGGCCTCCTCTCCAAAATAGTGGCAGCAGCGCAGGAACGCGGCCAGAATTTCCCCCGCGTCGCCCCCAAAATCCTCCCGGCAGGAGATTTCCGCGCTGACGGCGCATTCGCCGAGGCTGCCGAAGGCAACGGCGCCGCTGCTATAGGGGTTCTCCTCGCCGCACAGGTAGGTCAGCACCGTGAAGGTCCGCCCCTCCACCGTCTGCCCGGTCTGCGACAAAACGGTGTAATTTTCCTCAGAAATGGCCTGCCATTCGGCAATCTCCTGCGCCGCATCCGACGGCGAGGCGCAGACCTCCAGCAGCAGGTATAGCTGCGAGGCGTATAAATCCACCGTGTTGCCGTCGCTATTGACGTATTCCTCCGGCTCGCCCACGACCCATGTGGTGTAGTACAGCCCGTTAGCGGCGAGCACATCCTTGTTGTCCATCAGCTCAAAGTCATAGCCGAACGGCTCCACGCCGAGGTAGAGCCCCACGCCGACCCACGTTTCGTCCCAATCCTCGCGGTCGGCCAGCGAGGCAAGGTTGGGGCTGCACCCGCTGAGCGCCAGCAGCAGCGCCAGAAGCAATGCGATTCTCTTTTTCATCTTCCAAGCGTCCTTTCTCACGGCTGCGCGCCCTGCGTGAGCGCCTCCCAGAGTGCCTGGCAGGCGTCGAGATTCTCCACGGTTTTGCTGCCATAGAAGCAGCGTCGCCCCAGCGAAAGCGTGCTGAGCGAATCGCCGCCATATTCCGCCAGCGCCGGGCACTCGCCCCAGCAATACACCTTGCCGTCGGCGGAGAAATCCTCGTCGGCCGGGCAGCTCCCATCCGCCATTGCCAGCGCCTGATAGCTCGCTTGGAAGCGGGCGGGGTATTGCAGCAGGAAGAAGTAGCTGTCGCAGCTCTCCAGATCCGCCATCAGCGTAACCTCCGTGGCAATACCGGCCTCCGCCGCGGCGTCAGAATCGGCCGAGGAGGCATAGTCGTGGATTTCCACAACGATTTTCCCATCGCCGTTGCAGTCCGCGCCGTAGGCCTGAAAGGCCGACTCGATGGCGTCCAAGTCCGCATCGGAAAGCGCGCTTTCGCCGACGTAGGCGAGCTGGTAATCGGGCTGCACGGCGCTTACGACGTTCCAAATCCAGCTGGCTGCAATCCACACCAGCACGATGCCGACGACGATCCATAATTTATTATAGTAGACCCAGTTTTGGAGGTTCTGCTTTAGGCTCCGCTCCGGGTCGAACCACCGGTTCTGTTTACTCATACGCGCTCACTCCCTCGTTGTGCCCCCAAAGCCATAGCTGACCGGCAGGCACACCAGCGTGGGCACATTCGGCCATGCCGCGCCCAGCACCATGTCCACACAGGTGCGGGCAATTTCCGGCACGGGCTGGCAGATGGTGGAGCAGATATATTCCATCGTGCCGAAGGCACGGATGCCGTCGAAGCCAATCACCTGCACATCCTCCGGCACGCGCAGGCCAAGCGCGCGCAGGTAGCCGACGATTTGGTGGCAGAGCATATCGGTCACGCAGAAGATGCCGTCGAAATCCAGCCTGCCGTCGTGCAGGTGCCCGCGCAGGAAGCGCTCGAATTCCTCGTGTGGCGTGGCATCGTCCAGAATTTTCATGGTGCAGGAAATTCCGCGCTCCGCGCAGCCGGCGGCGAAGCCATCCTTGCGCTTATTCGGCTCATTCGTCAGATTGGAGCCGACCCGCAGGAAGGCCACGCTGGTGCAGCCGAGGTCGGCCAGCTTCTGCGCCGCCATGCGCCCGCCGCCGAAGTTATCGCAGGCGACGCAGGGCACGCCCGCGCCGAAATAGCGGTCGATGGATACAAAGGGCACGCCCGCGCTCACGGCCAGATTCGGGTTGTAGGACAGGCAGATAATGCCGTCCACCTTCTGCTGCTCCGCCATCGTCACATACTCCTGCTCCTGCCGGGGGCTGTAGTCGGTAAGGTAGAGCAGCATTTTCTGGCCGTGCTCGCTCAGCGACACGCTCAGCTCGTGCGCCAGCAGGGAGAAATAGGGGTTGACGAGGTTCGGCATCAGCACCGCGATGGTGCTGGTTTTGCCGCTTTTCATGCCCTTGGCGTAGGTGTTGACGCGGTAATTGAGCTTCTTCACCGCCGCCTCCACGCGCAGGCGGTATTCCTCGCCCACAGGGATCCCGTTGAGCACCTTCGATACCGTGCCGAGCGCGACGCCCGCCTCCTTTGCGACATCCTTCATGGTCACATTGGCCGGTTTTCCTTGCATAATGGGTCAAGCCTCTCTTTCTCGTGTGAAACTTTTCATTAAGTATACCACAGAAGGTGGTCATTTGTAAAGATGCCACGCCCTGAATTTCATGAAATTTTCATCCGTCAAAACCACAAAAAATTCCTTTCTGGATTTGTGCAACTTGCGAAAACTTAAATTTTTGTAAAGAATTTGAAAGGATTTTTGTTGACAAGCCGCTGAAAATGTGGTAAGGTGACATCGTTCAGAAATAACGTTTCACAGTCGGCACGTCCCCAGCGAACCCAATCCCCTCCACAGAAGCGGCATTCGCTTCCCATGCGCACGGGAGAACCGGACACTCTCCCACGCGCGGAAGAGATTTCGTTCATCCAATGAATTAAGGAGGCAAAACCCATGCGTCAAGCTTCGCCAACAGCCGCGTCGGTTGTGGGCCAGATCCCGGCCAAAAAACCGATGTGGCGAAAGGTATTGAGCTACTGGCAGCTGTACCTGCTGCTTCTGGTGCCCGTCGCTCTAACCGTCATATACAAGTACATCCCCATCTATGGCATCCAAATTGCCTTCCGGGACTATAAGGCCAGCCGCGGCTTCACCGGCAGCGAGTGGGTCGGGTGGGACTGGTTCGAGTGGTTCTTCACCGCGCCCAATGTCGAGCGGCTCATCCGCAACACCGTGCTGCTGAGCTTCTTCAGCCTGCTGTTCAGCTTCCCGGTGCCCATCATCCTCGCGCTGATGATTAACCAGCTCCGCTTCCACCGCTACAAGCGCATTGTCCAAACGGTTCTGTACGCGCCGCACTTCATCTCCACGATGGTGCTGTGCGGCATGATCCGCATTTTCATGAGCCCGTCCGGCGGCCTGCTGAACCTGCTGCTCGGCACAAAAATCGACTTCATGACACAGGCCAGCGCCTTCCGCCCTATCTACATCATCTCCGGCATCTGGCAGGATGCAGGCTGGGGCACGATTATCTACCTAGCCGTGCTGTCCACCATCGATACCGGCCTCTACGAGGCCGCCAAGATTGACGGCGCAAGTATGTTCCAGCGCATCATACATGTAGATATTCCGCAGCTCGTGCCGATGGTCGTGCTGCAGCTGATTATGAGCGCAGGCAGCCTGATGAGCGTCGGCTTTGAGAAGGTCTACCTGCTGCAAACCGAGCTGAATAAGTCCACCAGCGACATTATCGCCGTGTATGTCTATGAGCAGGGTATTGAAAATGCCAAGTACAGCCTGGCCACAGCCGTCGGCCTTTTCAATACCGTGGTGAACATCATCCTGCTGGTAATTGTCAACCGGATTGCCAAGAAGGCCTCCGATGTCAGCTTTGTCTGAGGAAGGAGCAGCTATGAAGCACAAGAAAAACGCTCTCCACGGCCTGTCCGACAAGGCCAGCGATGTCATCCTTGTCGCGATTACCGCCGTAATTCTCTTTATCGTGGCGTATCCGCTGTACTACATCCTGGTTGCGTCCGTATCCAATCCCTATGATGTCTACGCCGGCAAGACCTTCCTGCTGCCGAGCGGCTTCACGCTCTCGGGCTATGTGGCCGTGTTTGCCGACAGCAGCATCTTCACCGGCTACCTCAACTCCATCAAGTACACCATAATCGGCACCATTTTCTCCGTGGTGATGGTGTATATCACGGCCTACCCCCTCAGCCGTCACGATTTGCCCGGCCGGAAGTGGATCTCCCTCTTCTTTATTATCACCATGTACTTCGGCGGCGGCCTCGTGCCGACCTACCTCGTTGTGAAGAACACCGGCCTGCTCAACAGCATGTGGGCGCTCTTCCTGCCCGGCGGCGTATCGGTTGCGAACGCCATCATCGTGCGCAACTTCTTCGAGAATTCCATCCCCAAGGAGCTGATGGAGGCCGCCGAGATCGACGGTGCGGGGCACATGACCGTGTTCCTGCGGATTGTGGTGCCGCTGAGCAAATCCATCATGGCCGTTATGGTCGTGTTCAGCATGGTCGCCTACTGGAACGACTGGTTCACCGCCCTGATTTATCTGAAGGCGGACAAGGCTCCCCTGCCACTGGTTCTGCGCAACATCCTGATCAAGAGCTCTGCCAGCGCCTCCCAGTCCTCCACTATCTCCGGCGGCTACGCCGAGCTGAACAAGCTCACCGAGTCGCTGAAATTCTGCTCGATGGTGGTTGCGGCGGTGCCGATGCTGATTCTCTATCCATTCGTACAAAAATATTTTGAACAGGGCTTTATGGCCGGTGCGGTCAAAGGCTAACAAAGGAGCGTAACTATGAAAACATTTTGGAAACAAGGGCTATGCCTGATTCTTGCGATGGTGTTCGTGCTGGGCGCGACCGCCTGCAGCAGCGGGACGCAGAAGGGCTCCGCTGACCAGACCGACTTCTACATCATGGGCGCAATGTCCTCCCTCTCCGCCGGCTACGACAGCAACACCGTGCTCAACGAGATGGCCGAGAATGTGGGCATCACGATCGAGTGGGATACCATGAGCGATTCCCTCTCCGAGCAGGTCAATATCCGCATTGCCGGCGACCAGCTTCCCGATGCCTTCATGGGCGTTGGCTTCAGCAACGTCGATATCATGAACTACGGCACCGACGGCACCTTCATCGACCTAACCGAGTACATCACCGAGGATATCATGCCCAACCTCTACGCGATTCTGGAGGCCAATCCCGATATCCGCGCCGCCATCACGATGGACGACGGCTGCATCTACGGCCTTCCCTCCGCTGAGCAGATGGGCACCGCCGCCGTCGGCTCCGACGTGGACTACAGCATCTACTCCATCCCCCAGTTTGCCATGATTAACAAGGCTTGGCTGGATTACCTCGGCTTAGAGGTTCCCACCACGCTCGACGAGCTGCACGATGTGCTCACCGCTTTCAAGGACAACGATATGTCCGCCACCTACTACGGCAACGCCGCCGGCTCGACCATCCCCATGAGCACGGGCTTTGACCAGTGGTGCTGGGGCCAGAACGTCTTCTATGCCGGCTTCGGCTTCACCAACTGGCCGAACGACATCTGCGACGACCTGACCCTTGGCGAGGACGGCACCGTTTACTTCGCCTGCGCGACCGACGAATACCGCGCGGCGGTGACCTACTTCCACGACTGGTACGCCGAGGGGCTGATGGACGTGGAAATGTTCTCCCAGAGCGACAGCCAGCTCATCGCCAAATGCTCGCAGGGCTATGTGGGCGTCGCGACTTGGTGGTACATTGAGGAAATCATGGGCGACTACGCCGACGACTATGTGTACCTCCCCATCCTCGACGGCCCCGACGGAACCCACAATGTCACCGTCCGTGACGGCGGCGCGGTTTCCTCCGGCCAGCTCAACATCACCAGCGCCTGCGGCAATCCGGCCGCGCTGCTGAGCTTCTTCGACCAGTGGTACGACGGCGAGGCCGTCATGCAGCTGCAATACGGCCCGATTGGCGTGTATTTCACCAGTCAGGACGAGAACGGCCTGTGGAACTCCATTACTGACGAGGAAGCGCAGGCAGCCTACAATAAGTCCGCCGGTGAGCTGAAGGGCGTGTACGAGGTCTACGGCCCGAAGCTGATTCTGAGCGAGTACTACAGCACCACCTTCCACATGGAAGACCGCGCCATCACCCGTCTGGAGGATCTGATGTGGTTCGTTGAGGAGTCCGACACCTCCCTGACCACCTACCCCATCGACTGCGTCTACACCGAGGACGAGCTGAGCATCATTGACCGCTACAAGGCCGACTTCGTGGACTCCGTCGCCGAGCAGGAAGCTCTCTGGCTGCGCGACGGCGGCCCCACCGACGAGGAGTGGGAATCCTACCTCGATAAGCTCTCCCGCACCTGCGGCATGGATCGCCTGCTGGAGGTCTATCAGGCCGCCTACGACCGCTACGCCGAGAACGCCGGCTAAACCGAACTCCACAATCTTTCAAGCTTTGGGAGGCGGGGCTTGCTCCGCCTCCTATCTATAAATTGTAAACTGTAAGGAGAAAACTGCGCCTATGCGTACCTTTACTCTGCAAGCGGCAAGGGACTACGAAGCCGCTCACACCGCCGATATCCCGCCCGCCGACCGCCCTGCCTACCATCTCTGCCCGAGAATTGGCTGGATGAACGACCCCAATGGATTCTGCTGGTACAATGGGATGTACCACATTTTCTACCAATACTACCCCTATGCGACCAACTGGGGGCCAATGCACTGGGGGCACGCCGTCAGCAAGGATTTGATTCATTGGCAATACCTGCCCGCCGCCCTCGCCCCCGAGGCGAAGTGCGACAGCAGCGGCTGCTTCTCCGGCTCCGCCCTCACCCTGCCGGACGGCCGGCACCTGCTGATGTACACCGGCGTGCGCAAGGAAACCGACGACGAGATGGACAAGGGAATCCAGAATCAATGCCTCGCGCTTGGCGACGGGGAGAACTACACCAAATACCCTCTCAACCCCGTGCTCACCGGCGCGGATCTGCCCGAGGGCTTCTCGGAGGTGGATTTCCGCGACCCCAAAATCTGGCAGGAGGAGGACGGGAGCTACTCCTGTGTCACCGGCTGCCGCGCGGCGGACGGCAGCGGGGCAATTCTCCTGTTCCGCAGCCCCGACGCCTTCCATTGGCATTTCCGCGCCATCCTCGACCGCAGCCGCAACGAGTACGGCCGGATGTGGGAATGCCCGGATTTCTTCCCGCTCGGCGGGAAACACCTGATTCTCACCTCCCCGCAGGACATGGACAATGTGGGCATGGAATTCCATAACGGCAACGGCGTCGTGTGCATTGCGGGCGACTACAATCCGAAAACCGACGAATTCTTCCGGCAGAGCATCGCAAGCGTGGACTACGGCCTTGACTTCTACGCCACGCAGACCACCCTCGCGCCGGATGGCCGCCGCCTGATGATTGCATGGATGCAGAACTGGGACGCCCTCGCGGGGCAGCCGTCGGAATGGAAATGGTTCGGTCAGCTGACCTTCCCCCGCGAATTGGAGTGGCGGGACGACCGCCTGATTCAGCGCCCGGCGAGGGAGCTGGACGAGCTGCATGGACGCCGGGTCGGCTACCGCCATGTGCGCGTGCATGAGGAAAGCACCCTTGCGGGCGTATACGGCCGCGTGGCGGATATGACGGTGCGGGTCTATCCGAAGCCCGGCGCGAGCTATGGCTTCTTCCGCATTAAATTTGCCAAGGGCAGCCGCCACTACACCTCCGTTTCCTATCGGCCGGATAGCTCAGTGCTGCACCTGAGCCGCGTCCACTCGGGCCTGAACCGGGACTTCGTCCACGAGCGCGAATGTCAGGTGCGCGACCGCGGCGGTGAGCTGGAGCTGCGGATCCTGCTGGATCGCTACAGCGCGGAAATCTTCGTCAACGGCGGCGAGCAGACGCTCACCACCGTCATCTACACCCCGCAGACCGCCGACGGCATCAGCTTTGAATCCGACGGCGAGGTACTGGTGGACGTGGAAAAATATGATTTAATCCTTTAAGCAAGCTCTGCAAAAGGGCAGCGGAGGCGATTCCCTCCGCTGCCCTTTTTCCTTTTTTCAAAGCGCGCCCGGCTCCTACTCCTCCTCCGGGGCGGCGAGCAGGCCGCAATACGGCTCTCCCAGCGCGCGCAGCTCCTCGGCAAGCAGCCCAGCAAGCTGCACCGCGCCCGCCGCGCGCAGGTGAGTATTATCCTGCGGCCACATGAAAAGCGGCTTGCTCAGCGCGACGCCGAGCAGGGCAAGGTACGCCTCCGTCCGCGCGGTCATATCCAGCACGGGCACACCCTCCTGCGTGCCCAGCGCGCGAATCGCATCGGGATACGCCCCGTGGCTGCCGGGCAGGAAAGCTCCGTCAGCGTCAAAATGCCGCCGGGCAATGGGGGTAATCAGCACCGGCCGTGCGTGCGCGCGGCGCGCCGCAGCCACAAAAAAACGCAGATTCTCCCGGAAGGTGGTTTCCGGGTCGGTGTGGCGCGCGAGGTCAGGCTTCTCGTCGTTATTCCCGAACTGGATGAGCAGGTAGTCGCCCGGCTGCATGGCCGCGGCAACCGGCGCGAAGCGCCCCTCGTCTAAGAAGGACTTGCTGCTGCGGCCGTTCTTGCCAAAGCTGCGCAGCTGCACACCGTCGCGCAGATACCACGCCAGCCCCTGCGAAAGCCCGGCCTGCGGATAGGTGAAAATCGTATTGCGCGCCACGGTGCTGTCGCCAATATAGTAAATGGTGGGCATGGAAACTCCTCCTATTCCTCCGCCTTGGCGAGCGCGCGAATCTTCAGCACCACCGGGATGGCAATCACAATCGCCTCGACCCCGGTGGCAACATTGCTCACCATCATGGTCATGCCGGTGGCCTCCGCCCCCAGCGAGGTGAACTGCTGAAACGCCCACAGCACCGGCACACGGAAGACGAACACCCGCATTACATTGAGCACCATCGCGAGCTTGGTATAGCCGTAGCCCAGCAGCAGCGCCACCGTGGCGGAGTTGATGCCAAGCGTGACATAGCCCACCATCTCCCAGCGGTGGATGGCCACAATCATGTCGCAGAATTCTTGGTCGAACTGATTCTTGGACTGGGCGAAAATGCCGGCGAGGAAGGGCAGCGTCTGCGATACCAGCAGTAGCCCGATCAGCCCCACCGCCACGTCTACCGCCAAAAGCCAGTAGTAAATTTGGAGCGTGCGGCGGTACTTTCGCGCGCCGCGGTTCTGGCTGATCAGCGGCGCAGCGCCATCGGCAAAGCCGGAGTGCCAGTTGGTCGTAAGCCCGCCGATGTTGTTGGAAATGCCCAGCGCGCCCACGGTGAGGCTGCCATACATCGCCGACATGGCGTTGACAATCACCTTTCCCGCCGCAAACAGCATTTTCTCCGCCGTAACCGGGTAGGAGAGGTTTAAAATCGGGCCGATGATTTTGCGCTCCATACGGATGCTGCCCGCCGAAACGCGGAAGGCACCGTCGTCGAAGCGCATGGACAGGAGCGCGTAGGCCAGCATGAGGCTCTGCCCAATCAGCGTCGCCACCGCCAGCAGCAGCAGTCCGGATTGCAGCACATACACGAAAATCGCGGAAAGCCCCAGCTTCACGACCGTAACGGCAAGATTCAGCAGCAGGATTTTCCGCGCATGACCCCGGCTGCGCTCAATGGCAAGGTAGACCGTATTGAAAAAGTTGATGACAAGCGTGAGCACCTCCACCCGGAAGTAGCCCACGCCGGTGGCAATCAGATCCTCCGGCGTTTGCAGCAGCCGCAGGAATGGCACGGCGAAAGGAATCAGCGTCGCCGCCACAAGCGCGCTCACGATTCCCGCAAGCGCATACACCGTCGCCACCAATTTCCCCACCGCTTCGTAGTCTCCGCGGCCATAGGCCTCGGAAATCCGGATGCTGCCGCCCACCGCGAGGCCGGAGCCGAGCGCTGTAATCATCAGCGTGATCTGGCTCAGGCAGGACACGGCGGACACCGCATCGGCGCTGATATAGGAGGCCATGAGCGAATCCATGATTTTGAAGATGCTTTGCAGCGCCTGAAAGAGCGCCAGCGGCGCGCAGGTCGTAAGCAGTACCCGCAGAGGCGGTGCCTCCAGCGCGTAGGCGCGGAAGGCCTCGTCCTGCTTGGAAACAGAGGATGCCATGATTTGCTTTTTATCTCCTTTTGGCGCTACAGCACGACGCCGTCCTTAAAAATCGAAATCTCCCGGAAGCCCTTGCGCTCGGCACAGGTCTGCTTGCCGGAGGCAGTCTCCAGCACGAGCCGCAGCAGGCCGTCCGCCGCCTCGTCCAAGGTCTGCTCGCCATCCGCTACGACCCCGGCATTGAAATCGATCCAGCCGGATTTCTTGCACGCCAGCGGCGTATTGGTCGCAATTTTCAGCGTGGGAGCCGGCGCGCCGAAGGGCGTGCCGCGCCCGGTTGTGAACAGAATCAGGTGCGCGCCCGCGGCGGTGAGCGCCGTTGCGGATACAAGGTCGTTACCCGGCCCATAGAGCATATTCAACCCCTTTACGCGCACCGCGTCGCCATAGCCAATCACGTCCATGATCGGCGCCGAGCCGCCCTTTTGCACGCAGCCGCAGGACTTATCCTCCAGCGTCGTGATGCCGCCCTGCTTGTTGCCGGGGCTGGGATTGTCGTAGACGACCTCGTTATGACGCAGAAAGTAATTTTTGAAGCCGTTAATCATATCCACCGCCTTGGCGAACACGCCCTTGTCGATGCAGCGGTTCATCAGGAAACCCTCCGCGCCGAACATCTCCGGCACCTCGGTGAGCACGGTGGAGCCGCCCTGCGCGACGAGCCGATCCGAGAAGCGGCCGACCGTGGGATTGGCGGTGATGCCCGAGAGGCCGTCCGAGCCGCCGCACTTCATGCCCACCACCAATTCGGAGGCAGGAATCGGCTCGCGGGCGAACTGCCCGGCATACCGCGCGCACTGCTCCAGAAGCACCGCGCCAGCGGCCAGCTCGTCATCCACCTGCTGGCAGCACAGGAATTTCACCCGCTCGGGGTCATAGTCCCCCAGCTCCGAGACGAACTGCTCATGCGTCAGGTTCTCGCAGCCGAGGCTCAGCACCAGCACCGCCCCGGCATTGGGATGGCGGGCAAGCGCCGCGAGGAGCTTGCGGGTCTGCGCATGGTCGGCGCCCGTTTGGGAGCAGCCGAAGGGATGCGGGAAGGCGTACAGCCCGTCGATCGTGCCCCGCACCAGCCCCTGATTGTCGCGCACGAGCGCCTTCGCCACATCATTGACGCAGCCAACGGTGGGAATAATCCAAATCTCGTTGCGGATGCCCACAGCGCCATTCTTGCGGCGGTAGCCCAGGAAGCTTGCGGTCGGCTCCGGCACGGGATGGGAAATCTGCGGGCAATAGGTATACTCCATCTCGCCGGAGAGGTTAGTGGCCATATTGTGCGTATGCACCCATTCCCCGGCGGCGATTTCGGCCGTAGCGTGGCCGATGGAAAAGCCGTACTTGACGACCTGCTCGCCGCTTTTCAGCGCGCGCAGCGCCATTTTATGCCCCTGCGGGATCTCCGTCACGGCGGTAACCCCGGCAAAGCACGTCCCGGCGGGGATGGGGTGCAGCGCGACCGCCACATTATCGCCGGGGTGAATCTGTAGAAAATTCGGCATAGAAATCTCCTTTATTCGTTGGGAAGCCCTCTGCCAGCCGGCTCATCGCGCAATGCGCCGCAGGAAGCTTCCGTGGGATAGGCCGCCGCAAAGCGGCGGCCTGAGGTTCCGTCTATTCTCTGATTACAGGCAGGAGGCGTAGGCCGCGAGCGCACCCTCGGTGCGGATCTTCGTCAGGTTGGCCACCGTAGCCGCCTCGAAGCCATGGATCTGGGTCAAATCCTGTCCCCACATCTGGGTGTTGGTCATCACAGCGTGTACCAGCTCCTCCACCGAGTCGCCGCGGTGGGCATAGTAGAATTCCAGCGCCCAGCGGTCGTCGGAGCAGGTGTAGCTGTCGCCCTTCGGGCGGCGGCAGACCAGGCCCTTCTCGTTTAGCTCTTGGATGTCATTGGAGAAGAAGGCGATATAGGCGGCGAAGCTCATGGTCAGGCAGGTGGGCAGGCAGCCGTTTTTCTGCACATATTCCAAAAAGCTCGGCATATTCCGCGCGCGCCACTTGGAGGTGGAGTTCAGCGAGATGCTCATCAGCTCGTGGTTGACGAAGGGATTGTTGAAGCGATCCTGCACCGCAGCGGCAAAATTGCGGCAATCCTGCTGGTCCAGCGGCAGAATGGGCACGATTTCGTCGAGCAGCATTTTATTCATGTAGCCGAGGATGGTTTCGTTATGCATACAATCGCGCACGATATCGAACCCAGCGAGATACGCGCCCAACACGAAGCCGGTGTGCGCGCCGTTGAGGATGCGCACCTTGCGCTTCTTGTAGGGGGTCATATCCGGCACGACGAAAACCTTGTCCTCCAGCCCCGCCTTGCGGAAGGGCAGGATGTCATTGAGCTTCGGGTTGCCCTCAATCACCCACACGCCGAACGCCTCGCCTACATCCAGCAGCGGGTCGGCATAGCCGTGCCTGCGCTCCAGCTCGGCGACCTCCTGCGGGTCGCGGATGCGGCCGGGCACAATGCGATCCACCAGCGAGCCGCAGAATGTGCAATCGTGGTTTACATAATTATAGAAGTCCTCGCCCAGCCCCCACTGCTCGATGTACTGATTCACGCATTTTTGCAGCTCCTTGCCGTTGTTGTCAATCAGCTCGCAGGCTAGCATGATGACACCCTTCTTCCCGGCCTGATAGCGGTGGTACAGCACCTGCGTCAGCTTGCCGGGGAAGGAGGCGGCCGGCACATCGGTCAGGGCGCAGGCAGGGTCATAGACGATGCCGGCCTCCGTGGTATTGGAGACGATGATTTCCAGCGCATCCGAGGCGGCGACCACCATCATGGCGTCAAAATCCGCCGCTTCGTAGGGGTTCAGGCAGCGCGATACAGAGGAAATCACCCGCTTGTCATCCACCTTCTGCCCATTCTGGCTGCCGCGCAGGTAGAGCGTGTAGAGCCCCTCCTGCTCGTTAATCATCTTCGCCAGTCCGGGCGCGATGGGCTGCACCAGCACACATTTTCCGTTCCAGTCGGCCTTCTCATTCGCCAGGTCGAACCAGTAGTCCACAAACGCGCGCAGGAAGTTCCCCTCGCCGAATTGCAGCACCTTTTCCGGCGCGGACTCGAGAATATAGCCGTCGTAACCGGCCTTTTTAAGCACCTCGTAATTTAACTTTTCCATTGGAATGCCCTCCTGAAATTGTCCAAAATGTGAAAATTCTCTTTTTCCTTCCCCTTAGGGAAGCTCTAAATAAATCGGCAAGAGTGGATAGCGTTGAATTTTGTGCTGCAAAAAGGTTTGAAAAGCGGAGCAATACTTGGTGTATTTCCCATTTTTCAAACCGCATTTGCGGCGCAAAAGGCGATGCTAGACGCCGCAGGCGATTTGCTCATAGGTTCCCTTAGGGCTGCTTGCCAATGTAGGCCAAAATGCCGCCATCGACGTACAGAATGTGGCCGTTCACAAAATTGCTGGCGTCGCTGGCGAGGAACACCGTCGGCCCCACCAAATCGTCGGTGGTGCCCCAGCGCCCGGCAGGGGTTTTGGAGATGATGAACTGGTCAAAGGGGTGGCGGCTGCCATCCGGCTGCGGCTCGCGCAGCGGCGCGGTCTGCTGGGTGGCGATGTAGCCCGGGCCGATGCCGTTGCATTGAATGTTGGCCTCGCCATACTCCGAGCAGATGTTGCGCGTCAGCATTTTCAGGCCGCCCTTAGCAGCGGCGTAGGCCGATACGGTTTCACGCCCCAGCTCGCTCATCATCGAGCAGATATTGATGATTTTGCCATGCCCCTTCGCAATCATGCCGGGAATGACCGCCTTAGACACGATGAAGGGCGCGACCAAATCCACGTCGATTACCTTTGAGAAGTCCTCTACCGACATTTCGGTCATGGGGATACGCTTAATCACACCCGCATTGTTCACGAGGATGTCAATCGTGCCGACCTCCTCGGCAATCTGCTGCACAAGCTGCTGCACCGCGGCCTCGTCGGTTACATCCGCGACATAGCCGTGCACCGTGATGCCCTCCTTCGCGTAGGCGGCAACGCCGCGCTCGCGGCTGCCCTCGTTGGAGCAGTTGAAGCACACCGTCGCGCCCGCCTTCGCCAGCCCGACACCCAGCGCGAAGCCGATGGAATGCGCCCCGCCGGTGACAAGCGCCACCTTGCCGCTCAAATCAAACATATTCATTGTTCAGGATCCTCCTTTTTGGATTGTAGAAGCTCTGTATAGCACATCAGGAAAGGCGCCAAGCCCTTGGCGTCGTTCTCGACGACAGGCTCAGAAATATAATACTCAAAGCTGCCATCCCGGCGGCGGTTGCTCTCCGGCCCCAGCCCCGCGAGCAGGCAAATCCCGCCGAGGTTCAGCTTACCGTCGGTCTCGGTCAGATAGCGCTCGCAAATGCTCCGGAAAATCTGCGCGCCGACAGGGGCATAGGCGGCATCCAGAATGCCCAGCCGCGCGCCCTTGCAGTAGAAGTAGGCGACCATCGCCGAGCCGGAGGTTTCGGGGTAGTTCCCCGCGCGGCCAATCTGCGTGGGCACCTGGAAGATCATCCCGCTCTCGCGGTCGATATACGGCAGGAGATTCTTCGCCAGCTCCTTGGCAATACCCGTCATTTTCTCGTGAAAATGAACATTTTCCGCCGGAATTTCCTCGCTCACATCCACCAGCGCGGCGCAGAACCAGCCGAGGCTGCGCAGCCACGAATTGGCGGAGCAGCCGTTTGCCTGCGCCCAGAAGGCCTTGCCGCTCGCGTCATAGCCGTGGCGATAGAGGCCGGTTTCCGAATCAAACATTTTCTCGCGCACGGTGCAGAACTGACGCAAAATATCCTCCGCCGCCTGACCGTTTTCAAAGGCGGTGGTGTAGCGGGCGTAGAACACCTGCGCCATATACAGCCCGTCGAGCCAGACCTGATTGGGATAGATGGCCTTGTGCCAGAAGCTGCCCGCCGGGGTGCGGGGGTGGTGCAGGAGCTGGTTATGCAGGGTTTCGATTGCGAGGCGGTATTTTTCCTTGCCGCTATGGCGCCAAACGTCAAACAGCACCCGCCCCTCGCAGATGTTGTCGACGTTGTATTCCTCTTCGCGGTAGCCGCGGATGGAGCCGTCGTCGAACACATAGTAGTCCAGAAAATGCTCCACAAAATCGTAGTACCGCCGCTCGCCGGTGATGGCGTGCAGATTCAGCAGCGCCGTCATCATGCAGCCGTCGATATAGTTCCAGCCGTTGATTTTCCCCTGCCGGATTTTTTCGATGTTCCACAGGGGCCGATCCGGGGTGGACTCCGCCAGAATCCGCTCCACATAGCGCTCAATCTGGTTCATTCCTCTATCACCTCTCCCACATTTTGCAGCAGCAGCAGCTCAGAGCTTTGCCCGTGCACTCTGACATTTTTCAGGTGCACCCGCTCGACACAGTTGAAGTACAGCCCGAGCTTGCTCACCGGGTCGACATAGTCCATCATCGCCGGGCGACCGGCGGAGGCCTCCTCCTTGAAGGTAAAGCGCACATTCTCAATGGTCACGCTGCCGATGCGCTGCTCTGTAAGGCCATAGAAATAGCCCGCCGCCCACTCGCAATCGGTGCATTCCATATCCCGGAAGGTAAACGAGCCCAAGTAGGGGGTCGTGTCGTCCACCGGGTGCGGCTCCTTGCTCCAGACGATTTCCTCATGGCCATCCGGATCGCAGAAATAGTACATATTCATCACAATAGGCGTCATCACATTGTCCATGCGGATATTGGAGAATTCCACGCCGTCAATCACCGCGTATTTCCCCCGCCCGCGCCGGGTTTTGATGCGCAGGCCCCGGTCAGAGCAGCGGAAATAGCTCTGGCTTACAGACAGGTCGCGGATGCCCGCGGACATTTCGCTGCCGAGCACCACCGCGCCGTGCGCATACTCCATCAGGCAGTTGCGGATGACATGTCGGATGGCGGGAGCGCGGTAGCGCGCGCCAAGGTAGTTTTTTCCGGATTTGATGGCAATGGCATCATCACCCACGCTGAAGCGCAGCCCAATCATGCGCACGCCGTCGCAGGATTCGGGGTTCAGGCCGTCGGTATTGGGGCTGTCCTTCGGCGCCTCCACCGCCATATCAAAGAAATCGATATTCCGGGAGAAATAGGGGTGAAAATGCCAAGAAGCGGAATTTTTGCCCAAAATGCCGTGGATGGACACGTTCTCGCAGTGGTTGAGAAACACCAGCCGCGGGCGGCCGATGGTTCTGGCCTTCACGTTCTCCCACCATGTCGAGTTTTGCGCATTCCCGTCGATGCAGCCCTCGCCCACAATCGTGAGCTCCTCCGCCGCGAAGGCAGAAATCAGGCTCTGGCGGCAACGCATGGGGTTGCCCTCCCATGTGCTGATTTGGTGCGGCTCTCCAGTGCGCGCGTCTGGCACCTCCCCCGGCCAGAGGGGATAGAGCGTCTCCTCCGTCACGCCGAGGAGCGTCGCCCCGCGCTGCAAATGCAGCGTAAGATGCGACTTGAGCACCAGCGGGCGAACGGCATAGCACCCCGCCGGGACAAGCACCCGCCCGCCGCGCGGGCAGGCATAAATCGCGTTCTGCACGGCGGCGGTATCGTCCGCCGCGCCGTCACCGACCGCGCCAAAATCCCGGACGCTCAGGCAGGCGGATTCCGCCTTGGTGGTGAAGCGCAGGCAATCCCCGCCCACAGCAACGCAATACTCCGTTCCGGCCGTGAGCTCAAACAGGGAAAAAACGTTGGTGCGCACGCCCCGCAGCGCCGTCGCGCCGTTGAGCGTGACATCAAAGGGCGCTTGGGCGTAGTACGGGGAGGTGCTTTCCAGTTCAAAGCAGGCTGAAACGGAGGATACATACAGAGTTTGAAATTTCATAATCCGTAACCTCGGGGATATGGATTTTGTGGGAAGCCCTGAAAAACCAGAGCTTCCCGGAAATACGCTTGATTAGATGACCATTTCGGTCTCGGCGTCAAACAGGTAGGTGCTTTCCACCGGGATGGAGAAGGAGATATCCGCGTCCATCTCAGGCGCATCGTGCGGGTTGACTTTCAGGATGGCATTGACATCGCCAATATCGACATAGACATTGGTATTGTCGCCCAGCATCTCGGTCAGCTCCACCTTCGCATCCATCACATAGGCGCCCGGCTGCTTGCCCAGCACGACCGCCTCCGGACGGAAGCCGAAATAAATGTCCTTGCCCTCATAATCCGCAGCCTTTTCGCCCAGCTTCCCGCGCAGGTCGTAGGGCCTGCCGTTAATCCGGATGCTGCCGCCACTGACCGTGGCACGGATGAAGTTCATGGGCGGCTCGCCGATGAAGCCCGCCACAAAGAGGTTCGCAGGCTGGAAATACAGCTCATAGGGCGTGCCGACCTGCTGGATATAGCCCTCTTTCATGACCACGATGCGATCTGCCAGCGTCATGGCCTCGGTCTGGTCGTGCGTTACATAGATGGTAGTCGCGCCGGTTTCGCGGTGAATCTGGGCAATCTCGGCGCGCATGGTCACGCGCTGCTTGGCATCCAGGTTGGAGAGTGGCTCGTCCATCAGGAAGATCCCTACGCGGCGGATAATGGCACGACCCACGGCCACGCGCTGCCGCTGGCCGCCGGAGAGCGCTCTGGGCATCCGGTCAAGATAGTCCGTCAGGCCCAGAATCTTCGCCACCCGCTGCACCTTGACCTCGATTTCATCCTCATCCACACCCTGCAGCTGCAGGCCAAAGGCGAGGTTGTCGTAAACGGTCATCTGTGGGTACAGCGCATAGCTCTGGAACACCATCGCAACCTCCCGCTCGCGCGGGCCAATGTCGTTGGCGCGAACCCCGTTAATCAGGAGCTCTCCCTTGCTGATATCCTCCAGGCCGGCAATCATGCGCAGGGTGGTGGACTTGCCGCAGCCGGAGGAGCCGACGAACACAATAAATTCGCCCTTCTCGATTTCCAGATTGAAATCGTGGACTGCATGGAAGCCGTTTGGATAGATTTTATTGATTCCATTCAGCGTTAAGTATGCCATATTCCGATACTCCTTTAACACAAGTCAAAAGTGGATGGGTTTCGCGTGTACGTCGGCGTCTATTGCGCGCCGGCGGCGGCCTTCGCGTCGCGCACGATGGAGCAGCAAAGCCGCTTGATGCCAACGAGCAGCATGTCCAGCCCCATGCTGAACAGGCCATAAACAATCGGCTCGACGCCAAGCACGACGCCCTCCGGGTCGCCGGTAAAGGCCACGGCAACGCGGTTGATAAAATCGTACAGGAAGAATACGCCCAAAACGATGAGCATCGAGCATAGCAGATTGAAGAAGAAGCCGGTGACGCCCTTTTTCGCAACGAGCAGCCACTCGTCGTTCCCGCCCGGCGTTTTCTCAATATAGCGGATGACGTTGTTGGTCAGCAAATCGGTGACCATGCCCTGCACGATGGCCAGGATGAACAGCATATCCACCATATTCCCGACGGTGCCGCTCAGCCCCCACAGGACGAAGTAGCACACCGCGCCGGGAAACCACGCCTTGAGAAAGAGGATTTTCACCGGCTCGGGGATGTGGATGCCCTTTTTGGAGCGGTATTTGTTCAGCTCCTCCTCGGAATACTGCGGAGTTTCTTCGGAATCGGCGTGCGCAAGGTTCTCCACGGCCTCGCTTTTCAGCTCATAATTGCGCTGTTTCTCGGCCGCGCCGGGATCCTTGGGCGCATTTTGGTTCTTTTCCATGTGCGATCCCCTCCCCCGCGGCATTACTCGGTGATTTCGATGGCTTCCATCGCGCCGTTATCAGCAATATCGACCGAGGTGTTGATTTTCTTGAGCAGCCTGGTATACACCGGCATCAACGCGACCAGCGCAGCGGTGACGATGATGAGAATCATGTGCGCTTGCAGCAGATTATACGCGCTCAGGATATAGGAGGTATCCGCAGTCACGACGATGGGGTTCTCCGCCCGGGTGACCGCCGTCCAAATCGCGTTGCGGTAGTGAATGTCACACAGCACCATGCCGCCGAGCATGAGGAACATCAGCACCAGCATGGGGATATTCGTTTTCTTGCGGCGGGGGAAGGCGTTCATCAGGCAGAGGATGGAGAGCAGGCTCAACAGCATAATGGCAAACTGCGCCAAGCCCATGTTGCTGCCCTGAATCTTCGCCGTGGTATTCGACATCGAAGTAAGGTTCAGGGAAAATACCAGGAATGCAATCACCAGCACCGTCATCGGAATGGTGGAGGGCTTGCGCTTGAGGGACACGACCCTCCGGCGCGCGGATTCTTGGATTCTGCTTTTCAGGGCGGTTTTCTTCTTGCTCATGCCTATTCCTCCATCCGGATGGCGGCGGTGGTTTCCTTGTCGAAGAAGTACTTCTTCGTGATGGAGATGGAAACAACGTCCCCATTTTTGTAGTTGCACCAGCCGTTGAGCTTGCAGGTGATACGCTCGCCCTTGCCGTCGCGGCCCAAGTGCCCGTAAACCAGTGTATTCATGCCCAAATTTTCATTGGACTGGACTTTCATCTCAAAATCCTTGCCCACGCAGGTGCCCTCCGGCCGGACGCCCAGCACGACGACCCTCCCCTGATAGGGCGCAAGCAGCTTCTTCTCGGCGGCGTCCATGGTGAGGGTAAAGTCAGCGGCAACCAGCTGGTCGCCCTTTACGGTCACATCGATGAAATTCATGGGCGGCAGGCCAATGAAGCTGGCTACAAAGAGGTTCGCCGGGGTGTCGTACAGCTCCAGCGGGGTGCCAATCTGCTGCACATGCCCCATAGACATACACACGATGCGATCCGCCAGCGTAAGCGCTTCGGTCTGGTCGTGGGTAACATAAAGCATGGTGGCGTTCAGGCGCTTATGCAGCAGCAGAATCTCCCGCCGGGTGGAGCTGCGCAGCTTCGCATCGAGGTTGGAGAGCGGCTCATCGAACAGGAATAGCTGCGGGTTGCGGACGATGGAGCGGCCCATCGCCACGCGCTGCCGCTGGCCGCCAGAGAGCTGGGAGGGCTTCTTATTGAGCTGCTCCATCAGCCCCAAAATCTCGGCGGCGGCCAGCACCTTCTTGTGGATTAGGTTGGGATCCTCCTTGCGCAGGACAAGGGAGAACGCCATGTTTTCATAAACGGTCATGTGCCCATACAGGGCATAGCTCTGGAACACCATCGCAATATCCCGGTCCTTCGCCGGGGCCGCGGTGACATCCTTGCCATTGAGGAGCATCCTGCCGTGCGTGATGTCCTCCAGCCCCGCCACCATGCGCAGCGTGGTGGACTTGCCGCAGCCGGAGGGGCCGACCAGAACAATCAGCTCGCCGTCCTTCACATCCAGATTGAAGTCATAAACGGCCTGAACCTTATTGTCATAGACTTTTTCCAAGTGCTGTAAGCTCAATTCTGCCATAGCAATCTACCCCTCCGCTCAATCTTTCTCGATGGATGCCAGATACGCCGCCAATTTTTTATTGTTGAGGTAGCTGGCGACCGCCGCGACAAGGCAGCACACGCCCGAGATGGCCAAGCATACCAGCACATAGATATACTGCCCGTCCTCCATCACCGCGATGGTTTCGCCGCTGATTTCCACGCTGGCGGCGTGCGCCTTGGCCGGCAGATAAACCATGCGGACAAACTGCATCACGCCCAGCAGCAAAAGCGGCAGCGTATAGGTGCTCTTGCGGCTCTTCACGCCCTCCGAGGCCAGAAAGCCCAGCAGCATAAAGAGCAAATTGTAAATAATCGATGCGCCGATCAGCCATGTATAGTAGTAGGAGCCGACATCAGACTGGTAAATGCTGACGAAATACAGCGCATCGAACACAATCGCGACGAGGACAAGATTCGCGGAGAATTTGTCCTTGGTGTAGCGCATACGGTCGCATTTAACCTGCTGCAATTCCTGTGTCTGCGTCATAAGCGGACAGCCTCCTTCCCAGCCTCAATGAGCTGCTCTTCGCCGCGCATCAGAGAAATCTTCCAAATCATGTTGGCAACCAGAATCCCCACGGCCAGCAGGGAAATGCCGGCAACCGCCCAGTGCAAATCCAGCAGGAAGGTGGACTCGGTATATTTAATGGTGGACAGCGTTTCCGACCAGGTTTTCAGCGCCTCAAAATCGACTGTCGTCAGATACTGCTGCTTGAAAGCGGAAATTTCCAAATGCGACCACACCACCGTGACCAGCGAGGTCACGCAGTACACCGCGGTAGCAGCATAGTTGCCGATATAGTACCGCCTGCGGCTGTGGGTATTGGTCAGGAACAGCAGGCAGGCCAGCAAAATCAGCACAATGCCGACATACATGAACGCCTTATTGAAATCCTGCATATCGTAGTACAGGATGGAGCCGTCCACCAGCGTATCCGACAGGTCGTTGGGGTTCAGCATTGTGTAGTACAGGGCATCGAAGATATCCGTAATCATGCCCATGCTGTAGATAAACCAAATTGCGGAAGAGAGGATTGCCAGATAGCAGGCAATTTTTTGTAATCCCAATTGTTTTTTATACATAATGGCCTCCCGCGTCAAGTGCCGCCCTACTTTGGAGGCGCAGCTGCGCCTCCAAAGCTTCGGGTGGTCAGTCAACTAATGTGGTAAAAAGGGTTGCTTGTGCGCCGCGAAATCCCCGGCGCGCTTCGGAAAGGAGATGCTTACAGGGAATTGTAAAAGTCAACCAAGCGATCGTAAGCCTGCTGCTTCATGCTCAGCCAAGCCGTGCCGCCCCACTCATTGGCAACCTTCGAGGCTGCGCTGGCAGCGTCGCTCACGCCCTCGATGGTGTAGCCGCTGACGATCTGGCTTACGAAAATGTTCGCCTGATCCTTGCTGGTGCCGAAGTTGGTATTGGTCAGCTCGGTGTAGCTGTTGATGATTTCGGTCTCAGTGGTGGTGTTGGGCAGCACGGTGGGCATGGAGGTGTACCATGGGTTATCGGTCAGCGCCAGCTCGACGTGCTTGATGGTGCCCAGCGCGATGGCGTTGGAGATGTAGCCTGCGCCCTCCTTGCCGACCTCATGCGTGCACTGGTACTCGAAGGCCTGGCTCTTGGCAAAGCTCAGGGTGGAGCCCAGATACTGGCGGGCATAGTTGGTGTAGTTGCCGGAGGCCTTCTCCCACAGCTCTTCGTAGGTGGCGTCGGCAATCACGGGCATCTCAGTGCCGTTGAAGTTGAAAGTGACGTAGGAGCCGTCGTCGTTGGTCTTGATGAAGGCATCGGGGCCATAGGACATCAGGATCATGCCCTCGTCGCTGTAGGCGTAGTCGATCAGCTTCAGGCAGGCGTACAGCTTATCCTGGTCGTCGCCCACGCCCTCGGCGGAGATTGCCCAAGCGTCGGTCTTAACAGAGCGCCAGGACTCGGTGAAGCGCATATACACACCGTCCTCGCTGGTACCGTCGTACCAACGCGCCACGGGAATCATAACGGCCATGTACTTCTCGCCGTCGTCGAGCTTGGTCTCGTTATAGATGGTCTGGGTCTGGTTGTAGTCGTAGGACATGAAGCCGAGGTCATTCTCGAGCATCGTGGCGGAGGACTCGGAGGAGCTATCGAGGAAGGACTGGGAGATCAGGCCCTCCTGCGCCATCGCGTTCATCTTCTCAATGGCTTCGTAGGTTTCTTCCTCCTGGCGAGCATCGTGCAGCAGGCCGTCGGAGCCTACATACAGCCACTCCTGGCGGGACTCGAGGCCACGCACACCGAACAGGACCGCCGCAAAGCGGTACAGGTCAACGCGGCGCTGATTGTTGTCGTCCTCACGGGAGAACAGGCCCTGAACCGAGTCCGTGCCGTTGAGCGTCTGGGGGTTGGCGACGACGCAGCGCAGCAGGGCAACCAGCTCGTCGGCATCCCACGCGGCGTTCTGGCCGATGAAGAGGTCGGAGCGGTCGGTGCCGTAGTAGCCGTCATAGGCTTCGTCGATGTAGGTGCGGAGCATATTCACCGCTTCGACGCCGGTAACGGTGCCGGCCGCCAGCGCGGCGTTCATGGTTTCGATGATGTTGCCGCCGGCATCATAGTTCTTGCTGATGGTCTCGGTGGAGGTGCCGTCGGGGGTGACGACCTCGATCTCCACGCTGCCGGAGGTGGGCATATAGGGGGTGTAGACCGCATCGGCCAGGTTGTTGCAGTCGTCAGCGGTGAATTCACCCTCGCCATCGAGCAGGAGCTCTACCCAGTCGGTACGCATCAGCGGCATACGCTCGATGTCGTCCACGCCGTCAAAGTAGGGGGAGAAGTAAATCGCGCCGGTGGTGGTGTCGCCGGTGATGGACAGGCGGACGATGGGGTTCTCTTCCAGATAAGCCTTAAAGTTGGGCATCAGGTCGAGATAGTCGGCGATGTTGATCAGGCTGCCCGCCGCGCCGTATTCATTGAGGGTAACGGCAGAGCCGGAAACCATATCGACCTCGCTCAGGCGGTCTTTCCAGTACTCAAATTCCTTGGAAGCGCTGTTGCCCTGGTACTTGTCCTCAAATACCATGCCCAGGCGGTTCTGAACCTCAACCCAGGTGGGCTTCAGGTCGCCAGCCTGATAGGTGATGCCGTCGGCCAGGGTGATGCCCTCGCCGGCAACCTCCGCGTCAAAGAACAGGCCGGTCTTGGTGCTGTTGTAGCCGGTAGCCATGCGCAGCACAGTGCCCTCTGCGAAGGTGAGCAGGTCAACCTCTGGTTCGTCCGAGGAGGTCGTGCCGTCGGTGGAGCCGCCGGAGGTCGTGCCGTTGGTAGAGCTGGTGTCGTCCACCGGCAGCGTCTGGCTGCAGCCTACCATGCAAGCCGCCAGCATTGCGAGTACGAGCAGTGCACAAATGAGTTTTTTCATTGCAGTTTCTCCTTTTTTGTAATTTTTCGGAAACCCGAGCAAATCGAGCGGGCGGGTCGCGCTTTGCCATGCGCAGGGCGCCGCGATCCCATTGCTTCGGCTTTCCTTATAATATCCGGCAAGCCGGAAATTATCGGGTGCGGTTCATTCCTTCACGCCGCCAACGTTCACACCCTTAGCGAAGTACTTTTGAATGAAGGGATAGATAATCAGGATGGGGACGATGGAGCAGACAATCAGCGCGTAAATCACGGAGTCGGAGGAATAGGACTTGTTCCACCCAGCGATAAACTCGGGGTCGGTGTATTCCTCCAAGCGCAGACGGATAAAGACCTGCAGCGGGTGCTCGTTGGAGTTGGAAATCATCTGCCGCGCCCAGAAATAGCCGTTCCAGCGCGAGATGGCGAAGAACAGCGCGACTGTCGCGATGGTGGACTTGCTCATGGGGATGTATACCTTGCTCAGCACCTGGAACTCCGTCGCGCCGTCCACAACAGCGGCCTCCTCAATATCGGAGGGTACGCCCTCGAAGGCATTGCGCAGCAGGATGATGTTCATGGCCGCCATACCCATCGCGATGACCACCAGCCACTTGTCGTCGGTGATGCCGATGGCGTTGAATACGTCCTTGGTGTCCAGATAGTTCAGGTACTGGGGCACGAGGCCGGCGGAGAACCACATGGTAAACACCAGGAAGAAGTTGAAGAATCTCCGGAAAAGCAACCGCTTCTTCGACAGGGCGTAGGCGCCCAGAATGGCGACCAGCATACTCCAGATGGTGCCGTAAACCGTGAGGAACAGGGTGTTGGTGTAGGCGTTCCAGAACATATTGTTGCTGAACATCTGGCTGAATGCGTCAAACTGGATATCCTTGGGGAAGAGAACAATCTCGCTGTAGTCCACGGCGTGCTGGCCGGAGAGCGCGGCGGAGATGGTGTACACGAACGGATACAGGCAGCACAGCGCGAACATGGTAAGCAGCGTGTAGCTGATTACCTTAAAAACCAGCTCGGAAATCTCAAGTTTTCTTTTCATAGCGCAGCCCCCTTAGTAGAGCGATACATCCGACGCCTTGCGGGCGATGGAGTTCGCGCCAATCACCAGCAGCATTCCCAAAACGTTGCTCATCATTTCCGCCGCCGAGGCCAGCCCCTGCTGGCCGGAGGCCAGGCCATAACGCTGGGCGAAGGTGGAAACCACGTCTGCGGTGATGTAGGTATTGGTATTGTACAGGAGCAGAACCTTCTCGTAGCCGACCTGCAGCAGCGTGCCGATGTTGGTAATGAGCATAATCACCAGCGTCGAGAGGATGCTGGGCAGGACGACATAGCGCATCTGCGCCATTTTGCCAGCGCCGTCAATCTGCGCGGCCTCGTAGCTTGTCGGGGAGATAGCGATGATGGCGGCGAAGTAGACGATGCTGCTATAGCCCGCGGTTTCCCAGATGCCGCTGACCTGATAAATCACGCGGAAGAAGGCCGGGTTGTTGAGCAGGCCCGCATTGGCCACATCCCGCGAAATCACGCCGATATTGGCCAGCGCCTGCGACAGGATGCCCATCGAGGAGGTCAGGCTGCCCTGCTTGACCAGCATGGTCACCAGCGAGGTCATGACGACGGTGGAGATGAACTTGGGCAGATAGGTGAGCACCTGATAGACGCTGCGCAGGATATTGGACTTAATCTCGTTGAAGAAGAGCGCCAAAATCACGGGGATCGGGAAGCCGAAGCACAGGCCGTAGAAGCTCAGCAGGAAGGTATTGCGCAGCGCGCGCCAGAACTCGGTGGAAATGGCCTCCTGGCCGGAGAGCAGCCGCTTGAAGTTGGAGAAGCCCATGAAGAACTGGTCGGAAACCTCCTTCACCTCGTCGCTGACCTTGAAGCAGCGCAGAAGCTCATACATGGGCATATACCGCCAGAACAGGAATACCAGCACCATGGGCACCAGCATCGCATAGAGCCGCCAATCCTTCAGGATGGTGCGGCCGACATTGCGCCAATAGTGCTTCTCCACATCGTCGCGGACAACCTGCTCCGGGTTGGCGCGGTAAGTGTGTGAGGATTCGTCATAAATCAGGAAATCCCCAGCCGTTGATTTCTTCAATTTGGTTCTCTCCCTTCGTCTTGTTGCTCGCGCTGGACGCGAAGCAGATAATGTTTTTGATCTTCGAAAAGACCCTCTACCCGGCGGGCGACCCAGAGAATACACACGGTAAAGAGTATCGACAGGGCATCCGTCGTAATAAAGCCAAGGCAGGCATCGATGCCATAGCCGAGCAGGCAGGCAATCCCCGCCCGGCCGAGCTGCATGAACAGCTGCGTACATAGCGCAAAAAGCATGGTAAGCAAAACATTTTGCCGGATTTTTTCTTTTCCAAAGACGCCAATCAGCAGCATCGCGAGCAGCGAAAACAGGTTGCCCACGCCGTAAATGAGGTACTGCTGCCAGCCGCCGCGCGCCAGAGCCACGAACACGAGGCCGCCCAGCACGGCGTGAATCGCCGCCCAGAAGCCCCAGCGCATCATCACCAGCGCCGTAATCGCCGCCACCGTGGACACCACATATAGCTGGTCGGCGTACACCGTGGAGGCCGCGATGGAAATTGCCGCCTGAGACACGGCAAGCGCCGCCGCCAGAAACGTCAGGTCAATGGCGCGGTACTGGCCAAAGGAAATTTGCCGGTTCATACAATCCTCACCTGAAAAATTTTTGAAATCCGGCTTGCCACACCCGACGTATTCGTGGTATGATTATGCACGAAAACAGCGAAGGAGGCATTGCCATGCCGCAAGCCATTTATGTAACGCCGGACGACAAGCTGCAAGCGGTCTTTGACCGCGCGAGCGTGGGCGCGACCATCCATCTATCCGCCGGGGTATACCGCCAGAAGGTGCTGCTGCGCACCCCGGGGCTTACCATCGTGGGGCAGGGGGCGGAGAAAACCATCCTCGTCTACGATGATTACGCCCGGAAGCGGGACGAGGCCGGCTTTGAATACCTGACCTTTCGCAGCTACACGCTGGCCGTCTGCGCCGATGGGGTAAGGCTGGAAAATCTGGCGGTGGTCAACGACGCACTGACCCCGGAAAGCAAGGGGCAGGAGGTCGCCCTGTCTGTGGTGGCGGATGCTTTTGCCATGGAAAGCTGCCGCCTGCGCTCCACGCAGGATACGCTGTTCGCCGGCCCGCTGCCGCCGGATCTGATAGAGCGCTATCGCGGGTTTCTCCCCGATGCGCTGCGCCGGGGCGGCGCGCTGCGGCAGCGCTATGGAAACTGCCAAATCGAGGGCACGGTGGATTTCATCTTCGGCTGCGCCGACGCCCGCTTCGACGGCTGCGAGCTGCGCTCGCTGGCCGATGCCCGGGGAATCGGCTATGTAGCCGCGCCCGCGCACCCCGCCGAGCAAGCCGAGGGCTTTGTGTTTCAAAGCTGCCGCTTTACCTGCGCCGACGGTGTCGCGCCCGGCAGCGTGTACCTCGCCCGCCCGTGGCGGGACTGGGGGCTGTGCAGCTTCGTAAATTGCAGCTACGGCCCGCACATTGCTCCGCTGGGCTTCGACAAGTGGAACGATACGCACCGCGACCGGACTGCCCGTTTCCGGGAGTCCCCCGCCGTGCCTGGCCGGGTTGGCTGGGTCAATCAGCGGTAAAAATCAGAGCAGATCCTGGGTGGGGATGCCGTCCATGTCATCAAAGTCCTGATTCTCGCCGCACATGCCCCAGATAAAGGTGTAGTTGGCGGTGCCGACGCCGGAGTGAATCGACCAGCTCGGGGAAATCACGGCCTCCTCGTTGTGCATGACGATGTGCCGGGTTTCCTGCCCCTGCCCCATCATGTGAAAGACCACCTGATCCGGCGCGATGTCAAAATAGAGGTAAACCTCCATCCGCCGCTCGTGCGTGTGGCAGGGCATGGTATTCCATACGTTGCCGGGCAGCAGGGCGGTCATGCCCATGCTGAGCTGGCAGCTCTCGCACACGGCGGGATGGATGTACTGGCGCAGAATGCGCTCGTTGACGGTTTCCTGCGCGCCCAGATGGTTGTAGCGCGCCTTGTCCATCGGGATGAGCACGGTGGGGCAGGTGCGGTGCGCCGGGCAGGAATTGATGTAGAACTTGGCAGGGTTGTCCTTATCCACGGAGCGGAAAATCAGCTCCTTCGTGCCCATGCCCACATAGATGCCGTCCTTATGGCCGACGGTGTATTCCTTCCCATCGAGCACCATCACGCCCTCGCCGCCAATGTTGATGGCGCCCAGCTCCCGCCGCGCCAGAAAATAGGGCGCGGCGATTTCCTTGCAGCTTTCGAGCTTCAGCTCGCCTGCCACCGGCATGATGCCGCCGGCGATGATTCTGTCCTGGTGGGAATAGGTCAGGTTGATGGCATCCGGCTGGAAGATGCCGGAAATGTGGTAGTGCCGGCGAAGCGCCGCGGTATCGTAGTACCGGGAATCGTCGGGATGATTGGCATAGCGAACATCAAAATTCATTTTTATACACGCTCCCATATAGATTGGATTGTCGCGACCGCGCCGGGGATATCCGCGCCGGTGGTTCCCTCCAGCGTGAGCACGGCATTGCTGTCGTAAGCCTTGATGCGTTTCAGGACTGCCTCCAAATCCATATCCCCGGTACCGAAGGGCACCTGCTGGGGATGTCGGCCGCTTGCAAAGCGGCAGTCCTTCATGTGAAACAGCAGAATCTCTCCGCCAAATACATCCAGCCCCCTGTCGAGAATGGAGAGGTAATCGAGCTGGTTGGATTCGTCAAGAAAGTTGTAAAGGTCAAAAATCACCTTGGTCTTGCGCCCCATCATGCGCCGCGCGCGCTGCAGGGCGTCCACATCCCAGCAGACGTGCCCCGACGAGCCCTCCATCGCCACGGTGCTGCCGGCATCGTCGGCAATGTCGCACAGGCGGGCAAAGACCGCCGCGACGGCCTGCAGCGCCTCGTCGGTGCGGTTGCGGGGATGATAGGTCCAGCTGTCGTCGTTAAACGAGCCGGTCTCGGAGCCGACGGTGTCGCAGCCCATCGCGCGGCATAAGCGAAGGTACTCGCCGAAGATGCGCTCGCAGCGCGCCGCCTTCTCGCGGTCGGAATGTACGGGGTTGAAGTAGGCGCCCACCAGCGGAATCATCGCGCCGGCCGCGCGGAAGTCTGCGCCAATCTGCGCCGCCTTTTCCGGCGTAATGCCACCGGGGGCATAGGGAATGTCGTCATAGGCCTTATAGCAGACCATCTGCACGCCGTCTATCCCAAGCTCGGCCAGCCGGCTGAGAATCGCGCCGGTGCCCTTCACGCCCAAGTCGTGGGCGCGGATGCAAATCTTCACAAAATCCGCCTCCCATTTTTGGTAAAATTGCTAAATTCATTCTGGTACTCAACTATTATAACTCGTCAAGATGCCGAATGCCATGCTCTTTTTGGCACAACATATTCATAATTCGGACATATTATTTCAGATTCGGATCACCCTTCCCCTTTTTGCCCGCGCTCGCATAGGCCGAGGGCGACACGCCGTAGAACTTTTTGAACACGCGCGAGAAGTACAGCGCGTCGTCAAAGCCGCACAGCAGCGCCACCTCCGACACCGTGTAATCCCGCGCGCCCCGGGCTGTCAGCAGCGCGCCGGCCTTTTTCATGCGCATCTGGGTCAGGTATTCCAGCGGCGTCGCGCCCACCTCCTTCTTGAAGAGCTTGCGCAGGTAGTCATAGTGGAAGGGCAGGGCGCGGATGGCCTCATCGAGCGCGAAGCCCGGCTCGGCATAGCGACGCAGGATCTGGCTGCGGATTTGCTCGACCGGCTCGGAATAGTCCGAGTTGCTGCGAAATACCACCATGTAGCTCACAATCAGCTCCCCCAGCGCGGAGAGCACGAGATCGCTGCGCCGGATATCCGAGAGATAATAGTATTTCGCCTGCCGAAAGGCCTCGCGCAGGTGGCGGTCGGCGTCGTCCGTGACGCGGAAGGCGGTTTTATAGGGAAAGGTGGGGTCGTCCATTTGCAGGTGGATATTGGTGAAGCCCTCCTCGCTGACATTCGAGTGCAGCTCCCCGGGCGGGACAGCCACCGCTTCCCCCTCCTGGTAGGGCAGCACGGTTCCGTTCTCGAAATAAAAGCGCCCCTCGCCGCCGGTGCAGTACACCATTTCCCACACATCATGGCAGTGCCAGCGCACGTCAAAGGTTTGGGCGTGCTCGCCCACGAAATCGATGGTGTTCATTCTGTTTCCCCCGTTTCCATTCCGCATTCCGCAAAAAAGAGCAGCATTTCCTCCGGCCAGTCCTCAATTTGCGGGCTGTGCGCGGGCACCTGACCGGACGGATAGACCTGCGCGTTCGCAAGGCTGATGCCGTGCCGCCCGTGGTGATAAACCCGCATGGCAAAGCGCACCCCCGCTGCATCGAGCGCGCACGCCAGCCGCAGGCTGCCGCCCACGGGCACGGACTCGTCGTCCCGCGTGTGCCACAGGTAGACCGGCGGCATATCTGGGCGAACCAGCGTCTGAAGCCGCAGCGCGGCCGCCTCCTCCGCCGTGCCGCCCGTCAGGTTGCGAAAGCTCTCCGCCGCGCCCGCTCCGGTCGCGCCCTCCGGCGGCGCGGTGACGGGGTAGCACAGCCCCAGCGCGTCCGGGCGAAGCTGCCGCGCCGGCGCAAGGTCGCGTACAAGCGCGCTGTCAAACAACGTGCCCAGCATTCCCGCCAGATGCCCGCCCGCGGAGAAGCCGACCACGGCAACGCGGCCGATGCCGAGCGACGCCGCGGAATCGCGCAGGTAGCGCACCGCCATAGCCGCCTCGCGAAGCTGTGTGGGATGGCGGGCGGGCGCGACGGAATAGCGCAGGGAAAAGGCCGCCCAGCCGCGCGCCAGAAAGCGGAGCGCAACCGGCTCCTCCTCCCTTGCCGAAAGGTGGCCGTATCCGCCTCCCGGCAGCGGCAGGACGGCCGACCTGCGCCGGAGCGGCTCGACCGCCTCCGCGCCCGCGCCCAGCCAGCAGCAGAGCGTCCCGCCCGCCGCGGCGGCGCGCGGGACGCCAAGCTCCTTGTATAAATCCACAAATTTTACAGCTAACATTTAGTGAACCTGCCTAAATTTTAATGTTGGGACATCCAATTTGTCCATATTGCCCGTCAAATCTATCCATATAAAACCATTATAAGCGAAATTCCGCCATTCGTCAACAAAAAAACGCACCCGTTCTACGGTTCATCCATATGGCGCTTATTCCGGAAAATGGAGCGGCCCTATAAAGCCGGGGCGCGCCAATCCGGCGTCCTTACAAAAGTGCCGCGCCCATCCGGGAAACGGAAATCTCAAATGAGCGCTGTTGCATTTTGGCGCCATTGTTTCATTTCATTCATAAGTCCCAAATCTCCGGCTCCCAACGCCATGAAAATTGCCTGCCAGGGAATCCATCCCCAGCAGGCATCATTCATGTCTTCAAAAAATATTATTTCATTCCATGCGCAGACAGGAGGCCTGTCATCTCCTCCCCGGATTCCTGCATCCCACGAGCCACCCATTCTTCAATCCAGCCATAGGTGCCGTGGGCAATAAAGGCTGTTATATTACCACCGGTGATAAGTCGGACGATGCCGAAATGCTACAGTGGCTCTGCTCCAAAGGTTATGTCGCTGCGGGCATCAATTACACATTGCGGGACGATGACCATCCTGATGCGAGCGTTTACTCGCAGTCAATGGAGATAAAGAGCAGCATTTCCGCTGTAGTCGAGGCAGCTGCCGAGCTGGGCTACAATTTGAATGCTATGGCAATCGGCGGAGGAAGTGCCGGAGGAACGCTTGCCATGCTCTACGCCTATCGTGATGCAGACGAATCACCGATTCCTGTGACCATGCTCTTTGAGGCTGTCGGCCCATCCAGCTTTTATGCGGAGGACTGGACAACCTATGGTCTGGACCAGAATGCCGAAGCCGCAGCGTACCTTTTTGGAGTTATGGCTGGAACGGAAATTAATGTGGATGTTCTTGGCACGGATGAATACGAAGAAATCATTAAACCCATCTCCGGTTATATGTGGGTCACAGATAATTCCGTGCCGACCGTCTGCGCCTATGGTGTTTACGACAAGGTCTGCCCGTTTGGTTCTGTAAAGTGGATGGTGAACGGAACCGGTGTACCGGCGTCCAAATACCCGGCGCTTCTGGAGCATTTCGCCTCATGGGGATTTATCGTCATCGGCAATGAACAGGAATTTTCGTGGCAGGGCGATGGTGCGGATGCCAGTCTTGATTATCTGCTCCATGAAAACGAAAATACAAGCTCTGTATTTTACGGAAAAATAGACACTGAAAATATCGGCATTGTTGGTCATTCGCAGGGCGGCGTTGGTGTGTTTAACGCTACTACTACAGAGAGCCATGCTGATTTGTACAAAGCTGCCGCCGCACTTTCTCCCACATCTGAGACTGTGGCGGGCAATCTCAACTGGTCTTATGATATTTCTGCGGTCAGCATCCCCATGCTCATGATTACCGGCACGGCAGAATTTGAAGTAAACTCTGTCATTCCATATGAGGAGCTATGCACGATGTATGCAAAGCTATCCGGGGATAAAGTGATGGCAAGGAGAACAGGTGCTGCTCATGAGCGGACACTTTACAAGGCAACCGGCTATGTGACAGCATGGTTCATGTGGCAGCTGCTGGGTGACAAGGAGGCGGCAAAAGCGTTTGTTGGAGAGGATGCGGAAATATTGAATAACGAACTATATCAGGACGTGGATAAGAACTTTTAACTTTGGTCGGGCCTGATTTTCAGGGAATAGAAATTCTATATTCCTATTTGCTCACCGTCAAAAAGTCTAATATCATCGTCATGGACATGAATGGAGTCAAAAATGCAAAAAATAACGCCTGCCAGGGAATCCATCCCCAGCAGGCGTCATGTATCAGGGACGCTCTGCGTCAATCGCCCGCGGCATCTTGCACTACCCTTTGCGCCGCAGACGATTGATTCAGAGCATCCTTCGCTTACGGGTTCAGCGCCAAGGCGTTCTGGGTGCGGTACAGCTCGGCATACACGCCGCCCTTTTTCAGCAGCTCCTGATGGGTGCCGCACTCGGTAATCACCCCGTCGGCAATGGACACAATCCTGCTGGCATTGCGGATGGTGCTGAGGCGGTGCGCGATGATCAGGGTCGTGCGCCCGACCGCCAGATTGTCAAACGCGCGCTGAATCCTCGCCTCGGTAACCGAGTCGAGCGCAGAGGTCGCCTCGTCGAGAATCAGAATCGGCGGATTTTTCAGGAAAATCCGGGCAATGGCAATCCTTTGCTTCTGCCCGCCGGAAAGCAGCGTGCCCCGCTCGCCCACATAGGTGTCGAAGCCCTGCGGCATGGCCAGAATGTCGTCGTAAATCTCCGCCTTCTTGGCGGCCTGCACGACCTCCTCCCGGGTGGCAGCGGGATTGCCGTAGCGGATATTCTCAAAAATCGTATCGGCAAAGAGGAAAACCTCCTGTTGGACGATGCCAATGCTCTCGTGCAGCGAGCGCTGGGTCACATCGCGCACATCCTGCCCATCGATCCGGATTGCGCCGGAGCTGACATCGTAAAAGCGCGGGATGAGCTGGCACAGGGTGCTTTTTCCGCCGCCGGAGGGGCCGACAATCGCCACCGTTTCCCCCGGCTCGACGGTAAGGCTCACGTTGTGCAGCACAGCAAGATCCCCATCGTAGGCGAAGGACACGTCCTCCACTTGAATTTTCCCGCGCACATTTTGCAGGTCAGGCGCGTTTTCCTTGTCCTTCAGGGTCGGCTCCGTACGCATAATGTCCACGAAGCGGTTGAGCCCCGCGAAGCCGTTGGAGAACATCTCCGAGAAGCTGGAGAGCTTCCGCATCGGCGTGACGAAGGAGGAAATATACAGCGAGAAGGTCAGCAAATCCCGGTAGTCCATTTGCTCGCGCATCACATAGTAGCCCCCGACGCCGATGACAATCACGTTCAGGCTGCACAGGAAGAATTCCACGCTGCTGTTGAAGCGTCCCATCGCCTTGTGATGGTTGCGCTTGGAGGTCTTGAACACCTCGTTGGCGGCGTTGAAGCGGCGCATTTCCATCTCCTCGTTGGCAAAGGCCTTGGCCGTGCGTACGCCAGAGAGGCTGGATTCAATCTCTTGGTTGATTACGCCGGTTTTCTCCTTGGCCGCGGCGGCAGCGCGGCTCAGGCTCCGGCGCATGGTCATCACCACGGCTAAGAACGCCGGGATTGTCAGCGCCACAATCACCGCCAGCTGCCAGCGGATGGAGCCCATCACCACCAGTGCGCCGATAATCGTCAGCACCGAGGTGAGCAAATCCTCCGGCCCGTGGTGGGCAAGCTCCGTCAGCTCGAACAGGTCAGAGGTCAGGCGCGCCATCAGCGCGCCGGTGCGGTTCCGGTCGTAAAAATCAAAGCTCATTTCCTGCAGGTGGCAGAATAGATCCTTGCGGATATCCGCCTCCACCCGGATGCCAAAGGTGTGGCCGAAGTAGGCCACGATGTAATTGAGCACCGAGCGGATAACATAGCACCCCGCCACCGCCGCCATAACGGTGAAGAAGGTGCGGTAAAGCTGGTTCGGCAGCATATCGTACAGCGCGCTGCGGGTCACGAGCGGGAAAAGCAGGTCGATGGCGGCGATGCCAACGGCGCAGGAAACGTCCAGCGCGAACAGCTTCCAATGCTTGCGGAAGTAAGATAGGAAAATAATCAGCGGGGATTTCTTTCGGTATTCTTGGGTGGTCACGCGGTGTCCTCCAAATGGTTCTCCATCACAGTATTTACCCGTACATTATACATATTTTTCCGATTTTTGCAAGTGCCCGCGGCGAATGTGTTTGCATTTTCCGAAATCTGTGGTAAGATATAGCCGAAAAGCAAGCCGGAAAGGAAGGAAAAACGTGGAAATTCTCTACTCCGACGCCTCGATTGCCGTGTGCGTCAAACCCGTCGGGCTGGATTCCGAGCGGGAGCTGCCCGCCACGCTGGCGGCCACCCTTGGGGGCGAGGCCTTTCCCGTGCATCGGCTGGATAAAAATGTGGGCGGCGTGATGGTGCTCGCCCGCACGCGCGCTGCCGCCGCCGCTTTCGGCGAAATTCTTCGGCGCGGCGCAATGCAGAAGGAATACGTGGCGCTGGTACACGGCACGCCCCCGGAAAGCGGCGACTGGGAGGACTGGCTCTATAAGGACGTGGGAAGAAATAAGGTCTATGTCGTCAAGCGCCAGCGCGCGGGCGTGAAAAAGGCGCGGCTGGAATATCGGCGGCTGCGTTCGGGCGAAAGCTCACTGGTGCGCATCCGCCTCCACACCGGGCGCAGCCACCAGATTCGGGTGCAGTTCGCCAGCCGGGGCTATCCGCTGGTGGGCGACCACAAGTACGGGTCAAGAGACGCTGCTCCCGCGCCGATGCTCTTCTCCTGCCGCATTGCCTTCCCGTGGCAGGGCGAGGAGCGCGCCTTCACGTGTCTGCCCGCCTGGGCGGAGCCATAGGCGCCCCTCCCGGAGTGAGAGGAACTTTTTCGCCGTGCCACGCCGCGCAGCGCACAGCAAATCGGGGCTGCCTCAGGCGAGGCAGCCCCTTTTTGGAAGATGAACGTGGAAAAAATCCATGTTACTTGTCGGTAGGCTTTTTCTTCTTCAGCACCACGACGGCCACCACGGCCACGACCGCGACGACCACCACGGCGACCACAATGCCAATCACCGCGCCGGAGCCGCTGCTGGAGCCTGCGGTAAGGTCGGCATAGCTGGCGGTCATAACGGCCTGCACATCCTCCTGCGAGAGGGAGGAATTGAAGACATAGACATCGTCATAGGAGCCGGCGAAGGCGCCGATGTCCTCCCACCATTCGCAGTTCCAGTTGCCCAGCTGCAGGCCGTAGATGTATTGCAGCTGATCAAGGAACACCTTCGCATTGGCCGAGGAGGGACCCAGCGAGGGCTCGGAATAGACCTCGCCGTTGACATAGATGGTCATGCCGGAGGCGGACAGGGTCACCGCGATGTGCTCCCACTCGCCGGCGGTCAGCACGGGCTCAGCGGTGGCATCCACCACAGCGGGATCCGCCCACACGCGGGCATAGGGGGCGTTGCCGGAGTTGCCGTCGGTATTGATGGCGATTTCCAGAGAGTCGGTGGTGGCGATGTAGCCCTCGCAGCCGCTATCGGCAATGTTGAAGGAGTACAGCGGGGCGATACCGGCATCGGCATTGTCCGCCTTGACCCAGAAGGCGATGGTCATACCGTCGCTCCAGTCGGTGCTGGCGAAGATGTCCGAGTCAATCGTGGCATAGCTTTCGTGCTTCGCGCCGCCGTTCAGGGTCAGGATGCCGCCGCGGTCGGCATCGGTGGTCAGCTCGCCGCCGACAATGGTCATTCCCTCGTCCTCATCGAAGCCGAAGCTCATGATGGGAGCGGGCAGGGTGGATGCCGCCATGGTAAGGGGCGCTGCGGAAACGACCAGCAGCACGGCCAGCATCAGGGTAATGATTCTTTTCATGATAATTCCTCCGTTTTTTATTTTGGGGGAGCGCCGGGCGAATCGGCAAGGGTGAAATGCGCGGATACCGCGCTGCAAGCGGGTCTGGGGTGCGGCGGAAGAATTTACGTATTTCCGCGCCAGACTGCTGCGCTTGCGGTGCGATCAGGCGGGCAAGACGCCGCAGCGATTTTCCCGGAGCTTCCCTGATTAACTTATACTGTAGATCCCCACTTCCGCCAGACCGAAGCGCTTTGCCGAGCCGAGGCTCGTCGCTTCAATCGTCAGCTGCCCGGTGATCACCGTATCAAAGTGAAGTATGACAGGCTCGGCGCTGTCATCAGGGAAGGAGATATTCTTAATCACGCTGCCGTCGGAGAAGGTTATCTTCACGCTCTCCGGCACGGCGGAATCCTCATAGGTTCGGTACAGGAACAGGGTGTCGATGCTCTGCTCCCCGTCAAAATAGATGGTGATGGATGCCTTCTCCCCGTCCTCGGCCAGCCATTCCTGCTTTGCACCGCTGGAACCGGCGGCAAACTCCCCGTCCACGACGGCCTCCGCCGTGCCGGAGCTGGTGCTGGATGCCTCCACGCCGGTGATGGCTGTGATCTTTGTCAGGGTGCTTTCCCCGGAGGGCGCGGGCTGCTCGGTGTAGGTGGGGCCGTTCATGTAGAAGGTGCCGTCCTCCCGCCAGCCGCAGCGGTCGATGGTCAGCTTCCGGTTGCCCCCGGCGATGGCGGCAACGGTGTGGGTATGGTAGGCGTTAAACAGCTCTCCACCGTCCAGGGTGTAGAAGAAGCTGTTGTTGCCCGGGCCGGAAACGGTTTCCGTGGAGGAAATGATGGGATTGCTCTCATACTTAACGAAGGGCCCGAGCGGGGAGTCGGAGGTGGCGTAGCCAATCGCGTAGGAGCTGTCGCCGTAATAGCCGCCGGAGTAGAACAGGTAGTACACCCCGTCCTTTTTCAGCATTTCCGGCCCCTCGTTCCATTGGTAATCGCCATTATTCAATAGCTCCCAGGATTGCTCAGGGGTCAGCAGCAGGGTGTGCTCAGCTCCCTCCTTCACGTGGGTGTAGTCCTCCAGCTCCACCACGTAGATTTGGCTGACGTGGTGACCGTCCACAACGTTCTCGGAGCAATCGCGGGAGTAGTACAGATACATACTGCCGTCGTCGTCAATAAACAGGTGGGGGTCGATGGTAGCGTAGCCCAGGTCAAAAAGGGGCGCGTCAAAGCAGTCCACATACGGCCCGGTCAGGCTGTCGGACACGGCCACGCCGATGCGCAGGCTGCCCTCGTCGTTCAGGCCGCAGTAGTACAGGTAAAAATTCCCGTCGGTGCCGACGGCAATCTCCGGCTGCCACAGGCTGCCCCGCACCCAGCCCTCGGTGCCGCTGCTGTAGAAAATATCGGTAATGCGGGTCCATGTGCTCAGGTCGTCAGATTCATACAGCCGGTAGGAGGTGCCGGTCTCCGTGGAGGTCATGTAATACTTGCCCTCGTAGGTAAACAGGAACGGGTCGCCGATGCCGGTAATCTGATTGCCGTTGCAGTAGGTGTATTCGTCCGGCAGCTCCTTCAGCTCGATGCTTTTGCCGCTGCATCCGGCGATGGTCAGCAGCGTGGCGGCAGCCAGAAAAAGGGTAAGCAGTTTGGTTTTCATGTACATTTTCCTCCTTGCTCTTCATGGTGGAGGGACTGATTGATTTCCCGGATGATTTTCGGGTCGATCTTGTACTTTCGGTCGTAGGTCATCAGGCCGTTGATTTCCTGCTCTACGTCGCAGATCTGGGTGTATACATAGCCCTGAACGTGACGCGACTCCATCACCGCCCGAACCACGGCCCGATACCGCTCGGCGAAATCCTCGCCGGATACGGCGGCGGTGTAGCCCCAGCCCTGCTGGGCATCCTTTCGGTAGCCGATTCCGCCGAATTCGGACACGATGATGGGCTGCCCGCCGTAGTGGCTTCCCTGTGCATAGAGGGTGCGGTGCCCCGGGGTGCTGGAGAGGATCCCCTCCAGCTCGCCGTCGTAGCGCTCCTTCAGCTCCCGGTATTCGCCGGCATAGTCGTGAATGGTCAGCAGGTCGGAAACCGTATGGTTCCAGCCGTCGTTGGAAATCACCAGCCGGGTCTGGTCGAGCGCCTTAGTCAGGTAGTAAGCGCTCTGGGAGAATGCCTGCTCCTCGGGGTTGTGCATGATGCCGTCCACGCCCCAGCTCTCGTTGAGCGGCACCCAGCAGAGGATGCACGGGTGGTTATAGTCCCGCCGGATGGTTTCCATCCAGCTTTGCGTCAGCTCCATAGCCGCCTTCCGGGAACAGATGTAGGCGGCGGGGCACTCGCCCCATACCAGCAGACCCATCCGGTCGGCGTGGTACAGGTAGCGCGGATCCTCTACCTTCTGATGCTTGCGTACGCCGTTGAAGCCCATATCCTTGCAGGCTTGAATATCCCGGATATAATCCTCGTCGCTGGGGGCAGTAATCAGGCCGGTCGGCCAGTAGCCCTGATCGAGGAGCATTTTCTGGTAGTAGGGTCGGTTATTCAGCATGAATTTCCCGTCCACTACGCTTACCTTCCGCAGGGCGGTGTAGCTGTCCACCACGTCGGTGGCTGCGCCGCTTACCAGCACCTCGAAGTGCAAGTCGAACAGCACCGGGTTTTCCGGCGACCAGACCATGCTCTCTTGGTGATTCCAGTCCAGCGAAATCCGCTGGTCGAGCCAGAATTCCCGCTGGCAGCGGTTGTTGGCCACCCGCACAAGGTCGTCGGCATAGGTGTAGCCCCGGAATTTCACGGTAACGCGCACCTGCTTTTCCGATTTGCCCTCCAATTCCATCCGGATGCCGATACATTTCCGGTCTACGTCCGGGGTGACCCAAATCCGGCTCAGGCGGTCGGGGTTAACCTGCTCAAGCCAGACGGTCTGCCAGATGCCGGTAGAGGCGGTGTAGAAGATGCCCTCGGACTCCTGCTTCCAGTACTGCTTGCCGCGGGGTGCCTCCATGTCGCAGGGGTCGTCGAATACCCGCACGGCGATGGTGTTCTCCTCCCCCATGCGCACCTGGGGCGTGATGTCAAACTCGAACGGGGTGCTGCCGCCGGTATGGGAGCCAACCATCTGGCCATTGACCCACACCGTGGCCATGTAGTCCACGGCGCCAAAATGCAGCAGGACACGCTTGCCCTCCCCCTCCGGGCAGATGCGCAGCGTTTTGCGGTACCACACAATGGGATGCGGGGTTTTCTCGTGAATCCCGGAAAGGGCGCACTGGTAAACATAGGGCACCGTGATTTTCCGGGGGAAATCCGCGCGGCGATACCATTGCTCCTCTATGCCACGGTCATCGTCGTCAAAGGCGAAGTCCCATTGGCCGTTGAGGTTCTGAAAGGACTGCCGGGCGAAATCCGGCCTTGGGTATTCCGGTCTTGGAATGCTTGTTTGATTCATATCCTTGCTCCGCTTGTTTATCTTGGGAAGCTCTGAAATCCATCGGCAAACCTGGACAGCGTCGATTTTTGCGCTGCACAAGGCGATTTTCTTGCGAGTTTCCCTTGGTTTTGTTCCAATCCGGCTTTCCTCAACCCTTTACGCCTGCCTGCATCTGCATACCCTTCATGAAATACTTCTGGGCAAAGAGGTAGAAGATAAAGGTGGGGATCACCGAGATAAAGCCGCCGGCAATGGCGTGCGCCGGCATGGTGTTGAAGCTGTCCTTGATTTTTTGCAGGCCCGGCGTAATGGTCAGCATATCCACCTTGTTCATCACGATGGACGGCCACAGGTAGTCGTTCCACGCACCGGTGAAGGCGAACATCGCCACCACCACCAGCACCGGGGTGCACAGGGGCAGGATCAGCTTGTAATAAATCTGGAATCGGTTCGCGCCGTCGATCATGGCCGCCTCGTCCAGCTCCTTGGGGATGCCCAGCATGAACTGACGAATCAGGTAGATGTTGAACACGCCGGGAATGCCGGGGAGAATCAGCGCCCACAGAGTATCGACGATGCCCAGCGTCTGGCAAATCTTGTACATTGGGATGATGTTGATCACGCTGGGGAAGGTCATGGTGGCCATCAGGAACCAGAAAAGCACGTTTTTGCCCCGGAATTCCAGCCGGGAATAGGCGTAGGCCGAGGCCGAAGCCACAATCACCACCAGAATCGTCTGGCTCACCGCCACAATCATGGAGTTGAGGAACCAGCGCAGGATGGGGTAGCTGGTGGAATACTCCGAGGAGAACAGCTCCACATAGTTCTCAAACGTCCAGTCCGCCGGGAGGAAGGAGAAGCCGCCGGTCATGATTTCCAGCTCCGAGCGGACGGAGGTGAAGAAGGAGAAAAGCACCGGGGTCACGCAGACGATGGCCATCACGAGGCAGAGCACAAAGGCCACTACCTTATTCCTGTCCTTGAAAATTTTTCTCATGCTTTTGCCTCCTTAATCGCGCTGCGCCGTCACACGGTTGAGCACCGTGGAGGTGATAATCATCACGATGCCGAACATCAGCGCCATGCTGGCCGCAATACCCGCCACGGAGCTGGAGCCAAAGGCCAGCTGCCGGATGTACATCATCATGGTGTAGGTGGAGCTGTCGGGGCCGCCGGAGGTCAGCATCAGCGACTGGCCGTAGATGTTGAACTGGCTGATGGTGGTCAGCACGATGGTGTAGGAAAGCTGGGGCCGGATGGACGGCAGGACGATTTTCCACATCCGCGTAGGCAGGCCTGCGCCGTCGATCTGCGCCGCCTCCAGCAAATCCGCCGACACGCCGTTAATGGCGGCCAGATAAATCACCAGGTTGCCTCCCAAGCACCACCACACGGTGACGATGGTAATGGCCACCCACGCGAAGGGCTGCGTGCCCAGCCAGTTGAGGTTCACCGTCTGCCCCAGGATGGCGGACAGCGAGTTGTTCGCCAAGCCATCGGAGCGGTTGAACACATAGAACCAGACCAGAATCACCGTGGAGATGGAGAAAATGTTGGGCAGATAGTACAGCGCCTGAAAGAACTTGTGCCCAATCGGCTTCTGGCTCAGGACAATGGCCATAAACAGCGGCAGCAGGATGCACAGCGGCACACTGATGACAACAAACAGCAGGGTATTGCCCATGCCGTTGCGGAACATGGTATAGTACGAGGTTTCGCTGTCAAACAGAATCTGCTCAAAATTGGAAAGGCCGTTGAAAATGGGAGCGGAGTCGGTGTAGATATTCCATTTGCTGAAGGCCGCAACGATGCCGATTATGGCGGGAAGGATGAAGAAAATCGCAAAGAGAATCAGCTGTGGCGCAATGAATAAATAGGGCACCAGATCCACCCTGCGCTTTTTGGCGAGCCGCATAGCTATGCCCTCCTTTCGGGCTTTACTGGTTGCGGATGTTGTCCACAACAATCTGCTGGGCGGAGGCCAGGCCCTCAGACGGGCTCACCCGGCCAAAGGGGATCTCGTAGGAGATGGTATCGAGCGCCTCCACAACCGCGCCGTAGTACAGGTAGTCGCTGATAATCAGGGCGTCGGTATCGTCAATCAGGAATTTCTGGGGGAGCTCGTCGATGCGCGAATCCTCCAGCACGGAAACGTGCGCCGGGATTTGGCCGTAGGCAGCCCACTCGTAGCTGTTCTCTCCCACGAAGTTGATGAAGTCCATGATGGCGGCTGCCTTCTCGTCGGTCATGCTGTCATTGCGGGGAATCACGAACTGATGCGAGGAGGCCCACTGCACCATATTGTCCGCGTCGTAGGTAATCATGTAGGTTTCGCCGTAGTTGATGCCGGTGTACTCCACGGTGGACAGCGTCCACGTGCCCTCCGGCAGGAAAATCAGCTTGCCCTGCGCGAAGAGGTTGTTGGGCTGGTCGCCGTCCTGCGTGCACCACAGGTTGGTTACGGCGTCCTGGAAGTCCTGAAACACTCTTTCAAAGATTTCGTTGTTGAACGAGGGGTTGACCCCATCCTCCGACAGCACGCCGCCGAGCTGATAGTACCACGAAAGCAGCTCATAGCGCGGCCATGTGATTGCGTAGGTGTAAATGCCGTCGGCGGCGGCAATGGGCGCGACCTCCGCAATCTCCTCAAAGGTAATCACACCGTCGTCGAGAATATCGGGGCAGTACTGGTTCACAAGGTCTACATTATAATAGGTAACATAGCTGTGCAGGTCCAGCGGGATGCCATAGCGGACGCCGTCAATCTCGCCCGGGTCCCACGCCGACGAAATGTAGTTCTCGGCCTTGATTTCGCCGTTGGCCGCGATATAATCGTCCAGCGGCATATACATATTGCTGGCGGCATTGCTGGCCAGCCGGTCAACATGCTGAATGACCAAATCCGGAACGCCCTCCTGCGAGCTGACCACCAAGGGCAGCTTGGTATACAGGTCGGTCTGCTCAATCATTATGTGCTCAACGGTGTACTCCGGGTCGGTGGCATTGTAGGCATCGATGATTTTCTGCATGGCTGTGCCGTCGCCTCCGGTGAATACAGACCAGAAGGTGATGGTCTTGTCCTCAGAGGAACTGGAGCCGCCGCTTCCGCCGCCGCAGGCCGCCAGGGACAGAATCATGACGGCACAGAGCAGCAGCGCTGCCAATTTTTTCAGTTTCATAGTTTTGTCCTCCTGTTTGTTTTTTGAAGAACTTCGTTCCAAAAAGTTTGCAGGAAATATTTTTTGGGAAGATAATTTTTGCAAATTTCTTGAATCTAAATTCTCCAATTTTCACAAACAATATTAGCATACCGTGAAAAGATTGTCAACATTTTTCTAGTCCCTACGAGGTTATTTCAGTTTATTTCTCCCGTTTGCACAAATTAGCTACAGGGTTTTTGTAATAAATGCTGTTTCCGCCTCCAGATATTCTGGAGCTTTCCAAACCGTCCTCTGAAGAAAAATCCAAAAAAACGGAAAATATCGCTTCCTTTTTTTGCTCTTATGCGTTATAATATGTAAAATAAGAAGCAGGAAGGAGCCAGAGTATGAATGAAACGGTACATCTGAGCATCAACGACACCCGGCAGATCCTCTCCATCGCCAGAGCCCTCTCCTCTGAGCAGCGGCTGAACATTCTGAAGCTGCTGGAGGATAAAATTCTGAACATCAGCGAGATTGCCGCCCGGCTGCAAATCCCTATGTCCACCGCCGCGCTGCATATCAAGACCTTGGAGGAGGCAGGTCTGGTGATTACCCAGCCGCTGCCCGGCATCCGCGGCTCTCAGAAGCTCAGCGGTGTTCGGGTCGAGAAGGTATTCATTGACCTGAAGCCCGCGTTCCGCTCCGATTCTCCCATCCGCACCATTTACTATTCCGTGCCGATTGGCAATTACTTCGATTTTCAAATCACCGCCCCCTGCGGCATCGCCTCAGAAAAGCGCTTCCTCAGCGCTACCGACGAGGCGTCCGTTTTCTACCTGCCGGACCGGGGCAGCGCCCAGATCCTGTGGTTCACCGAGGGCTATCTGGAATACCGCGTCAGCACCACCCAGCTGCGGGACGCCGCCTCGGTGGAGAGCGTGGAATTCTCCTTTGAAGCCTGCTCCGAGGCGCAGGGCTACAATAACGACTGGCCCTCGGACATCACGCTGTGGCTAAACCGCCAGGAGGTAGGCACCTTCACCAGCGAGGGGGACTTCGGCGGCGTCCGCGGCGCCCGCAATCCTCTGTGGTGGCCGGAGGATTTGACGCAGTACGGCAAGCTCTACCGCCTGTATATTGACCAGACGGGCAGCTACATCAACGGCGAGCGGGTATCCGGCCACACCCCCGCCACGCTGGGCATCTGTGAAAACGACGTGCTGCTGTTTCGCATCGGCATTAAGCCCGACGCCAAATTTATCGGCGGGCTGAACCTGTTCGGGGAGCATTTTGGCAACCACGCGCAGCATATCAATGTGAAAATCAACTTCACCCCCGCCAACCGATAAGCGGAAGGAGAAGCGATTCGGCGCGCAACTTTTGAGCGGCAGGTTTTTTGTAACGCTTGAAATTCTATCCAAAAGATGCTATACTTTCCCCAGAAAGCATAAAGGGGTATGGAACCATGCAGATTTCCAGCAGATTTACAATCGCAATCCATGTATTTGCCTGCATCGACGTTTTTCAGGAGGATCATAAGCTGACCAGCGATTTCTTGGCCAGCAGTGTCAACGTCAATCCTGTGGTGATCCGGCGCATTTTGCAGCAGCTCAAGGCCGCCGGGCTGATTACTGTAACGCGCGGCAGCGGCGGCGCCGCCATTGCAAAGCCGCTGGAGGAAATCACCTTTCTGGACGTATACAAGGCTGTGGAATGCGTGGAGGACGGGGAGCTGTTTCACTTCCATGAGTCCCCGAACCCAAACTGCCCCGTCGGGAACAACATTCATCAGGCGCTCGATGAGAAGCTTGCCCGGATTCAGAACGCGATGGAAGCCGAAATGCGGAAAATCACGATTGCCGACGTGGTGGCGGATACTAGGCGCTGCATCTGCCGGGCAGCCTCCGAAGGAAGCCCCGAATAAATTGTCCGCGGCGTCCTGCCGAATTGTTCGGCGCGAAACTGCGTTCTTTTGAGCCATCCTCCCCTGCCGGAGTATGGCTCAAAATTTTTCCGGAAATTTTCGTTGTACCTATTGACATTACATCGTTTCTATGCTATACTTGTTGTAACAGCGGCTGATACAACTATTGGCCGAAGGCTCTTTCCGGTGCAAGGCGCGGCAGGCCTTGGATTGGAAAAATTCAACAGCGTAATTTAGGAGGCAATCATCATGAAAAAGGTACTTATCATCAACGCAAGCAAGCGCCGCGGCGGCAATTCCTATGCTCTGGCAAAGAGATTTGCGGAGCAGCTGGAGGGGAAGGCGGAAGTCACGACCTTTAACATCGGCGAGAAGGACGTGCGTGTGTGTCTTGCCTGCGATGGCTGCAAGCGTCAGCACACCCCCAACTGTGTCCAGAAGGATGACTTCACCGCTCTGATTCCCGCCATCGACAGCTGCGATGCGATGC
>JAJQFT010000005.1 GCA_021200975.1 Bacillota bacterium | reverse complement strand
CTAATGAATAAACTCTTTCCTTTTTTCGGTCTCACATCATTGACAAATGGACATTCTAAGGGAAGCTCGTATGCAAATCGTCCGCGATGTCTTGCTTTTTTTCTAAGAGCGCCTGAAATTTAGGAAGAACAGCATTATGGCACAGTATATTATGTCCTTGGATTCCGGCACGACCAGCAACCGCTGCATTCTTTTCGACCGGGAGGGGAAGATCGCTTCCGTCGCGCAGAAGGAATTCACGCAGATTTTCCCGCGGCCCGGCTGGGTGGAGCATGACGCCGAGGAGATTTTCTCCGTGCAGCTGGAGGTTGCGCGGCTTGCGCTTTCCAACATCGGCGCGAACGCCTCGGACATTGCCGCCATCGGCATCACCAATCAGCGCGAGACCACCGTGGTGTGGGATGTGCGCACCGGCCGCCCTATATGCAACGCCATCGTATGGCAATGCCGCCGCACCGCGGAGGCCTGCGACCGTCTCGCTGCGCGCGGCCTGCGCGAGCCGATCCGGGAAAAAACCGGCCTTGTGATCGACCCCTATTTTTCTGCAACCAAGCTTCAATGGATCCTCGATACCGTGCCCGGCGCGCGCTCGGCGGCCGAGCAGGGATTCCTGCGCTTTGGCACGGTGGAAAGCTGGCTCATCTGGAAGCTCACGGGTGGCAGGGTGCATATCAGCGACTATTCCAACGCCTCGCGCACCATGCTCTTCAACATCAATACCCTGCGCTGGGACGAGGATATTTTGCGTGCTTTGTCCATTCCTGCCTCCCTGCTGCCCGAGGTACGCGAATCGAGCTGCCTCTATGGCAGCACCCTGCCCGAATTTTTCGGCGCGCCGATCCCCATCGCCGGTGCGGCTGGCGACCAGCAGTCCGCCTTGTTCGGGCAGGCCTGCTTCGCGCCTGGCAGCGCGAAATGTACATATGGCACCGGCGCCTTCCTGCTGATGAATACCGGCGGCAAGCCCATCTACTCGCAAAACGGTTTGGTCACTACGATTGCGTGGGGCTTGGGCGGCGAGGTCACCTACGCGCTCGAGGGCTCCATCTTTATCGCCGGCGCTGCCGTGCAATGGCTGCGCGACGAGATGCGCTTTATCGATTCGGCGGCCGATTCGGAATACATGGCCAAAAAGGTGCCCGATACCAACGGCTGCTATGTTGTGCCTGCCTTCACCGGGCTGGGCGCGCCGCATTGGGACGCCTACGCCCGCGGCGCAATCCTCGGCCTGACCCGCGGCGTAAACAAGTACCATATCATCCGCGCGACGCTCGACTCCATCTGCTACCAGGTGTGCGATGTTCTGCGCGCTATGGAGGCTGATTCGGGCATCCCGCTGCGCGGCCTGCGGGTTGACGGCGGCGCGAGCACGAACAACTACCTCATGCAGTCGCAGGCGGATATCCATTTCTCCCCGGTCCTGCGCCCGCGCTGCGTGGAAACCACCGCGATGGGCGCGGCCTATCTCGCGGGGCTGGCCGTCGGCTTCTGGGACTCTATGGAGCAGATCCAGCGCCAATGGGCTGTCGAACGGGAATTCCACCCGGAGATTTCTGCCGGGGAGCGGGAGAAAAGATGCGCCGGGTGGCGGAAGGCGGTCGAACGCAGCCGCGCGTGGGCGGAAGCGGACGGGTCTTGACAGGGCTGTGTATAATAGATTTGGAAGAATCATTTATGGAGGACTAGCATGGAAACGATTACACAAAAGAATTTTTCCGGCGAGCGCGCGCTCTACGGCGCGCAGGGCCTGCGCATTGTCGATTGCGTGTTCGGCGACGGCGAATCCCCGCTCAAGGAGGCGCAGGATCTTCAGCTGCAGGGAGACCTTTTCCGCTGGAAATATCCGCTCTGGTACTGCCGCAATGTTACCGCCAAGGACTGCACGTGGTTTGATATGGCGCGCGCCGGCGTGTGGTACACTACGGATCTGACGGTTGACCACGCCTTGATTCAGGCACCCAAGAATTTTCGCCGCTGCGACCGGCTGCGTCTGAAGGACGTGACCTTCACGAACGCGGCGGAAACGCTGTGGGCCTGCAGGAATGTCCGGCTGCAAAACGTTGCTGCCAAGGGCGACTACTTCGCTATGAACTGCGAAAATATGGAAATCGATGGTCTGACGCTCGACGGCAACTATTCCTTTGACGGCACGAAAAACGTCACCATCCGCAATTCCACCCTGCTCACCAAGGACGCCTTCTGGAACAGCGACAATGTTACGGTTTACGACTCCTTTATTTCCGGCGAATACCTCGGCTGGAACTCTACGAACCTGACGCTCGTGAACTGCACCATCGAGAGCTTGCAGGGAATGTGCTACATTGAGAATCTGAAAATGGTCAACTGCAAGCTTGTCAACACCACCCTGAGCTTTGAATATTCCGATGTACAGGCGCAAATCACGAGCAAAATTGACAGCGTGTTTAATCCCCGCTCCGGCAAAATTTCCGCCCCTGCTATCGACGAGCTGATTGTTGAGGCCGACAAGGTTGACCCCGCCGCGGCGCAGATTGACTGCCTGCAGATTGCACGGCGCTCCGACCGCCCAGAATGGATGCGTGAAAAGATATGAAATACGATTTTGATACCCCGGTAAACCGCAGGGGAACGGATAGCGTCAAGTGGAACGTGGGCGAAAATGAGCTGCCCATGTGGATTGCGGACATGGATTTTCAGGCCGCGCCGGAGATTCGCGCGGCGCTGCGCGAGCGGCTGGAGCATGGCATTTATGGCTACACCGGCATCTTCGACGACTGGTACGAGGCCTATATCTACTGGTGGAAGACCCGGCATAATTGGGTTCTGCAAAAGTCGTGGCTGATGTTTTGCACCGGCGTGGTTCCCGCCATTTCCAGCATTGTGCGCAAGCTTACAACGCCAAATGAGAACGTGGTAGTGCAGACCCCGGTGTACAATATGTTCTTCAACAGTGTGGTAAACAACGGGCGGCGGGTGCTGGAAAACCCGTTAATTTACGAAAACGGGGAATACCGGATGGATTTGCCGGATCTGGAGCGCAAGCTTGCCGACCCGCAGACCAGCCTGATGATTCTGTGTAACCCGCACAACCCCGTGGGGCGGATTTGGGAAAAGGAAACGCTCGCGCAGATTGGCCGGCTCGCGAAAAAATACCATGTCACGGTGATTTCCGATGAAATTCATTGTGACCTGACCGAGGCGGGGGTCGATTACGTTCCCTTTGCGAGCGCGAGTGAGGATTGCCGCGACTGCAGCATCACCTGCATTGCGCCGACCAAGACCTTCTCCATCCCCGGGCTGCAAACGGCGGCAATCTCCGTGCCCGATCCCTTCCTGCGGCACAAGGTATGGCGCGGCATCAACACCGACGAGGTTGCCGAGGGCAACTGCTTCGCCTGCACCGCGGCGATCGCGGCCTATACCAAGGGCGCGCCGTGGCTCGACGAGCTGCGCGCCTATGTTTCCGAGAACCGCCGCGTGGCAACGCAGGTAATTGCCGAGCGTTTGCCGCAAATCCATGTTGTGCCGCAGAACGCCACCTACCTGATGTGGGTGGATATATCCAAGGTGGGCGACAGCGAGCACGTCGCCGACCATATCCGCGCGCAAACTGGCCTCTTCCTCACGGCAGGCTCGCACTATGGCGAGGCGGGGCGGAATTTCTTGCGCATCAACATTGCCTGCCCGCGCTCGACGCTTCTCGACGGCCTTCAGCGGCTGGAAAAGGGCATTGAAAGCTATCGGGCGGAAGGCTAAATCCGCATCCGGAGCGGCATAAAAAATACCCGTGGAGCCCTCGCCCCACGGGTATTATGCTTCAGAGCTTTCTTTGCTTCGCCGCTGCGGCGGAGTGGTCTACAGCTGCACATACTGCTCCCGGCCGGGGCCGACGGAGAGGTAGCGCACCGGGCAATGGACGGCGCACTCGATAAAGGCAACGTAGTCCAGCACGGCCTGCGGAAGCTCCTCCCTTGTGCGGCAGCCGGATATATCGCAGCAGAAGCCGGGAAGATATTCGTAGATGGGCATCGCCCGCTCGAGTGCATCTCCCACGGGGAAATCCTCCACCCGCCTGCCGTCCAGCTCGTAGGCGACACATACGGGAATTTTCTCATAGCTTCCCAGCACGTCCAGCTTCGTCAGCGCGAGGCTCGTCGCGCCCTGCACCATCACGCCATAGCGCGAGGCGACCACGTCGAAGCCGCCCACGCGGCGCGGCCGGCCGGTTGCCGCGCCATATTCGCCCCCAGCCTCACGCAGGCGGGAGGCCTCCTCGCCGAAAAGCTCGCAGGTAAACGGCCCCTCTCCCACGCAGCTGGAATAGGCCTTGATAATGCCGATGGTTTCATCCAGAGTGCGGTTCGGGATGCCGGTGCCAATGGTCGCATAGGCGGCAATCACCGAGGAGGAGGAGGTATAGGGATAGATGCCAAAGTCGATATCCCGCAGCGCGCCGAGCTGCGCCTCAAACAGGATGGATTTCCCGTTGTCAATTTCCCGGTTGAGGTAGGCCGTCGTGTCGCAGATATAGTCCTGCAGCGGCAGGCCATAGCGGCGCAGCCACTGCACCATTTCCTGCGCGTCAATCGGCGCATGACCATAGCCCTTCTCGACGGTGAGGTTTTTCCATTGCACAAAGCCCTCCATCTTCTCGGCCAGCGTGTCCGGGGTCAGGAGGTCGCCCATGCGCAAGGTCTTTTTGTAATACTTATCGGCGTACACGGGCGCGATGCCCCGGCGCGTGGAGCCGAATTTTTTCCCGGCAAGCCGATCTTCCTCCAAGCAGTCGAGCAGCTTGTGGTAGGGAAGGCAAATCGTAGCGCGGGAGCTGATTTTTAGATTCTGCGGCGAAATGGCGATTCCGGCCTCCCGAAGGCGCTCTATCTCGTGGAACAGGTGCTCAAGGTCGATCACCATTCCTTGCCCCATCACGTTCACGGTTTCGCTGCGCAGGATGCCGGAGGGAAGCAGGTTGAGGATAAACTTTCCCCGCTCGTTCACAACGGTATGCCCGGCGTTGTTGCCGCCCTGATAGCGGCACACGATGTCGTAGCTCTGCGACAGCAGGTCAACCATGCGGCCCTTCCCCTCGTCGCCCCAGTTTACGCCCACAATTGCGGTTAGCATAATACCGCTCCTTTGCTTGCAAAAATTTCAAGCCTATTAAACCACATTTGCCGCAAAAAGTCAATGCCTTTTACACGCGCAGGCAGCGCACGGCATTGAGCACCGCTAGAACCATCACGCCTACGTCGGCGAAAATGGCCATGTACATATTCGTCATGCCGCATGCGCCGAGAAGCAGGCATAGGAATTTAATCGCAAGCGCGAGGGTGATGTTCTGGTAGACGATGCGCAGGCACTTGCGCGAGATATGCATGGCGGTAACGATTTTGCGTGGGTCGTCGTCCATGAGAACCACATCGGCTGCCTCAATGGCGGCGTCCGAGCCGAGCGCACCCATCGCAATGCCAATATCCGCGCGTGACAGCACGGGCGCGTCGTTGATTCCGTCGCCGACAAAGGCAAGCTTCGAGCCGCCGCTCTGCGCGGCCAGCAGCTGCTCCACCCGCTCGACCTTGTCAGCGGGGAGCAGGCGGCTGTACACCTCGTCAAGCCGCAGCTGCGCGCCCACCGCTCCGGCGGCCGATTCGCTGTCGCCGGTGAGCATGACGCATTTCTTAACGCCGGATTTTTTCAGCGCGGCTATCGCATCGGCTGCGCCGTCCTTGACCCGGTCGGAAATCACGACCGTACCAGCAAATTCGCCATCCACCGCAACATAGACGAGCGTGCCAGGCAGGCCGCAGCTTGGATAGGCGATGCCGAGCGCATCGAGAAGCTTGGCATTGCCGCAGGCGACTGGCACGCCATCGACACACGCCGTAAGCCCCCGGCCGCTTTGCTCCTGAAAATCCGAAACCATCGTGCGGTCAATCGGCGCGCCGTAGGCCTCGCGCAGGCTCTTGGCAATCGGATGCGGGGAGGCGCACTCCGCGTGCGCGGCAAAATAGAGGAGCCGATTTTCGTCCATTTTCGCGTCCGCAATTCCTGTCACCTGAAAAACGCCCTGCGTCAGCGTGCCGGTTTTGTCGAATACAACGGTGTCCACCTGCGCCAGCGCCTCCAGATAGTTCGAGCCCTTGACCAGCACGCCCTCGTGGCTGGCAGCACCAATCCCGGCAAAAAAGCTAAGCGGAATGCTAATCACGAGCGCGCAGGGGCAGGAAATGACTAGAAAGTTCAGCGCGCGATACAACCACGTTCCCCACATTGCCGCGCGCCCCAGCGCGAGCAGCACCAGCGGCGGTACGATTGCCAGCGCGAGCGCCCCCGCGCAGACCGCCGGGGTATAATAGCGGGCAAATTTGGTGATGAAATCCTCCGACTTTGACTTGCGAGAGGAGGCGTTTTCCACCAAGTCGAGCACCTTCGACACCGTGGATTCCCCGAATTCGCGCGTGGTTTGGATTTTCAGCACGCCGGTCAGGCATATACAGCCGCTAAGCACGCTGTCGCCCGCCGTCACATCGCGCGGGAGGCTCTCGCCCGTGAGAGCGGCGGTATTCAGGCTGGAGGCGCCCGAAATTACCACGCCGTCAAGCGGGATCTTTTCCCCCGGCTGCACCACGATTACGGAGCCAATGGCGACCTCCTCCGGGTCGACCCGGCGAAGCGCGCCGTCCTGCTCGAGATTGGCATAGTCCGGGCGGATATCCATCAGCTGCGTGATATTCTTCCGGCTTCTTCCCACCGCGTAGCTTTGAAACCACTCTCCGATTTGGTAAAAGAGCATCACCGCAATGGCCTCTACATAGTCGCCATTGCTGGCTATCGCCAGCGCCATCGCGCCGAGTGTGGCTACCGTCATGAGAAAGCACTCGTCAAATATACGCCCGCTCACGATGCCCTTGAAGGCCTTGCGCAAAATGTCGTAGCCAATGAGAAGGTAATCGGCCAGATACAGCGCAAGACGGAGCCAGCGACCGGCTGCGCCGAGCGAATCGAAGGCCGATGCACCGAGCAGCTGCAGCGCAAGCATCAGCGCCGTTGCGGCAAAAATGCGCGCCATCATGCGCCGCTGCTTCCGGCTCATGCCGCTGCGGCCGGCGGCAAGCAGCCCGCCTGAGAGCAGAAGCACAAGCGCGAGTAGCGCGTTCACAATCCATTCCTGCATGGCGTGCCTCGCTTACAGGAAAATTTCGCAGTCGGGCTCGACCTTCCTCGCGGCTTTGACCACGTTTTTCATCACAGCGGTCACATCCGTGTCCGGCGCGAATTCCACAATCAGCTTCTGCGTCATGAAATTCACGGTCGCGGCCTCGACGCCGGGTACCTTCGCCGCGGCGGCCTCCACCAGATTTGCGCAGTTGGCGCAGTCCACTTCGATCTTGTAGGTCTTTTTCATACGATTTTCCTCCCGAAAAATTTTCGATAAAACACTTGTTTAATCGTTTCACTTGTAGTATAATTCGCTTATTCGGTGAAGTCAACGCCGGGGGCGGATTTCCTGCCAAAGGGGCGAAATCTATTTCTTTTCGGGCGAAGGGGGCGAGCAAGTGCAGAAAATGATGGAATTGCAGCTGCCGGATGCCGCGGATTTTCAGACGGTCGCGGAGGTTTTTAAGCAACTGGGGGACGCGACGCGGCTGCGTATTTTCTGGGTGCTCTGTCACGCGGAGACCTGCGTGTCGGAGCTTGCCGCTGCCACCGGTGTGTCGGGCGCGGCTGTTTCGCATCATCTGCGGCTGCTGCGCAGCAGCGCTCTGGTTTCCGTGCGCCGGGAAGGGAAGGAGGTTTTCTACCGCGCCTCCGATGCGCGGCAGAGCGCTCTTTTGCACGAAATTATGGAGCAGGTCATGGAAATAAGCTGCCCGCAGGAGGCGAGCCGCGCCGCCTGCGATGAAAACCTGCCCCAAAGTGAGCCGTCCGACCGCTCGGCGCTGATGCACCGCATTCACGACGAGCTGGTGCAGGATTTAAGCTGCCGCGTTACGATCGAGGAAATCTCGCGCCGCTATGGACTCAACCCCACTACGCTCAAGGCCGACTTCAAGGCCGTGTACGGCATGTCCCTCGCCGCGCATATCAAGGAGCACCGCATGGAAAAGGCCGCAGAGCTGCTGCGCGCCTCCAGCATGAGCGTCGCCCAAATCGCCGAGCGTGTCGGCTACGAGAGCCAGAGCAAATTCACCGCCGCCTTTAAGTCCTACTACGGCGCGACACCGATGGAGTACCGAAAATGATGGAGATTCTTTATGCCGACGATGCGCTGCTTGTATGCGTCAAGCCCGCCGGCGTGGATTCACCGGCCGGCGTCCCGGCGCTCGCGCGCGAAGCCCTCGGTGAGCCTGATGCCGCGCTTTTCACGGTGCATCGGCTCGATCAGGCCGCCAGCGGGCTGATGCTGCTCGCGCGCTCCGGCTCAGACGCGTCCGCGCTCGGGCGGCAAATCATGGAGCGGCGCTTTGAAAAGGAATATTTCGCCGTCCTGCACGGCGCGCCGCCGGAACCACACGGCGTCCTGCGCGATCTGCTTGTGCGCGACAAGGCGCGGCGCATGACGATGGTCGCCGATGCGCCCGGCAAGGGCGTGCAGGAGGCGGAGCTCGAATATTGGGTGCTGGCGCGCGCCGAAGCGATGAGTCGTGTGCGTGTGCGGCTCCTGACCGGCCGTACGCACCAAATCCGGGTGCAGTTCGCTTCACGGGGGCTTCCGCTTGTCGGCGAGCGAAAGTACTGCACGATTGGGGAAACCTGCGGCCTTGCGCTGTGGTCGTGCCGCCTGAGCTGTACACATCCGAGAACCGGCGAGCGGATGGAGTTTTTCAAAAACCCGCCGGAAATTTTCCCGTGGAAGGAGGTTTAAGCATGAGCCATTATGATTTTTTCCAAAATAAGGAATGTGAGTACTTCCCCTGTCATGCGGGGGCAGACCCGGAGCAATTTTCCTGCCTGTTCTGCTTCTGCCCGCTCTATGCGCTTGGCGACCGCTGCGGCGGCAGCTTTGTCTATCTGGAAAGCGGCGTGAAGGACTGCTCCCGCTGCCTGAAGCCCCACCGCCGGGAGAATTATAAGAAGATTTTAGAAAGATTTCCTGAGCTTGCAGAAATCGCAAAAAAATCTTGATTTTTTCTGCGCGGTCTGCTATAATAGCAGGGCTTGAGGGCGGCGCGCATCCGCCGCCCGCGCAAAAGAACATGGAGAGGTATCGAAGTGGTCATAACGGGGCTGACTCGAAATCAGTTTGCGAGCAATCGCACAAGGGTTCGAATCCCTTCCTCTCCGCCAAGAAAAGTCCAGCAAACGCACTTGTTTGCTGGACTTTTCTTGGCTCTGTGTCAATAGTTGGGGTAGGGAGAAAATAAGAAAGGATTCCTGTCGTGCCGGGGCGAAAGCTCCGAAGCTTGTTAAACAGCAAGCCGATGTGTTTTCGTATTCGTGTGGAATCTTATATCATCCAAATCGGTACAATCAAATTATCTCTGTCAAACGCACCGAATTGTTCTGCCATGCAGAGTACGGCACCAGTACCGATCTGTAGGGGAGATTTATCAATAACGCCGAATGTTTTGACAATGCGTTTATTAGGCGTTACAGATTTTTTGATTTCAAGAGGGTAGAGCTTACCGTCGCCTTCCATGACAACATCAATTTCTTTCGCATCACGATCACGATAGAAGTAGAGATATGGCTCACGGCCGGCGTTCTGATACCCCTTCATAATTTCGGATACGGTGAAGTTTTCTAGAAGTGCACCGCTCATTGCACCGCTTTCAGCAACCTCGGGGGACGACCACTTGGTAAGATAACAGACAAGTCCAGTATCGTAAAAATAGATTTTCGGAGTTTTAATCGTACGCTTCAACACATTATTGGAATATGGATGCAGTAGGAAGATAATACCAAGCGTTTCAAGAATACTTACCCATGCTTTTGCAGTATTCAAATCAATATCTGCGTCATCTGCAAGCGCCTTATAATTGAGTAGCTGTGAGGTCCTTGCTGCCATTGCTGTGATAAAGCGATTAAACTTTAAAGCATCAGCAGTATTAGAAAGCTCACGTACATCACGTTCCACATAGGTGGAAATATATGACGAATAATACATATTGCGATCCGAATATAATCCCGATGCAATGCCAGGCATCGAGCCAAGCCAAATACGCTTAAAAAGCTCAGGTGTGTTTACTGGAGCTATTTTTTTACTTTCAGAAAGAAGGCTATCAAAATCGGTCGAAAATGGCACGCAATCCGCACCTGTTATTTCTCTTTGAGACATGGGCGACATATGCAGGAGCGCAACACGCCCTGCAAGCGATTCCTGCACACCGCGCATAAGCCGGAATATCTGTGATCCAGTCAACCAAAAATCTCCGGGATTATGATGTTCATCGATATGGATTTTTATATACGTGAAAAGCTTCGGTGCATACTGCACCTCGTCAATAAGCACGGGTGGCTTGTGGAGCTGTAAAAAGAGCGCAGGATCATTCTGTGCCATATCACGCATGGTAAGGTCGTCAAGAGAAACATACTCTCGCCCGATACCTTCTCTTTCCGAAAGCAAACGAAGCATTGTCGTCTTACCAGCCTGACGTGGACCGGTCAAAAGAATTGCCGAATAAGATTTGGAGAGCTCCAATACTCTCTGCTCCATATGCCGTGCAATGTAATTCATAATAAACCTCCAAACGAGTGCTTTGCGGCTAATTTTGATGTTGATTATATTATAGCCGAAAAAATCCTTCTCGTCAACTAATTTTACAGCTAAAATGAAAATATTTTAAATTTTAGCCGCTGTTTTGATATAGTCACTTAGAGTAGACACTCGAAAAAAACAACGATGCTTTCAAAAAGTCCAGCAAACGCACTTGTTTGCTGGACTTTTTTGCGCCCGGTGAGCGCAGATTCTAAATGGGGAGTGACCTGCATCCGCCCGGCGGCGGGAAGGGTACAGCCAAGGCCAAGCGGATACAACTGGGGATGCCGAAATGGCGGCCTGTCGGAAGGCAAATACGCCGACAAAAAAGTATACTTTTTTGTCTCATCCTTGCGTCGATTCGACCTCATTTATAAGATTCGCGCCTATTCGGTAGTGGATGGCAGCAGAACCTACGGCGGCTACAGCACCGTCGTGAGCGTAAAGGCAAAGTAAAATAGAATGACAAAAGGGCTGTAGCAAAACGCAATCGCTTTGCTACAGCCCTTTTTCTGTGCGCCCCTCGAGCGCGCTCTAAAGAATGCAAGCATGAAGACAAGGATGCAAATGCCTTCGGAAACGAAAACCGTTATAGGTTGCAAAAATCATTCGCAATTACGATGATAATGGCATCCTGACGATTAATCTTTATGATTTTCTGCTTGATCCTAACTCGTTAAACGGCTAAAGCATTTCCTATAACCGTTAAAGGGGCTGTAAGGAAAGCCCCTTTTTATTGTTATGCATCATGCAGGCGAAAGCTTCGCCGCCAGACCCGTGCGGCGGATTGCCGGAACGAAACCGGCAGAAGCTGAAAAATTGGGATTGCAAAATCCGGGCACGGGCTGTATAATGGGTTCAGAAAGTGGAAAGAGGGCGAAAAATATGCAAAAATCGCAGTTTGCGCAGCGGGTGCTGCTCCTAATCGTGACGGCTGCGCTGCTTCTGAGCTTCTCGGGCTGCACCGAAATCCTGAGCTCTATCAGCGCTGCTTACCCGAATAGCACCGAAGCCTCCACCGGGGCGACGGAGCCGGAAGCATTGGTAAGCGAGCCGGAAACCGAAGCGAGCGAATACGAATACGAAAGCGAAGTCACGGCTGCAACCGAGCTGACTGAGGCGACAGAAGCAGCCACCGAGCCAAGTGAAACCACACCCCCGGCCACCAAGCCGGTCAAGGAAACCACCCCGGCGACGGAAGTGACCACCCCAGTGACGGAAGTGACCATCCCGGCGACAGAGGCGGCAACCGAGGCCTCCGAGGCAGATTCCTACGCCGATAAGATTCAGGAGGTTTTTGAGCTGGTCAACGAGGAGCGTGCCGCCGCAGATCTGCCCGCGCTTAGCTACAACGAGAGCATGCAGCACATTGCCGATTTACGCGCGCAGGAGATTACGGAGCTGTTTTCGCACACCCGGCCGGACGGCAGCGCGTGGTACACCGCCTACGACTTTGAATACACCTACATCGGCGAAAATCTGGCCTACGGCTACAGCACTGCCGCCGGCGTAATGAAAGGCTGGATGAATTCGGAGGGGCACCGCGCGAACATTCTCAACGAGTACTTCAACACAATTACCATCAGCATAGCGGAAAAGGATGGGGTTCTCTACTGGGTTCAGGAATTCAGCGAATAACGGAAAAGGATGCGCAGCGCCGCGTTCATTTGCGCCGAAATATAAAGAATATAAGACACGGTTAGAGAAAGTGCTGGAATTAACTTGGAGGTAAGTACGATGGTTGACACAAAGAAAGAGCAGGAACGAGACGAGCTTCACCGTGCGATATGGGCGATTTCGGATGAGCTTCGCGGCGCTGTAGACGGATGGGATTTTAAGAACTATGTCCTTGGCACAATGTTCTACCGCTATATCTCTGAAAATCTGGTCAATTATATCAATCAGGGCGAAATTGACGCAGGGAACGTGGATTTTGATTATGCTGCCATGACTGACGCAGAGGCAGAGGAAGCCAGAGAAGACCTTGTGCAGTCGAAAGGTTTCTTTATTCTGCCAAGTGAGCTTTTCTGGAACGTCCTGAAGTCTGCTCCGAACGACGAGAATCTGAGCATGACGCTGGAAACTATCTTCCGGCATATCGAGGAATCCGCAAAAGGCAGCGAATCCGAGGGAAGCTTTGCCGGATTGTTCGATGATTTTGACGTGAACAGCAATAAGCTGGGCAGCACTGTGGCAAAGCGGAATGAGAAGTTGGTCAAGCTCTTAAATGGTGTGGCAGCCATGAACCTGGGCGACGTGAAGCATCATGACATCGACGCATTTGGCGATGCCTATGAATACCTGATGACCATGTACGCCAGCAATGCGGGCAAATCCGGCGGCGAGTTTTTTACGCCCGCCGATGTTTCCGAGCTGCTGACCCGGCTCGGCACGGTCGGCAAAACAGAGATTAATAAAGTATATGAAATTCCCACTCAACTTTTAATACAATTTGGCGATAGCTTATGTGCCTGAGTTCAGGTGGGGACAAAACCTCCGAGGGTGGGGACAAAATTATAGAGCTGGGGACAAATCGGCGATACAATAGATTTAAATGGAAGTACAGCTTTCCCTAGAAAGAAACTAAGGCAGGATTGTACTGATTGGGAAATTGGAAAATATTGAATAGAATGGAGGGGTGAAATGAATAGACAGCAGATTTTTGATTACGCATTCAAACAGTATGGGACAACACCAGAGTACCTTTGGATGCGGTATCCCTCCTATGCAGTTCTGCGCCATCAGGATAATGAAAAATGGTATGGTATTGTGATGGATGTTCCGAAGAACAAGTTTGGATTGCCTGGAGCAGACATTGTGGATATTCTCGATGTAAAAGGTGAGCCAATGGTGATTGACTTTCTGCGTCAGCTGCCCGGCTTTCTTCCGGGATATCACATGAATAAGACAAACTGGATCAGTATTCCTCTCGATGGGACAATACCAGAGGATCAGATTCTGGAATTGCTGGATATGAGTTTTCAACTGACGGCAAGTAAAAAGAAATAACAAATTGTCCGATTGATTCTGAGAAAAGGTATTCCATTCATCGTTCAGATGAAATGGTTTTCCCATAGGTAAGTGTTTCTGGGAAAGGCAAAAAAATTCTTTGCAAAAAATACCCCTTGACAATATAGGATAAAACCGATATAATAAGCGTAGGAAATGAGATAGAGAGAGGCTAAGAATGACTGTAGAATTTTACGAACTGCCAGATGGGAGTAGGCCAGCGGCGGAGTTCTTACAAAGCCTAGCCCCGAAAATGGAGGCTAAGATGCTTCGTACAATTGAATTACTGGAGGAGTACGGAGGAGAATTACGGGAGCCATACTCGAAGCCTTTAGGAGATGGCATATTTGAGCTTCGGGCAAAAGTCGGCAATAATATAACTAGGGTTCTATACTTTTTCTTTATCGGCAACCGGGTAATACTTACACATGGTTTTATTAAGAAAAGTCAGAAAACCCCAGCAGGAGAAATAGAACGTGCGAAACGGTATCGGAGTGACTACCAAAGGAGGGTTGATAACTATGACGTTTGAAGAATTTAAGCGGGAAGAATTGAAAAAGCCGGATGTACGGGCAGAATACGATGCTTTAGAGCCAGAATTTTCCCTCATGAAAGCCATGATTGAGGCCCGGAAAGAAACCGGGCTGACGCAGAAGCAGCTTTCGGAGCGAACAGGTATCTCGCAAAGTGACATCAGTAAATTTGAGAGCGGCAATGGAAATCCATCGGTAAAAACACTACGCCGCCTTGCAGCAGGCTTGGGGATGAACTTGAGGATTGAATTTCAGCCATCTACAAGGGCCTGAATTACTGCGTAAACAACTTATTATAACTACAGCACCCCAGACCTTTTTCGGGTCTGGGGTGAATTTTGCCTCTGCTTTCCTCCTTGGCAATCCATGCAGATTCTTGTGTATAAATGACTACAATCGTCCCTCTCGGTATGTGAAGGTCACAGTGCCAGAGGTGGTGACGGTGATGCTGTTCTTCCCATAGGCTAGCTCTAGCTCCGGGAACGTCCATGTCCCGGCACTGACGGATTTGTAGAAGCTGCCCCATCCACCGTCCAGCTCAGAGCGGTTTCCTCTGTGGTGGTTACAGTCGGCACTACCGGCATATAGTCGCTGGTCAAGGTGACCGTCCCGCTGCCGGCCTGTGCTACCACCGTTTCGTCCACATGGTAGCGGTAGGCATCCCCGTCCTCGCAGGAAATGACCACCTGCCCCTTGCACATCAGAGGGTCATAGGAAGGCGTCAGCTGCAAAGTGCCGACAAAGTACAGGTCTGGTTCCTCGCTTGTGACCAC
>JAJQFT010000031.1 GCA_021200975.1 Bacillota bacterium | reverse complement strand
TATTCATGGGGTCAGGCTCACACCTGACCCCAACATTTATTATAGAACCCAAATAGAGAATGGGGCTGCCTCTTTCGGGGCAGCCCCACTTGCTATAGGGAGAGAATTACTTTACAGTTACGCTCACGACGGCGCTGTAATCGCCGTAGGTCTTGCTGCCATCCACCACGGAGTAGGCGCGAATCTTATAATAATAAGTCTTGCCGCTCTCCAAGCCAGAGTTGTTGTAGCTCGTGGTTGTGCCGCTGGTGATGGTCTTGACAACGGAGTAAGTGCCGTCCTCGCTGTCGGCACGCAGAATCTGGTAGCCTTCCGCACCGTCCACGGCGCTCCAAGCAAGCTTCGCGATGCCGCTGGAGTAGCTGGTGGCCGTCATCGTCGTGCTGCCGACATAGACAGTCGTGACGGATGTCACATCGGAGTAGGCGCCGTAGACTCTGCTGCCATCGTCCGCAGTCGCATAGGCGCGGATCTTGTAGTAGTAGGTCTGGTCAGCATCCAGGCCGGTGTTGGTGTAGGCCGTCGTATCGCCGGAGGTGATGGTCTTGATAATCTTATACTCGCCATCCTCGCTGTCGGCACGCCAAATCTGATAGCCGCTGGCGCCGTCAACCGCGTTCCAGATGAGCCGCACGCGGTCGGTGCCGCTGGCATAGACGCTCGTAAAGGTTGCGCAGGCGGGCGCGTAGGCAGCCTCAGACAGGTTGGTGCAGACATCGCCCGTGTAGGACAGGACCTTGTAATAGTAGGTCACGCCCAGCTCCAGGCCGCTGTTGGTGTAGGAGGTGGTGCTGCCGTCGGTGATGGTCTTGACAAGCGTGTATTCACCGTCGATGCTGGTCGAGCGGTAGAGCTTATAGCCATCCGCTCCGTCAACCGCCGTCCATGTAATCTTCACCCGCGTCTGCGCGCTCGCAGAGCCATCGGAGGAAGCATAGACGGAGGTAATGGTGGGAGCAAGCACCGCGCCGCAGGTATCGCAGATGTTATCGCCGTCGGCATCGGTGTGGCCGGTCGCCGGGATGACCTCGGTGTAGGTTTCGCCGCAGACGGTGCAGGTGTAGACGATCTCGCCATCCTCGGTGCAGGTGGCTTCCTTGGTCACCGTGCCCTCGTCCCAGCTGTGCTCACCCTCAACCGTAAGGGTTTCCAGCGACTCCTCAAAGTCGTCGTTGTTCTCCTGATAGGTGATGGCGATGGTCTTGTCGCAGCATTCGTCCATAGAAACGAACTGCAGCGTGGCCACCGTGCCATCCGCCTCAATGCCATCCATGCTCACATAGCCGATGGTAACGATACCGTTGCCCTCAACAATGGAGGTGTAGTCGCCGTAGGCCTTTACGTTGAACAGCGCCAGATCCTCGGCATCGTACTCTACGGTGACAATCCCGTTATGGGAGAGGACATCGGTGGTGACATTCACGGTAACAATCGTGCCGGTCTGCGAGGAGGAATCCGAGCTGGGCTCCGCCGGGGTTTCCGGCGCAACAAGCGCGTTCAGGCTGCCCTTCGGGGTAGTGACGCCGAGGGTTTCGATTTCGGCAGACTGCATCACTTCCTCGGCAATCGCGGTGTCGGCGGAGGCGCCGGAATCGGTGCCGGAGCCGTCGATGCCAAGGTCGATCAGCGCGGCGGCAGGCCACACACCCGTGCCGAAGCTGCTCAGCTCATAGCTTGCGCCGGTGCTCACATCGATTGCATACATGGTATTCGTGTTGTTGGCATACACAGAGTAGTAGAGGTAGCCGGAGTCATAGTCAAAGTAAGCGGAGTTGTAGTAGTACGCATCCGCGGCGATGCCGGTTTCCGCAATCTTTGTAACGCCAAAGCGGGACATACCGCTGCTCGTGATAATCACGCCCGTGCGATACACGTTGCCGTTGACATCCACGAAGTAGTAGTAGTCACCATAGGTGCTGTAGTTGGTGTTGTAGACCGAGTAGCAGTAGGAAATGGCGGTAATGTAGCCAGATACATAGCCGCTGAGGTCGAACACGCCCAGATAATCGCCCGAGGTGGGATTGACAATCGCGATATACGGGCCATAGGCCGCCAGGATATAGCCGTTGTAGTGGTAGGTCTCAGCCATATCGAAGTAGTCGATCGAGGTGGCGCTGTTGATCATGGTCAGGTCGAAGGTATCCACATCGACGCTGTAGAAGCAGCCGTTGTAATCGTGTGCATACAGGGTGTCATCCTGCAGCGCCAGCGACCAGACGGGTGCGTCCAGACCTTCCTCGGTCAGCTTGGTATAGTTGGAGGCATCGCCCACATCGATGGACGACCACCAAACCTCTCCGTTTTCGTCCCAAACAATGCCGTTGAGGGTCTTCTCAATCGTGATGACCTCAACCGCGCAGGAGGCGGAAACGTTCGGGTCCAGATTGGAGGTAGCAGTGATGGTCGCTTCGCCCGCAGCAACGCCGGTGACAAGGCCGTTGGCATTGACGGTGGCAATCGACTCATCGCTGGAGCTCCAGGTAACGGTGATGTCGGAGGCATTGGCCGGGGAAACGGTAGCGCTCAGGCCGGTCGTGCTGCCCTTGACAATCGTGACATCGGTGCTGGAAAGCGTGATGCCATCGACGGTATTGGTCGCTTCCACATTGACAAAGATGCGGTAGGTGGATACGTTCATCGCGTAGTCATACACCTGCAGCAGGTAGACGCCGTCTTCAACCTCGAGGTCGGCAAGGTCAATGGTGAAGACGCTGCCATCGCCGGCATTCTCCTGCGAGCCGGCCTCCGACCACAGGGCGGTGGTGCCGGTGGAATCGAAGAGATACGCGCCCGCGACATACTGGTTATCGGCCACGGCAATGGTCAGCGAGCTTGCGTCGGAGCTGATGACATCGCCGCTGACATTCCAAACAGTCGGGGCCGTGTTGTCGACGGTGAAGGAGATGGACAGCGAAGCGCCGTCGCCCAGCGCATCCCAATCCACGCTGCCATCGGAGGCGACGTAGTATTCGGGAGCCGCGGTAAGGGTAATGGTGTACACATCGCCCTCGTCACCGCTCGGGGTGAAGTTCAGGCCGATGGAGGAGGAGGTATTGTACCATGAGCCGCCGCTCGAGTAGTAGTAGGCGCCGTTGACGCGGCTGAAATCGTACTCATACTCGGTTTCGCCGGTGGTTTCGTTGACAATCGTCAGCTTGCCCGCAGCAGCGTTGCGAATCAGGGAGTAGACCGCGCTGCCAATGCTGTCGCCGTTGACGGTGCTGAGGGCATTGCGCGTCTCGTCATAATCCTCATAGAACAGGGGGTTGCCGCCGAAGGTGTAGGTGCCCGAGCCATCGCCGTACTTCACAGTGACGTAGTTGCTGTAGTAAGTACCCATGTAGTTCCAGCGGGTATCGCCGTCATAGTACTCGGTCCAGCTGATGAGGTCGAACATGGAGGAATCCGTCCAGTTGCCATAGAAGGCCAGCATCGGGATGGAGTGGCTGGTGCCCTCCACACCCTCGCCGGAGGCAACTTCGGTGGCGTAGATGAAGCCCTCGATGTAAGCGCCATTCTCGTAATAGGTATCGAGGTAGGTCTTCTGCGCGTCGCTCAGCGTAACGGTAACGGTAACGGTCACGCTCCCGGAGGCGGGAACGATCGCGCTGGCCGAGCCGAGTTGGACAAAGAACAGGTAAGCATCATAGGAGTTGATCAGGTCGTCGCCGTTCAGGTCAGCCAGATCCTCGTTCTCAATGCTCGCAATCGCGCCGGTAGCATAGTCCAGCAGCGCCTGGCCGTCGTCCAGATTCACGACGCCGTCGCCATTGAAGTCCATTCCCGCAACCGCTTCGCCATCGGGGTCAACGGTCACACCGTCCACCGTCCAGGCGGTGGTATAGGCCAGGCCGGTCGTAGCGGTATCCATGTACAGGCCGATGTTGTAGGACTCGTCGACATACCAGTAGAATACATCCTGCGTGAACAGATCTGCGCTCAGGGTGTAGACCTGATCTTCATCCGTCAGGTTGTTGATGCTGAAGGAGAAGCTGTAAATGCCATCCTTATCGGGGTCGTCGCCCAGCTCCGCCTTAATCTTGCCGTCGGAGGCGGAATCGGTGGCGTCCTCGCCCATGAGGATGTAGCTCGACGCGGTCACGGCTGCGCCGACATTGGCAAGGCCGGAGCCCTGCTGGAGGATGGAGTAGTACTCATAGCCGCTGTCGGCATCCGTCAGAGGAACGGCGGTGGACATCAGCAGGCTCTGCGCCAGCACGCGGGCGGAAAGCCCGGTCTGCTCATCGAGATCATTCTCGCGGATGTACTGCGCAATCAAGGCGGTCATACCGGCAACCTGCGGGGCCGCCATGGAGGTGCCGCTCATCTGCTCGTAGGCAGTGCCACTCGTATCCGCGCCGTTGACGGAGTAGATGCTGCCGCCGGGTGCGGTGATTTCCGGCTTGATGCTAAGGTCGCCCGGGACGCCCCAGCTGGAGAAGCTGCTGATGGTCACGTCCGCATCCGGATCGTTGACGGCAGCCACGGAGGAGGAAACGGTGATCGTGCCCACATAGTAGCCGTCCATATCGGTGCCGGCGGCCTTCAGAAGCTCACCGGTGCTCTGCGTGACGGAAACCACAGGCGCAGAGTAGAGATAGCCGGACAGGTTCATGCTGATGGTGCCGGTGGTATTGTTGACAACAATCACGCCGATTGCGCCATTCGCCACGGCGGCATTCGCCTTCTCATAGAAGGAGGTCGTGCCACGGTAGCACACGGCGATCGCGCCTTCAAGCTCATCCGCAATCGCGGCGAACTCGTCTTCGGTGCCAACGCTGTCAATCATGACGTACTTCTGCTCACCGGCGAGAGTCGTAAAGGCTTCATTGCCATAGCCCGAGGTTTCGGTGTAAATCACAACATCGTCGCCGATGGTGAAGTACGCGCCGGTCGTGCCGGTGTTATCGGCGGAAGCGACCGTGAGGGCATTGGTGAACGAACCGGGGGAACCAACGGTATCCATATTCACGCCATCGGCGTAGATATAGTTGCCGCCGCCAACATAGTTCGCGAAGGTGTAGGTGTACTGTGCCCAGCTGTAAGCGTTGCCCGCGGAGATGGAAACCACGGTGTCGCTCTCGGTCAGGCTGTCCATGATGGCCTGATAGACGTCGGTAGCGCTGGTGGTGAAGCCCGCGCTCGAGGAGCCGAGGGACAGGTTAATCACGTCCGCGCCAAGGATAATGGCGTCCTCGATAGCGACCATATAGTCGGAATCGTAAGCGCCGCCGCCCTTACCAAAGACCTTCATGGTGATGATCTGCGCTTCGGGCGCGACACCCTGCGTCGAAACGGTGGTCAGCGCGCTGGAATAGGTGCCGTCGCCGTTGGGGATGTAGGAGTTCGCGGCCGCGATGCCGGTAACGTGGGAGCCGTGCTCGCCCTGCGAATCGTTGTCGTGGGTGATGTCGTAGTCCTCATCGATGTAGTTGTAGGCATACGGGATCTTGGAGGAAACGTAGGCCGTGTCGGCGTCGATGCTGACATTCAGGTACTCGGCCACAGAGGCGATTTCCTCGGCATCCAGAAGGTCGAGGGATTCGACATACTCCTCGTAGCTCATGCCCTTTTCCTCGGCAATCTGCGCGAGCGCATACTCGTAAGCACCCGCATCGAAGGACTGGTGGTCAGAATCCACGCCGGTGTCGATGATGGCAATCCGGCTGCCCGCGCCCGTGTAGCCCTCGAGGTAGGCAGTAGAGCTGCCAATCATGGAAGAGGAGGTCGCCATGTTGGGGCTGCTGGACTCGTCGGTTTCCGCGACGGCAGCCTCGTACTGGTTCTCGATGACCACCTGCTCCACGCCGCTGACCGATTCAATCGCCGCGATGTCGCCGTAGGCGACCCACGCCGAAATGATGTCGGCTGCGAGGGTAAGGTTCCAAACTACATCGAGCGAAGAGCCAATCTTCGACTCAATGCGGCTCTGGGTGGAAGCCTGGTACTCTTCCAGCTCCGCCCGGTAGCTCATAGCGCTGGCGTTGCTCGCGATATCCAAGGTAGAATATCCGGCTTCCAGCGTGGAGGCCTTGCTGAGCACAATGGATACACGGACAATGTCGGTGTCGGCATATTCCGGCTCCGCCGTCTCGTCCACTGTGTCGCTCGAAATCACCGAAGCGGAGACTTCGCTGTTGTCCACCTGCTCGAAGCTCACGCCGGACGCATCGTCGGCAGCGTATACGGGAACGGCATACGCAGCCAGCAACGAAACGACCAGCAGCAAGCTGAGCAGGCGCTTCTTGAGATTGTTTCTCAAATGAACTCAACTCCTTTGCAAATTTCATTTTTGCCGGCAGTTAAGATTTTCAAAACTGGCAACAAAAATTAGATATATAATATCACGTCCGCTTCCAGAAGTCAAGTGTCTGTCAGGCAAAAACAAAGCGCCTGCGTTAACAAAAATTTCCTATTGGAAGCTGAAAAAATCGTTGTTTTGACGAAAGTGCATATCGCCGATGAATGGCTGCATACCAATTATAAATAAGGAAGCGCCGCGGCAGAGCGCGGCGCGTTCAAGAGACTTCCCGGGCCTTAATGGATTCGGCAGAAGCCCTCCGCAATGGCCCGCATCTGCTCCCACTTACCCTCCATGTCCCGCACGAGCCGGAGCTGCGTGCGGCAGCGGTCGAGGTTGTGCTTTTCTCGGTGGATGCGGAAATAGGTGTCGCCGTTGAGGTAATCGGTAAGAAAGCGGACGCCGCACTCGAGCGTCATCAGCTTCGCCCCGAGCGGCAGGGCGCGGATCTCGCCGTCCGTCAGCTGCCCGGCGCAGCCTGCGAGGAAGCCGCAGATGTAGGTCTCGTACAGTGGGAGACTGAGCGCCACTTTGCTCAGCTCGTGCTCGTCCTCCGCCACCGTGGAGGCGCCGAAGCGGATGGAGTCGCCGAAATCGTAGGCGCTCAGGCCGGGCATCACCGTATCGAGGTCGATCACGCACAGCGCCCGGCGCGTTTTCGCATCGATCAGGACGTTATTGAGCTTGGTATCGTTGTGCGTCACGCGCAGCGGCAGCTCGCCGCGTGCAAGCGCGTCCACCAGCGCCGAGGCCTCCGGCTCACGCGCAAGCGCAAAATCGATCTCCTCCCGGCACTCCCCCGCCCGGCCGCGCACATCGGCGGCAAGCGCAAGGTGCAGCTGGCGGTAGCGGTCGGGCGTATTGTGGAAATTGGGGATGGTTTCGTGCAGGGTCTGCGCCGGAAAATCGGCCAACGCACGCTGGAACGCGCCGAAGGCCACGCCGCTCTCGTAGAATAGCTCGGGCGTTTCGGCAGATTGCAGGCAAAGGCTCCCGGGCACGAAGGCATAAACGCGCCAGCAGCCGCCCGCGGGGTCGGTGTAGAAGCTTCTTCCGTCGCGCGTAGGGATGAGGTGCAGGCAGCGCCGGGGGTCGGCTGTTCGGCGCGCCATATACTCCGTCACCGCCGCCACATTCTCCATCAGCGCGGCAGGGTCACGAAAGACCGCGGTATTGATTTTTTGCAAAATATAGCCCGCGCCCGCCTCGCAGGCTGCGTAATAGGTTTCGTTGATATGTCCGTCGCCGTGCGGGCAGCAGGAAATGACCCTACCCGAAATGGCGAATTGGTCAATCGGCATTTGCATGGTGCATCCTCCTCAAATCCGGTTCCGCGCTCGTATTCCCAAATTACAGCCCGAAGAATTCAGAACATTGTAGCATAGATTGGCAAATCGCGCAAGCAATATTTGCCCCATAAAAATTGGGGGCCAGACGTGCGCATGGCCCCCAATCGATTGAAAAAAGAGCTGCGCATAGGGGCAAAGTCTGCAAATGCCCCTGTACCCCTCTCCGCCAAGGGGTGGCCCGGCGGGTCAGCCCAAAATTTTGCTGATATTTCCGTATGCGATTGCCTCGATTTCCCAGGCTTTATTGCGCGGCGGTATCCTCCGTCTCGTCACGCAGAGCGTAGCAGGCGCGGTCGGCATAGGCAAGCGGCTCGTAATCCGCCGGCTCCGCCGCAAGGATTTCCCCTCCACCGATCCGCCAGCGGATGGCCTGCGGCTTTTGCCCCATCAGCGCCACGCTCCTTTCGTCCGGCTGCGAGAAGCCAAGGAAGATCAGATACTCGCCGTCCAGCAGCCGGCGGCTCCCATCCCCCAGCACGGTTTCCAGCGCCGAGGCGGAAACCGGGATGCAAAGCTCGCAGCTGCGCCCCGCTTTCAAGAAGACGCGCCGGAAAGCAATCAGCTGGCAACGCGGCTTTTCAAACGCCTCGCCCAGATAGCAGGTGTAGCATTGCAGCACCTGCGCGCCGTCAAAGGCGCCGCTATTTTCCACTGTTGCGGAAATCTCCCAGCCGCTGCCCGCCGCGGCATGGCAGCGGAAGCGGCTATAGGACAGGCCGAAGCCGAAGGGATACCACGGCGCGGCGTGTACGAACTTGTAGCTTCTGCCCGCCATGCGGTAATCCCCGAAGTCCGGGAGGGGCTGGCTGTCATAATAGAAGCTCACGGGCAGCTTACCGGAGGGATTGACCTCGCCGAACAGGATCCTGCCCAGCGCCTCGCCGCCGCTCTGCCCCGGATACCAGCACTGCAAGATGGCGGCGGTCTTTTCCTCGAAGGCGCTCAAATCCAGAGGGCTGCCGCTATGGATGCACACAATCACAGGCTTGCCCAAAGCCAGAATCTTCTGCGCCAGAATGCGCTGAGGCTCAGGCAGGAGCAAATCCGTCTTGTCGCCGGAGGCAGAGGAATTGCTCGCATCGCCCTGCTCTCCCTCCATGCTTGCGTCCAGGCCGAGGCAGAGAATCACCGCGTCGGAACAGCTCGCGGCGGCAACCGCCTCGCTATAAAGTCGGCCGGGCTTGCACAGCCGGTCGTCCACTGCGCGGAAGATGTCGCAGCCTTGGCTGTACAGCACCCGGATGCCCTCGCCCGCCGCCTTCCGGATACCCTCAAGGTCAGTGATGTAGCTGTCGGAATCGCCGTGATAATTGGCATACAGCGCCACATGGCTGTAGGCATTCGGGCCAATCACCGCTATGGTTTGCAGCTCCTGCCGCCGCAGCGGCAGGATGCCCGCATTTTTCAGGAGCACGATACTCTCCTCAGCGGCTCTGCGCGCCGTGTCGCGGTGCGTGCGTTGCCCCACGGCAGTATAGGGAACTCGGTTCCATTCGCAGCTGGGATCGAACATCCCCAGCGCGAACCGGGTGGCCAAAAGCCGCTCGGCGCTGGTGCGGATTTCCTGCTCGGTAATCAAGCCCTGCCGCAGTCCCTCCAGCAGATGCTCGTAGGTGCAGCCGCAGTTGAGATCGCAGCCCCGGCGCACGGCCAAGGAGGCCGACTCTGCCGGAGAGGCGGTATAGTGGTGCGCCTCGTGGATATTTTTAATCGCCCCGCAGTCGGACACCACATGCCCTTCGAATCCCCATTCATGCCGCAGCAGCCGCACAAGCAGCCGCTCGCTGCAGCAGGCCGGCTCTCCGTTGACGGCATTATAGGCGCCCACAACGGCCTCCACCCCGGCTTCCTGCACCGCGCAGCGGAAGGCAGGCAGGTAGGTTTCCTGCATATCCTTCTCGGAAACCACCGCGTCAAAGCGATAGCGCAGCGCCTCCGGGCCGGAATGCACCGCGAAATGCTTGGCGCAGGCGGCGGCCTTGAGATACTTACCATCGCCCTGCATTCCGGTGATGTAGGCCTTGCCGAGCGCAGCCGTCAGGCAAGGGTCCTCGCCATAGGTTTCCTGCCCGCGCCCCCAACGGGGGTCGCGGAAAATGTTGATATTGGGCGACCAGAACGTTAAGCCCTTGTACTGGTCGGTATCTCCCTGCGCGCGGGCGACGTTGTACTTGGCTCTGGCCTCCGTGGCGATTTGGTCGGCCACTTGATGGACCATATCGGCGTCAAAGCTGGCGGCCAAGCCAATCGCCTGCGGATACACGGTAGCCGTGCCCGCGCGGGCGACGCCGTGCAGTCCCTCGCTCCACCAGTTATATGCCGGGATCCCCAGACGCTCCACCGCGGGTGAATCGTACAGGAGCATCGACGCCGCTTCCTCTACGCTCATGCGCGCGACCAATTCGGCTGCCAGACGCTGATTGTTTGCCCGATCCATAATAGGCACCTGCCTCCATTGCTTTTTTTCAAATTATACCACCGTTTGCGCGCAAAAGCAAGCCCCAGCGGGGAATTCGGGCACTTTCCCTCAAAAAAAGCAGCCCGTTATGCAACGAGCTGCCAGATATAATAGACAAGGCCGTAAAGGACGCTTGCGGCCGTGCCGTAGACCAGCACCGGCCCGGCAATCGTGAACATCTTCGCCGCCACGCCCAGCACAAAGCCCTCCGTCTTGAACTCAATCGCGGGCGCGGCGATGGAATTGGCGAAGCCCGTGATTGGCACCAGCGTGCCTGCCCCGGCAAATTTGGCAAGGTCATCGTAAAGGCTCAGCCCCGTGAGCAAGGCGGAAAGCGCCACCAGCGTCATGCCCGTCGCCGTGGCCGCGCTCGTTTCGTCCAAGACGCCGCCGTAAAAATTCGTCAGCACCTGCCCCAGCGTGCAGATCGCGCCGCCGACAAGGAAGGCGCAGGCGCAATTTTTCCAGATGGGCGATGGCGGCACCATGCTCCCAACAAGCTTTTCATATTCCCGCTCTGTCATAAAATCCCCTCCGGCTCTAGCTTGGCCGGAAACGGGAATTTTATGCAAAGGTCGAGAAAATATTGCCCAGCGATTCGTGAATAACGAGGTTCGCCGCGCTGTCGTAGGGCGTTTCGTCCCGATTGATCAGCACCAGCCGGCTGCCGCGGTAGTAATTCACCAGCCCCGCCGCCGGGTAAACGGTAAGGCTTGTGCCGGCCACAATCAGCAGGTCGGCCGCGCGAATCGCGCGGATGCTATTCTCGAGAACCACTTGGTCAAGCCCCTCCTCGTAGAGCACCACATCCGGCTTGACAATGCCGCCGCAGCTGCAGAGGGGAATGCCGTCCGCATTTTTCACATACTCTGCCGGATAGAATTTATGGCAGCGGGTGCAATAATTGCGCAGCACCGAGCCGTGCAGCTCATAGACCTTCTCCGAGCCGGCCTTCTGGTGCAGGCCGTCGATATTCTGCGTCACCACCGCGCTGAGCTTGCCCGCCTTTTCCCACGCGGCCAGCACGCGGTGGGTCACGTTCGGCTCGAAGCCGAGCGGCAGCATCTTCTCGCGATAAAAACGGAAGAAATATTCGGGCTTGGCCAAATAAAAGGAATGCGAGATGATGGTTTCGGGCGGGTATTCAAAATGCTGCCGGTACAGCCCGTCCTCGCTACGGAAATCGGGAATGCCCGACTCGGTCGATACCCCCGCGCCACCGAAGAAAACAATCCGGCTGCTCTGCTCCACCCAGCTATGCAGGGTTTCCAGCTCGTTCACGGTCTTCCTCCTCCATTTCCTGAAGCAGCTTTTTATCCTGCTTGCTGCTCAAATCCAGCCTTTCATACATATCTGGCCGCCGCTCCCGCGTGCGACGCAGCGCCATCTTCCGCCGCCAGCGGCGGACGGCCTCGTGGTCGCCGCTGCGCAAAATCGGCGGCACCTCCCTGCCGTGCCACACAGCCGGGCGGCTATACTGCGGGTACTCCAGCAGGCCGCTGTAGTGGCTCTCCTCCTCGAAGCACTCAGGGTCGGCAAGGACGCCAGGCACCATCCGCGCCACCGCATCCGCGACCGCCATGGCCGCGATTTCCCCGCCGGTGAGGACAAAGTCGCCGAGGGAAATTTCCTCGTCCACGCATTCCTCGACGAAGCGCTCGTCAATTCCCTCGTAGTGCCCACATACAAGGACGAGGTTTTCCAACTTGCTCAGGCGAATCGCATCCGCTTGGCAAAAGGTATGCCCCGCAGGAGAGAGAAACACCGTATGCACCGGCCCGGCCGCCTCCTCGCAGACATGCTCCCAGCAGCGGTAGAGCGGGTCCGCCTGCACGATTGCGCCGCGCCCGCCGCCATAGGGATAGTCGTCCACCTGATTCTGCTTGCTGGCGGTGTAGTCACGAATCTGGTGCGCGTCAATCCGCAGGATTCCGCGCTCCTGCGCCCGGCCAAGGATACTGTCCGAGAGCGTATCGAGCACCGAATCCGGGAAAAGCGTCATGATATCAATCCTCATCGCTGCCCATCCCCTCCAGCAGACGCACCTGCATACGATTTCCCTCCAGGTCGATGGAGAGGATAAATTCCTTCACCGCAGGCAGGAGGTATTCCCTCTGCCCCGTCACAACATACACCGAGTTGCCGGGATAATCCAGCACGTCGGTAATCTGTCCAACCGGCGTATCGCCGGAATACACCTGCATTCCCAGAAGCTCGCAGGCAAATACCACGCCCTCGGGCACATCGGCGCGGAAAATCTCGACGGTTTTTCCTCGCAGCGCCTGCGCGGCCTCGAGCGAATCCACCCCGGCCAGGCGGAGCAACGCGCAGGACTTCTGCACCCGGCAGCTTACAACCGGGTACGTCCTCCCCGCAATCCGCACGCGGGTATAGGGTGCAAGAAATGCAGCGCTGTCCACAAAGGGGTTCACCTTCACCTCTCCGCGCACGCCGTGGGTGGTGACGATTTCCCCCGCCTCGATAAATTCCTGTTTCATAATCCAACATACCCTCGCTGGTCAATTTTCCAATATCCGCATTTTATAGCGGAAGAAATCGGCGAATGAATCCCCGGCTCCTCCCGGCAAACGCAGGCGTTCCGCCGCTGCCGGGCAAAGGAAAATGCGTGACGAATCCTTTCGCCACGCACATCCGTTTAATCCACGATTTCCACGGTGACCCGCTCGCCGGTGCGAGCGGCAGCCGTTTTGATAATGGTGCGGATCTCTTTGGCGATCCGACCCTGGCGGCCAATAACCTTGCCCATGTCGCCCTCGGCAACCCTCAGCTCCAAGACCTTGCCATCCTCCCCGTCCACTTCCGTGACGGTGACGGCGTCGGGATTGTCCACCAGATTCTTTGCCATATACAGCAAAAGTTCTTTCATTGGGATACTCCTTTGGGAATTACAGCACGCCGGCCTTTTTCAGCAGGCCACGGACGGTATCGGTAGGCTGCGCGCCCTTCCGGATCCAATCCTGCGCCTTCTGCGCGTCCACCGTGATGGCAGCGGGGTTGACCATCGGGTTGTAGGAACCAATTTCCTCAATGCAGCGGCCGTCGCGCGGAGAACGGGCGTCGGCCACGACGATGCGGTAGTAAGGAGCCTTTTTTGCGCCCATTCTTCTCAGTCTGATTTTAACCATGAGAATTCACCTCCATAATATTGATAAAAAATCTATCGCAAAGCAAATTGCCTGTAGCGAACAAAGGGAGAGCGCACGCGCGCTCAGAAGCCCGGGAAGCCGCGGCCCATGCCGCCAAAGCCCATGCGCTTCATCTTCTTCCCTGCGCCGGGGCCAGAGAATTGCTTCATCATTTTGCGCATCTGCTCAAAGGATTTCAGCAGCCGGTTCACATCCTCGACCCGCACGCCCGCGCCCGCGGCAATGCGCCGCTTGCGGGAGGCGGCAAGAATCTCGGGATTCTCGCGCTCCTTGGGAGTCATGGAGAGGATGATGGCCTCAGTATGCGCCATCGCCTTCTCGTCGAGCTTTACGTCCTTCATGCCGGCGCCGCCGGGAATCTGCGCGAGCAGATCCTGCATGGAGCCCATCGACTTGAGCTGCACCATCTGGTCGTAAAAATCCTGCAGCGTGAAGCGGTTAGCCTTGAGCTTCTGCTCCATCTCGGCGGCCTTCTTCTCGTCAAAGGCCTTTTCGGCCTTTTCGATGAGGCTGAGCACGTCGCCCATGCCGAGGATACGGTTCGCCATCCGGTCGGGGTGGAAGGGCTCGATGTCCTCGAGCTTTTCGCCCATGCCCACGAATTTGATGGGTTTGCCCGTCACGGCGCGCACGGAGAGCGCCGCGCCGCCTCTGGCGTCGCCATCGAGCTTGGAGAGCATGACGGAGTCGATTTCCAGCCACTCATTAAAGGTCTGGGCAGCTTTCACGGCGTCCTGCCCGGTCATCGCATCGACCACAAGCATAATCTCATCCGGCTTGACGGCAGCCTTGATATTTTTCAGCTCATCCATCAGCGCCTCGTCGATATGCAGGCGGCCGGCGGTATCGAGAAACACGGTGTCGTACCCGCGCTTGCGCGCGTAGGAAACCGCCTCCTTGGCAATCGAAACCGGGTTCTGCTGTCCCATTTCAAATACCGGGATGCCCAGCTTCTCGCCGCATACCTGCAGCTGCGTAATGGCGGCGGGGCGGTAAATATCGCAGGCGACGAGCAGCGGATTTCTCCCCTGCCGCTTCATCAGCCCTGCCAGCTTCGCGCCGTTGGTTGTCTTGCCCGCGCCCTGCAGGCCGACCAGCATGACCACCGTCGGGCCGTTGGGGTTGATGGTCAAGTGCTTGACGCTGCTGCCCATCAGGGTGCAAAGCTCCTCGTTGACGATTTTCACAATCATCTGCGCGGGCGTGAGCGATTCCAGTACGTCGGCGCCGATGCAGCGCTCCGTAACCGTCTTGGTAAAGTCCTTGACCACCTTGTAGCTTACATCGGCCTCCAGCAGCGCCATGCGGATTTCGCGCATGGCCTCCTTCACGTCCGATTCTTTCAGGCGGCCCTTGCCGCGAAGCTTCTTGAAGGTGGCGGAAATTTTTTCGGTTAAGCCTTCAAATGCCATTGCTCTATTCCTCCAGCGAAGCCGCCGCCTCCATCAGCCGCGCGGCGGCGAGGCGAACGTCCCCATCCGAATGCGCGGCAAGCGGCTGCGCAAGCTCGCGAATTTTCGCCGCCACCCGGCGGCAGTCCTGGTCGCGGCGGGCGCAGCCGGTCTTTTCTTCCACCTTGAGCAGCTCGGACTCCGCCCGGCTGAGGTTGTCGTACACCCCCTGGCGGCTGACATGCAGCTCCTGCGCGATTTCCGCTAGGGAAAGGTCTTGGTGGTATTTCAGCTCAAAGCACTGCTTCTGCCGCTCGGTGAGCAGATCGCCATAGTAATCATAGAGCAGAACCAGTTTTACTGTGCTGTCCATTCCTGCCTCCCTGCCAAGGAGGATGCGCCTTCCCCGGCAACCTCGGATAGTATACCCCAAAAGCCCGCGCTTGTCAAGTATTTTTCCTTGACAGCGCTAAAATTTTATAGAAACGTCGATTTCCGCGCGGCTTTTTCCATCCATCACCGTGTGCCAGCGGGCAATTTCCTCCTCCCCGCGCATTCCCACGCGCCGATACAGGCGCAGGGCGCGCAGGTTTGTGGAGGCGACCTCCAGCGATAGCTCGCCCTCCCCCGCCACAGCGGCAAGGC
>JAJQFT010000011.1 GCA_021200975.1 Bacillota bacterium | reverse complement strand
AAGATGGCGAAACGGTAGAAAGCTACGAAAATCGCCAACTCGTCGCCATCAACGCTGTGGACAATACCATCATCAACTCGGTGAACAGCTGATTGGAATGCCGAGCTTCCATGGAAGGAGGAACTACCAATGGGAAAAGCGTTTCTTGCCGGGTTTCGGCAGGGCATCTGGCCGCGGCTGCTGCTGAGCGCGCTGGTATTCGCGATTGCGAGCGCGACAGCCTGCACCGATACCATCGTGATGCTCTCCCGAAATTTCCACACGCAGTCGCCCGGCTACCACCTCATTCTGTTGCGCACTGCGCTGAATTCTGATGCTGCGCTGATGTTCCTGCCCATCGCCGCCGCACTGCCCTTCGCGGGGAGCTATGTCGATGAGGTCAAGACAAAATATGTGCGGCTGATGCTCTGCCGCACCGGCTACGCGGGCTATCTGCTCAGCCGGGCGCTGATTTGCTTCGTCACGGGCTGCCTCGTGATTATCGGCGGCGCGCTGCTGCTCTGGCTCGTGAGCGTGGCGGTGTTCTGCGGCGTGGAGACCGGCGAGGGCTCCTACGAGCTGCTTCGCGGGCCGGTCGCCCTGCGCGCCGGGCTTCTCGCGCTCAGCGGCGGCGTATGGGCGCTGCTGGGGATGAGCTTCAGCGCGTGGATGGAGAGCAAGTACATCGCCTACGCCGCGCCCTTCGTATTCTACTATGTCCTGCGGATTCTCTATGAGCGCTATTTCTCTGCGCTCACGGTGCTCGATTCCAGCGCGTGGGTGAACCCCGATGCCGGCTTCCCCGGCGGTGCGTGGGGGAACGCGGCGCTGCTATTGGCGCTGGCGGTTCTGTTTTCTCTGCCATTTCTTCTTCGTGCCAGAAAGCGGGTGAAAAATCTATGACCATTTCACAAAGGCTTCGCCAGCCCTTCTCGGTCGCGCTGTATAATTTCCGCCTTTGGTGGGGAAATCCGCGCATTATCGTGACCTTCGCGCTAAGCGCGGGGATGTGCTTCCTGCTCTCGGACAAGGCGGTGCAGTTCGCTGAGAGCCACAACACCACTTTGCAGCTGATGGAAACCTTCATCTGGACCTTTGGCGACAGCAATTCCATCCTGCTGTGCTCCTCGCTGCTGGTGCTGCTGTTTGCCGATATGCCCTTCCTGTCTGCGGGGACGCCGCTCTATCTCGCGCGCACGAGCCGCACGACATGGGTGCTGGGGCAGCTGATTTACGTCCTTGCGGCAACGGTTGTGTACCTTACCTTCGTGCTGGTGTGCAATATGCTTTTCTGCGCGCATTTGGCCTTTCCGGGCAACCAATGGAGCCCCACGGCCGCCATCCTGGGCTATACCAACGCCGGTACGCGCGTGGTCATCCCCGCGATGCTGAAAACGCTGGAAATGAGCCTCCCCTATGAGGCGACCGCGACCATCTACCTGCTCATGCTGGGCTACACCGGCGTGATGGTGATGGGAATGCTGTACTGCAACCTGCGCTTCGGGCAGGCGGCGGGGGTCGTGTGCGTGCTGGGCTACAGCCTCTATGGCATCCTGCTGCAGCCGGATACCTTCCAGCTCATCTTCAACCTGCGCGACGAGGCCTATTACATCGCCAATGTCATCATCGGCTGGATTTCGCCGCTCAACCACGCGACCTACTCCATGCACAATTTCGGCTACGACAAGCTGCCGCGGCTATGGCAGTCGTATGCGATTTACGGCGCGGCGATGCTCCTGCTCACGTTTGCCTCCATCCGCGCGGCCAAAAAATACAACTTCTCATTCATTGGAACGGAGGGCTAAGAGATGATCGAGGTTCAAAATGTCAGCAAATATTTCGGCGCCGAGCAGGTGCTGCACGAGATTAGCCACAGCTTTGAGGCCGGGAAAATTCACGGCATCGTGGGCAACAACGGCTCGGGCAAGACCGTGCTGATGAAGTGCATATGCGGCTTCCTGCGCCCGGAATCGGGGAAAATCCTCATCGGCGGCAAGCAGGTCGGCAAGGACTTCGACTTCCCGCCGAGCTTGGGGCTTATCATCGAAACGCCGGGCTTTCTGCCGAATCTATCCGGCTTCCGCAACCTGAAAATCCTCGCCTCGCTGCAGCGGAAAATCCGCGACGACGAAATCCGCGCGGCGATGTCGCTGGTAGGGCTCGACCCGGGGCTGAAAAAGGGCGTGGGCAAGTATTCGCTCGGGATGCGGCAGCGGCTGGGGCTGGCGCAGGCGCTGATGGAGGATCCGCAGCTTCTGATTCTCGATGAGCCGCTCAACGGGCTGGATAAGCAGGGCGCGGCGCATATTCGCGGCGTGATTCTCGGCCTGCGCGAGCAGGGAAAGACGGTCATCCTCGCCAGCCACAACCAGGTGGATATCGACGAACTGTGCGACACCGTGTGCGAAATGGACGCGGGTGTGCTGACGCAGGTTCGCTGAGCCTGCACGGCTCTTGCAAATGGAATAGAGAAATCCCGCTCCGCTGCGTAAGCGGCGCGGGATTTTTTCACAAAAATCAGCTGTTCACCGAGTTGATGATGGTATTGTCCACGGCGTTGATGGCGACGAGTTGGCGATTTTCGTAGCTTTCTACCGTTTCGCCATCTTCCGTAAAATAATAGGTCACGTCGCCATAGAGAATAAGCGCGGGGACGTAGTAATAATTATCGGAATTTTCGTCCACACGGACGCGCGCGAGGCCGTATTCCGCGCGGTTGACCTCCACGGTGCAGCCAATGTTCTCGGCTCCGTAATAATCCAGCGTTGTTTCCATGCCGTAATTATAGGCGTCGCTGAGGGAGAAATAGGTCTTCGCGTGCTCCATCAGCTCGTCAAAGGAGTAGGTCGCAACGTTGTCGTTCAGTACCTCCACGATGTCAATGGGGGAGGTAATAACTGCCTTGAGGATCGTGCCGTCGGGCGCGTACATCAATTCCGCGGTTGTATAACGGTAATTGGACGCGGCGTTATCCCGCAGGCTGACCTGCGGCTGACGCACGGCGTGCAGGCCCTCCAGCACCGGCAGCGCCGTAACGGATACGACCATGTGCCCGCAGTACAGCTGCTCGGCTTCGCAGGACGCAATGTACCATTCGCCCAGCCCCGGCGCATTCAGCAGCTCGAGCGCCTGCTCCCGAACGGCCTCCACCTGCTCCTGCGTCGCCGGCTCGTCGCGGCTGCAAAGAAGGCTCTGGTAATACTCGGTGTCAAAATTTCCACAATACGCCGGGTACCAAGGATATACATAGACTAAGTTATAGTTGTAATCGCTTTTGTGCCGTGTAGATACGGAATATTTATAGCTAACCTGATGGGAGATTACGCGAGCCTCAAAAGCATCGTCAAGTTCCTCAATCAACGCATTGATTTCTGCCTCGCTCATGTCCGCTGTCCACGAGGATGGATATAGAAAATAGAACTCATCACGAATTTCAAATCCGGCAAATTCGCTGCATGTCTGTGAGGCAGTAGAAAGCAATGCAGAATATTCCGCAATTTTCTTTTCCAGAAGCTCCCAGTCGGATTCCATTTCGCTTTTCGAGGTTTCGCCCATGACAAATGTATAATAGTCGGCATCCAAAAGAGCCTCCCAAATTCCAATTACCTCCTCCAGCTCGGCCGCTGTCCATGGATAATCCCCGGCGGTATTGCAGAAAACGCTGTTTTCGTCAAAAATGGTGTAGGCAATCCGCTCGGCATCCTCACTTGTTAAAAAATGCGGCTCTACCAAAAGCACAGGCATATTGGCGGCCGTCACGGTTTCTTCAATAGCAAATTGGAACTCCACGCTTCCGTCGGTGGAGGAAAAGGTTTCGTTATAGATTATGTCCTGCATTGCGTCCGGTTCGTGTGTTCCGCCTGCCGAAACCGTAACGTTCGCCTCGAATTCGCCGTTGTTTTTGCTCACGACCACCTTTTCCGGCGTTGCCTGACAGGCCGAAAGTCCAAGCAACGCGGTTAGGAACAAACATAGAACTGCTTTTGCTTTCATCGTTCTCCCTCTTTCCCGATTTTTTCTTTTACCCCTTATAACGATTCTGCCGCCCCAAATTGGACACTTCCTTTGCAAAATTTTTGAATTTCAGCGTTTTTACCAAATCCGTTCTGAAAATTCTGTGCAGATTGCCGGGCGCGGCGCGGCGCGCTCTTTTTTATCTACTCCCGTCCGATTGCGCGTAAAACAGCCTCCGGCTGCACAGGCGGCACACGTTCTGCCCGCTATACGTCATCAGCTCCTCCTGCGAGCCGCAGAAAACGCAGCCCGGTCGGAATTTCTCTATGCAGATCACCGTGCCGCGCAGATAGATTTCCACCTCGTCGGCAGGCTTCAGCCGTGCGCGCTCACGCAGCTCGGCTGGGATAACCACCCTGCCGAGAGAATCGAGCTTGCGAATCATTCCGGTAGAATACATAGCGTGGAATCCATCCTTCCATTCAAAAATTGCTGTCCATGTTCTTTCTGAAAGCCTCGGCAAATACAATGTGCCAAGGAAGGATGATGGACATGATGAGCTGGGTTTGGGCAGGGATTTTGGCGTTGTCCATCGGCTTTTCCCTGCTGATGGGCAACGGGAGCGCGCTTTCCGGCGCCATAAGCAGCGGCGCGCAGGAGGGAATTGAACTGGGGCTGCGAATTTCGGGCGCAATTTGCCTTTGGAGCGGGGTGGGCAAGCTGCTCGAGCTGGCGGGCGTGACCGACCTGCTCGGTTACGCCCTACGGCCGCTTCTGGGGGCGATTTTCCCCTCCTCGCGAAGCGACCGCGCGCTGCGCCGCTCCCTGAGCGGCAATGTCTGCGCGAATTTTCTCGGGCTTGGCAACGCCGCCACCCCGATGGGCATTGCGGCCGCGCGGCGCATGGCGCGTGACGGCGCTGCATCCGACGAGCTTTGCCGCCTGATCGTGCTCAACACCGCATCCATCCAGTTTCTCCCGACCACCGTCGCCGCCGTGCGCGCAAGCCTCGGCTGCGCATCGCCGTTTGATATTCTGCCCGCCGTTTGGGTCACGAGTCTTTCCTCGGCCGGGATGGGGCTGCTGAGTGCCTATGCACTTGGGAAGCTGTGGCGGGCATGACGGATTATCTCGTCCCCTGCCTGCTGCTCGGCGCGAGCCTGCTCGCCCTGCACCGCAAGGAAAACGCTTACGACGCGCTGCTTACCGGCGCGCGGGATGGGCTGAAATTGGTTTTCACCATCCTGCCAAGCCTCGTGGTTCTGCTCACGGCAATCGCTATGCTGCGCGCCTCCGGGGCAATGGAGGCCATCGCGGCGCTTTTTGCGCCGGTATTCGCATTTTTCGGCATTCCACCGCAGACCGCCCTGCTTGTGCTGATTCGTCCATTCAGCGGCAGCGCGGCGCTGGCCGCAGGCGCGGAGCTGATGGCTGCCTACGGCGTGGACTCCGTCATCGGGCGCACTGCCGCCGTGATGCTTGGCTCTACCGAAACCACCTTTTACACCATTTCTGTCTATTTTGGCGCGGCCGGCATCCGCCGCACGCGCTATGCGCTGCCCGCAGCCCTGATTGCCGACCTCACCGGCTTTGTCATGGCCAGCCTCACCGTGCGCCTGTTCTTTACCTGACGGCAGCGCCCAAAATGCGCGCCTTTCGCGTAAAAAATACCACAATTTTGCAGGAATTGCAAACCTTTTTCATCGACATTTTTCGATAAATCCCGCCGCGCACACGCAGCAAAGGGGCCGCCCCGCTCCGGGCAGCCCCAAAGAATCCGGAGGAAGCCCCCAATGGAGGTCATTCCTCGTTTTCGTTCGCTTTCAGCATTTCCTCCGCGCTTTTGCGCGTGGTTTCGGTAATCACCGCGCCGCCAATGATGCGCGCCAGCTCGCGCACGCGCCCGGCATGGTCGAGCGGCGTGACCGTGGTGTAGGTTCGCCCGTTGCGCTCCTGCTTGGCAATCAGCAGGTGCGTATCGCCAAGCGCGGCAATCTGCGGCAGATGCGTGACGCACAGCACCTGCCTGTTCGCAGCGACGCTGTGCAGCTTCTCCGCCACCCGCTGCGCCGCGCGTCCGGATACGCCGGTATCGACCTCGTCGAAAATCAGGGTGGGAATCCGGTCCTTCTGCGCGAGCACATTCTTCATGGCCAGCATGATGCGCGCCAGCTCGCCGCCGGAGGCAACCTTGCTGAGCGGCTTCAGCGCCTCCCCGGCATTCGCCGAGAGGTAAAACGCGACCGCATCCGCCCCGGTGGGCGAGAGCGGAAGCTCGGTAAATTCGCAGGAGAACTGCACCCGGGGCATATCCAGCTCGGCAAGCTCCGTGCGAAGCTGGGCGGACATCCGCACGGCGGCGGCGCGGCGATTCTCGCGCAGGGCGCGCGCCGCATCCCAAGCCTCTGCCTCCGCCTTTTGGAGCTTGGCCTTGAGCTGCGCAATGTGCTCATCGGCGAAGGTCATTTCGTCGAGCTGCCGCTCGGCATCGGCGCAGTAGTCCAAAATGTCAGCACAGCTGGCGCCGTATTTGCGGCGCAGGCGGTGAATCGTATCAAGCCGCGCCTCCACCTCCTCCAGCTCCTCGGCGCAGTCGCCCAGGCTGTCGCGGTAGGCGCGCACCTCCTCGGCTGCGTCCTGCACCTGATACATCAAGTCCTTCACCCGCGCGTACAGCTCGGCAGCCGAGTCGTCATAGCGCAAAACCCGCGACAACTGCGCCTCCGCGCTCGAGAGCAGGGCGGCCGCGCCGTCGGTATCCTCGCCGCCATAGAGATTTTCCGTGGCCTCATGCGCCGCCTCGGAGATTTTTTCGCTGTTTTGCAGCACCTTACGGCGCGCCTGAAGCTCCTCGTCCTCCCCGGCGCGCAGGTTCGCGCGGGAGATTTCCGCAATCTGATATTTCAGCGTTTCCATCCGGCGGAGCTTCTCGCTCTCGTCAAGATGGAGGCGCTCGATTTCCCTTTGCAGGCGCGCCGCAGCCTCGTATTTTTCGGCATAAGCCGCACGCAGGGACGCATTCTCCGCGAAATCGTCAAGAAAGGTCAGGTGATTGCTCTCGTCGAACAGGGAGGCGGAATCGTGCTGACCGTGAATGTTTATCAGCTGGATGCCCAGCTTGCGCAGGATGGACACCGTGACCACCGTGCCGTTGACACGGCAGATATTCCTGCCGTCGAGGAAAATTTCCCGTGAGATGACGGTCTCGGGATCATACTCCACACCGTTGCTTGCAAACCACGCAAGCATCGGCACATCCGTGAACACCGCCCGCACGGAGGCCTTGTTCTCCCCGGTGCGAATCATATCCCGGTAGGCGCGCTCGCCAAGGATGGCGGAAATCGCGTCAATCACGATGGATTTGCCCGCACCGGTTTCGCCGGTGAGTACGTTCAGTCCCCGGTCGAAGGATATGTCGGAGCGTTCGATCACGGCGATATTCTCGATATGCAATACGCTCAGCATTTTCTGCGCTCCTTTCGGCCATCGCTCAGCTCAAAAGATTCTTGATTTCCCCGTAGAAGGCGGCTGCGGCATTATTGTCGCGCATTACGGCAAAAACCGTGTCGTCGCCCGCGAGCGTGCCGAGCACAACACTCAGCCCCATCGCGTCGATGGCCGAGGCAGCGGCGGAGGCCAAACCCGGCAGCGTGCGAATCACCAGCATATTCTGCGCGTAGTCATAGCTGACCACGCACTCGCGGAAAATGGCGTTGAGCTTGGCGGAGAAGGAGCTCCCCACATCGTCCGACGAAACGGTATAGCGGTAGGAGCCGAAGCCCGACAACTCCTTGACAATCCGTAGCTCCTTAATATCGCGGGAAATGGTGGCCTGCGTGGAGCGGAAGCCTGCGGCGTTCAGCTCGGCGAGCAGCTGCTCCTGCGTTTCAATCTCCTTTTCGGAGATGATTTCCATGATTTTTGCCTGACGTTGACTTTTCATATTGCATCCCTCACCTGGAAGAAGTAAATTTCGTATTCACCGCGTCGTAAAAGCTGCGGTCGCTCAACCGCACGAGCGCGGTCTGTAAATGGGACTTGCGAATCACGGCCACGTCCCCGGGCTGCATACTCACCGCCCGGCCGCCATCCGCAGAGAGATAGGCGGTGCGGCGGATGGTTTTTGGCATGGTCACGGTCACGGTGCGCCGGTCGGAAATGACGATGCTGTGGCTGATGAGATTGTGGGTGCAGATGGGCGTGATAACCATTGCCTTTGCCTCCGGCTCCACAATGGGGCCACCGGCGGAGAGATTATAGGCGGTCGAGCCAGTGGGCGTAGCGACAATCACGCCGTCTCCATTGCAGGACATGACCTGCGTATCGTCGCAGGCAACACGCAAATCAATCACGCGCGCGACCGCGCCCTTGGTGATGACGATGTCGTTCAGGCTCAGCTCGTGGGCAATGATGTCGCGCCCGCGGTAAACGAGGCAATCGAGCATCATGCGGCGGTCGAGCTGATAGCGGTCGGCGGCAATGCACCTGAGCTTCTCCAGCTCCGTGCATTCCAGCTCCGCCATAAAGCCCATCGTCCCGTTGTTTACGCCAAGAATCGGCACGCCCGCGCGGGTTGCCGCCTTGGAAACGTGCAAAATGGTGCCGTCGCCGCCGAAGCAGATAAGCATCTCGGCGCCGGGCAGTTCGCGATCCATGCGATAAAGGGTGACCTCGCGCGGCAGCTGGAAGGAGCGGTCAACCTCAAAGGGCAGGCAAATCCGCGCCTCAATCCCGACCTCCGCAAGAATCCTCTGCGCCTCGAGAACCGTATGAAATTGGGAATCCCGGTAGGGATTGGGCGCCAAAATGACCTTTTTCAACGGTTTTCATCCTTTCAGCCCTTCAAAATTTCGTGCGCCTCGCGCACCACGGCAGCCGTATCCGGCTCGATGCCCGGCATCGGCAACAGGCTCAGGTGCGCCAGAAATTCGATATTCCCCTCCGGCCCCTTCACGGGCGAGTAGGTCAGCCCGCGGATGGTGAAGCCAAGCTCCCCGGCAAGCCGGACGAAAGCATCCAGCACCTGCTGGTGCACGGTGGGGTCGCGCACGACGCCCTTCTTGCCGACCTTGTCCCGCCCGGCCTCGAACTGCGGCTTAATCAGGCACAGCACCTCGCCGGTGCCAGGTTTCAGCAGCGCGCAGATTGCGGGAAGCACAATCTTCAGAGAGATGAAGCTCACATCCACAACGGACAGGTCCAGCGGCTCGCCAATCTGCTCCGGCGTGACATAGCGAATATTGGTGCGCTCCATCACAACCACGCGCGCATCCTCGCGCAGCCGCCAGTCGAGCTGACCATAGCCGACATCGATGGCATAGACCCTTTTCGCGCCGCGCTGAAGCAGGCAGTCGGTAAAGCCGCCGGTGGAAGCGCCGGAATCGGAGCAAACCCAGCCCGCGGGATCTACGCAAAAATCACGCAGCGCCTTCTCGAGCTTCAGCCCGCCGCGGCTGACATAGGGGCAGCTCTCGCCGCGCACCTCTATGGCGGCGGTATCCTCGTAGGCCTGGCCGGGCTTATCCGCCTTTTGTCCGTCTACATAGACCTGCCCGCTCATAATCACCGCCTGCGCCTTGGTGCGCGTGTCGCAAAGGCCGCGCTCAGTCAGAAGCAGGTCGAGCCGCTTTTTATTCTTCACGGCCAAGAACCTCCCGGCACAGCCGTGCGATGCCCTCGGCATCCATGCCGCAGCTGCGGTACAGCTCCGCGTTCGAGCCGTGCTGCACGAAGCTGCCGCCCAAGTCCCGCGTGCGCACCGGTGTGGCGGGGCAATGGGTGTGGATGCGGTTGGCAAGCGTCTGGGCAATGCCGCAGTTTTCCATCGTTTCCTCTACAATCACGGTGGGAATGCTCTCATCCGCGATGGCTTCCGGCGGGGGCGCCACGCAGGTGAGGCGGTAAACCGCCGCGCGGATGCCCTCCTGTTCCAGAATTTCGGCGGCACGCATAGCGTTCAGCGTCAGGCTGCCGTAGGTAATCAGGTTCACATCCTCGCCGGGGTGCAGGCAGTCGGAAAGCGCCGGCCACGCGGCAGGAATGCAGCCGCTATCCGCCCCGCGGGGGTAACGGATGGCGACAGGGCCCGTGTATTCGCAGGTCGCCCAGCGGAGCATCTGGCGCAGCTCCTGCGCCGATCCGGGGCAGAGGATTTGCATCCCCGGCACCTGCCGCAGGAAGCCCACATCGAACACGCCGTGGTGCGTTTCTCCGTCGTCCCCAACGAGTCCCGCCCGGTCAACCGCGAGCACTACATGCAGGTGCAGAATCGCAATGTCCTGCAAAATCTGGTCGTAGGCGCGCTGGAGGAAGGTGGAGTAGATGGCCACCACCGGGACCATGCCGGCCTTCGCGAGGCCGCCGGCCATCGAAACCGCGTGCTCCTCGGCAATGGCAACGTCAAAGAAGCGCTCGGGGTAGGCCTCGGCAAATTTCGTCAGCCCGGTTCCGCTCGGCATAGCCGCCGTGATTGCGCAAACCTTGGGATTCTCCGCCGCGATTTGCACGAGTTCCTCGCCGAATACGTTAGAGAATTTCTCCTCGCCTGCGGAGGCGGTGCAGCCGGTTTCGGGGTTGAAGGGACTGACGCCGTGGTACCTTTCCGGATCCTGCTCGGCAAAGGCGTAGCCCTTCCCCTTCTGCGTGATCACGTGCACCACAACGGGGACGTTCATCTTCTTCGCAAGCTTAAGGATGCGGATCAGCTCCTCTGTGTCGTGCCCATCCACCGGGCCGAGGTAGGCCAGCCCCATTTTCTCGAAGATGGTCTGCCCGAGCAGGGAGTGCTTGAGCGAATCCTTCATCTTCTTCGTCACGCGCAGCACATCCTGCCCGCCGGGGAGCGAATCCATCGTGCGCTGGTAGTCGGCCTTCATTTGCAGGTACTGGTCGCGCGTGCGCAGGCGGCTGAGGTGGCGCGCGAGCCCACCGACAGAGCGGTCGATGGACATCTCGTTGTCATTGAGTACAATCACCATCGGCTCCTTGCTCACCGCCGCGTTGTTGAGCGCCTCATAGGCCATGCCGCCGGTGGCAGAGCCGTCGCCCAGCAGGGCGACGACATTGTATTTCTTCTTTTGCAGGGTTCTAGCCCGCGCCATGCCCAGCGCAATGGAAACCGCACTCGAGGCGTGACCGGCCACAAAGGCATCGGTCTTGCTCTCCGACGGCTTGGGGAAGCCCGCCATGCTGCCGAATTGGCGCAGGTGGTCGAATTCCGCCTGGCGGCCGGTGAGGATTTTATGGACATAGCACTGGTGCCCGACGTCGAACACCAGCCGGTCGACCTGCGTATTATAGACGGTCTCCAGGGCAACAGTGAGCTCCACCACGCCGAGGTTGGAGGCGATATGTCCGCCAGTCCTCGCGACATGGGAGATGAGGAACTCGCGGATTTCTTCGCAAAGCTGCTTTCGCTGCGCCGCGTCCAGCGCCGCCAATTCCCTATGCCCCTTTATGGATTGCAGAATGCTCAATTTGATAAATCCTATCTCTTTCTCTGTTTTTTGGAAAATGGGTGCGAAATGCGATGCAGACGGTAAAGAAATTTGCCCACCGCATGAACGATCTGGGTGCAGGAGCGGACGGCGTAGGCCTTGCCGATTGCCTTCCCGCCCACGGTCAGCCCCGCGACGAGCGCAGACATCCCCAGCGTAGCCGCGCGCGGCCACGCCAGCGAGAATTTCTGCGCCAGCTGCACGGCGGCCGTCGCCGAGGCTGCGCCCGCGACCACGCCGCAAATATCGCCCACTACATCGTTGCACACGGAGCTGACGCGCTCGGCGTTGCGCAGCAGTCGAATGGCCTCCTGCGCGCCGGGGACCTTCCGCGCCGCCATAGAGTGGAAGGGCTTTTCGTCGGCAGTGGCAACGGCCATGCCGATGATATCGAAGAAAATGCCCACCGCCACAATCACGAGCAGGATGAAGAACGCCATCGCCAGGCTGCCGCCATCCATGACCTCATCCGACAGCAGTGTGATGGTGCCGGAGATGACAATGGTCGCAAGAAAGACCGAAATTACCCAGCGGAGCTGGCGGAGCTTCGCGGTCTTACTGTCGGGCTCCGAAGGTGATTTTGCCACAAAAAGGACTCCTGTTTGCAATAAAGTAGAAAAAAGCGGCAGCAGGCGGAGTAAATCTTACGGCTTAGGTCGGGTTGGATTTCCCCCGAGAGAACCTGCCGTTGCCGCACAGGCCGTTTCCGTTGAATCCCTCGGCGGGGGCGTTGCCGCTCCCCGTACCCGATTGCCACTGAGTCCGTACTGTAATCCCCCGCCTGCCCATTGCTGACAGCCTAGGTGTTTTCCACGGCGAAACCATCCGATTCTTGTCCTCTTTTGCAGGCATGGTTTCCGGAAGCGATGGATGCAAACGCCTTGGCCACGGCGTATTCGCAAGCTGATCTTCCTTCCCCACATGCCCACGCAAGGCAGGCTACTCTGCACGCAGCACACGATTCTGTGCACCGCCTTGCAGGTTCATACCCCGTCCCGTACGCAAGGGAGCGTCCGCCAAAAGGGAGTGTTCTCGGCCTTGTCGCACAAAAACGGGTCTCCACGGAAAGGGGGTCGTATGCTCCATGCCATTGAAGCGCGCCCCCGAACCTTAACCCCCAGCACCCACCCTAAACTGGGCGTAAACAGCAGGCACCAGGGACTTCATCGATATGCCCTTTATAGGATTTTTAGGCCCTACCTGGGAATCGGCAGCTCCGACTAGGATACTGCGCCGCTGACATATATCATAACATATTCTGCATAAATATACAAGACTTTTCTTTAACTTTTTTCCTCGGGCTTCCGCGCGCCCAAGAACCAGTCCTCCACCATGTCGGCGTGCGAAATCACAATCGGAAGCGCGGCGATTTCCTCCCTTGAGAAGAAGCGCAGCTCCTTCGATTCCGCGCTGATGCGCAGCTCCGGCTCGCGCTCCAGCTCCAGCGCGTACAGCACCACCACCATGCGCCAAACGCTGCCGTCCTGATAGGCTGCGACGCGCCCCGGCTCGCCATAGACCCCAAGCTTGCGGAACCGCCCCTCCGGGATGCGAAGTCCCAGCTCCTCGTAGATTTCCCGGGCAATGGCGTGCAGCTCCGTTTCCCGCCGCTTAACACCGCCGCCCACCAGCCCCCAGAGGTCGCAGTCGCGCCGCTTTTCGAGCAGGAGCTTCCCGCCGCAGGTGAGAATCACGTTTGCGCCCAAATGAGCGGGACGGGTCGTCTTGGGTGTGTGCGCCGGGTCTCCCCGGTAGAAGGTTACATAGGCCATGCCGCTTTTCCCCTTTTCTGTGCTTTTTTCCATTATAGCACATTCTTTGCCGGATTTCCAGCATCAGATTGCCGCTCTCGTCAGGCTCCATGTGTGGGCGCGAATGTTGTAGCGCAGCTCCAGCGTGCGCACGCTGCCGCCCACACGCGCGCGGCAGAGGAAAATTTTCGCCTCCACGCCGACGTAGGCGATCTCCTTCTCGCTCAGGATTTCGTCAATTTCCACCCGCAGCGGCTCCGCCCCCGTATCCAGCCGCAGCCGCAGGGGACGGATCGCGCCGCGCGCGGTGCAGACGGACAATACGTCCACATTCTGACCTTGCAGCATTCCTCATCACCTCTTTTGCATTATTATAGTACATTTGTTCGTAAAATGCAAGAGGCAAAATTTTCTTTTACCCCGCCGTTTTCAAGGCTTGACAGATATGGTATAATATCCTTGATACGTCTGCGGGGGGTGCGGCCATTGGCGGATTCCAATTACAAGGTTGTCGCCCGGAACCGGGAGGCCAGCCACGAATATTTCATCGAGGAAAGCTACGAGGCCGGCATCGAGCTGACCGGCACCGAGGTCAAGTCTGTCCGCCAGGGGCAGCTGAACCTGAAGGACGCATGGTGCGGCATCAAGGGCGGCGAGCTGCTGGTGAACCAGATGCACATCGCGCCCTATGAGCAGGGCAATATCTTCAACCGCGACCCGCGCCGGGTACGCCGCCTGCTGATGCATAAGCGCGAGATCCGCAAGCTCTACGGCAAGGTCAAGCAGGAGGGCTACGCCCTGATCCCGCTGGAGGTCTACTTCAAGGGCAGCCTCTGCAAGGTCAGAGTGGGGCTGTGCAAGGGCAAAAAGTTATACGACAAGCGCGCCGCTGCCGCCGAGAAGGACGCAAAGCTGCAAATCGCGCGCGCAATGAAGGAGAGAAATTGATATGAATCCCACATTTACCATCACGATGGCATCCGGCGGGGTGATTTCGGGCGAGCTATACCCCGATAAGGCTCCGCAGAGCGTTTACAACTTCCTCGACTTGTGTGCCAAGCACTATTACGACGGGCTGATTTTCCATCGGGTCATCCCCGGCTTCATGATTCAGGGCGGCTGCCCGGAGGGCACCGGCATGGGCGGCCCCGGCTACTGCATCAAGGGCGAATTCTACTACAACGGCGTGAAGAACGACCTGCGGCATAAGCGCGGCGTGCTGAGCATGGCGCGCTCGTCGAGTCCCAATTCCGCGGGCAGCCAATTCTTCATCATGCACGCCGACGCCAAGCATCTCGACGGGCAGTACGCCGCCTTCGGCAAGGTCACATCCGGCATGGAGGTGGTCGACGCGATTGCCGCGGTAAAGACCGACAGCAGCGACAGGCCCTTGACCGAGCAAAAAATCGCCTCTATCACCGTCGATACGCACGGCGAGAGCTATCCGGAGCCGAAGAAGCTCCCCGACCCCTACGGCAGATTTTAGCAATCCAAAATTCTCCTATATGGGGGCGTAACGGGTTCGACGGGGGCAGTAAGGCTGGAATAGCGGGCCGTGGCGCCTGACCACGATAAAACGGGTAACTTTCTAAATTTAACTGACAACAATACTGTTGCAATGGCCGCCTGAGGGCTGCCCATCCTCCCCGGAAGGTTCACGAGCCGGGTGCAGGGTGTGATTTGAGTGAAGAACGTGCGTGCGCAAAGCTTTGCGCGCACCATGAATTATGAAGCTACCAAGTCCCGTAGGGTGTTTGTTCCCGACGGGATAAGGGAATGTAAATAACAAACTGCGCCCGGAGAGGTTCTTTCCAAGCTGTTCTCGGACACGGGTTCAATTCCCGTCGCCTCCACCACCACAAAAATCGTCCGAAAAACATTTTCGGACGATTTTTCTTTGATTTTTGCGGATTTTCTGGATGCTCACAACTTTCTGAGCATAAAATTTCCGGGCGAACGTTTCCATATTTTGAACGTTATTGCCAATTTTTGAGTTCAAAATGGCAATGAAAAGCCCATGGCTGCTGCCATGGATAAGCGCCGCATGGTATCATTTGCGCCTGACGAAATTTTCCGCCGCGCCATGCCCGGTTGTGAATGTCAACGAATATTTGAGCCATGTGCGCATCAGTATTTGAGCCAC
>JAJQFT010000104.1 GCA_021200975.1 Bacillota bacterium | reverse complement strand
CAAACTCAATCGCTTTTTTCTATACCTTGGTCTCACATCTATTGTAACGCTACACCGACTCCGCTTTTTCATGGAATTGCCCCTTGCGTTTTTGGAAAAACTCCATTATAATATATTGTGGAAGTTTTGAATCCAACGCCTGCGGCGCCTTGCGCTGCTTTTTGCGCGGCAAATGCGGCTTGAAAAGAGGGAAATCCACGAAGGATTCTGCTGCCCAAACCCTTTGCTGCACATATGAAAGATTGTGGGGTGCGCGCATGGAGAAAAAGAGAATCCTGCTGCTGACGACGGGCGGCACCATCGCCTCGCTGCCCGGGGAGGACGGCCTGCAGCCGCACCGCTCGGGTGTGATGGAGCGCGAGCTGACCCAGCTGGGCACCTATTACGACCTGTCCGTGCGGGATCTGATGTGCCTCGACTCCTCCAATATGAGCCCCGCGAACTGGCAGCAGATTGCCGCCGCCGTGTTTGAGGAGCGGGAGCATTACGACGGCATCGTCGTTTCCCACGGCACCGACACGATGGCCTACTCCGCCAGCGCGGTTACGTTCATGCTCCCGGGGCTGCCGATCCCGCTGGTGTTTACCGGCTCGCAGATTCCGCTTGCCGATATGCTTTCCGACGGGCCGGAAAATCTGCGCGCCGCGTTTGCCATGGCCGCGAGCGGGAGGGCGGGGGTTTTCCTTGCCTTCGACCGCAGGATCATTCTCGGCTGCCGGGCGGTCAAGGTGCGCGCGGCGGATTTCTCCGCGTTTGAGAGCGTCAATGCCCAGTATGCTGCCACCGTAAGCGGGCGGGGGCTGACCATTAACGAGGCTGCCTGCCCTGCCCCAAGGGGGGAGGCGCGGCTGTGCTCCCTGCTTTGCGACCGCGTTTTCCTGCTTAAGCTCACCCCCGGCCTGCGGCCGGAGCTGATCGACGCGCTGGTGGAGATGGGCTATCGCGGCATTGTGATTGAGGCGTTTGGGCTCGGCGGCTTCAACGTGCTCGACCGGGAGCTTGCCAGCCTCGAAAACGCTGTGCGGCGCGGGGTGACCATTGTTGTGACCACCCAGTGCCTCTACGACAGCGCGGATTTGCGCGTTTATCAGGTGGGGCAGAAGCTGCTCTCGCTCGGCGTGATTCAGGGGCGGGACATGACCACCGAGGCCGCCTTTACCAAGCTCATGTGGGCATTGGGGCAGGAGCAGGACCCGCGGGCTGTTCGCGGCATTCTGGAAACCAATCTCGCGGGAGAGATTACCATTTAGCCCGCCGGGCCGCGCGGCCGCGGCGGAATCGCCCCGATTTTGGCGTCGAAGGAGAGAACGCTATGGAACCAATCTATGTCACCGGTCACCGCAACCCGGATACCGATTCGATTATCGCGGCGATGGCCTATACTGCGCTGCGCAACGCCCTCGGCGACCGGGAGTATGAGGCGGCCTGCCTTGGGCGCGTTTCGGATGAAACGCAGCTCGTGCTCAATCGCTTCGGTGCGCAGCCGCCGCAGAGAATCTATAATCTCTATACACAGGTCAAGGACCTCGGCTTCGATACGCCGCCGGTGTTTTCTGCCGCGGTGACGATGGGCAGGGCGTGGGAGGTGCTCGAGCAGCACCAGAATCTCGCCGCCGTGCCGGTCGCGAACGACGATGGCACCCTCTATGGGATGCTCAGCCGCGGCGATGTTGCCAATTACAACATGAATCTTGTGAATTCCGGCCAGCTCGATGCCGTGCCGCTGTTCAACCTCCTGTCCGTGCTGGAGGGGAAGCTCCTCAACGACGCGGGCGACGCCACCGATACCGTTTCGGGCGAGGTGACCATCGCCCTGCCGCAGGAGCGGGAGAACCTGCTCTTCCAGCGGCGCGATACCGTGGTGCTGTGCGGCAGCCAGCCGGAGATTATCCGCCGCGCGCTGGAGAGAAATGTGGTCTGCCTTGTGCTGTGCCAGGCGGAGCTGCCGGAGCAGTTCCGCGGCGCCGAAACCAGCACCTGCATCATCTCCACGCCGCTCGATGCCTATCACGCCGTGCACCGGATTTTCCAGTCCACGCCGGTCGGCCGCGTCTGCACCCGGGAGGATACGGTTAGCTTCCACCTGGAGGATCGCGTGGACGATGTGCGCGAGCAGATGCTCAAGTACCGCCATTCCTGCTACCCGGTGCTGGACGAGAACGAAAAGGTTGTGGGCATCCTCACGCGCTATCACCTGCTGCAGCCTAAGCGCAAGCGGGTAGTGCTGGTTGACCACAATGAGATTGCACAGTCTGTGCCGGGGCTGGAGGAGGCCGAAATTCTCGAGATTATCGACCACCATCGCTTAGCGGATATTCAAACGGTCAACCCCGTGTACATGCGCAACGAGCCGGTTGGCTCGACCAATACCATCATCGCCGGAATGTTTCAGGACCGCGGGCTGATGCCCTCGGAAAAGATGGCGGGCATGATGGCGGCGGCAATCCTGTCCGATACCGTCATGTTCAAGTCGCCGACCTGCACCGAGCGCGATATCCGCACCGCCGAGCGCATGGCGCGCATTGCGAACATCTCGCTCGACGAGCTCGGCCGCGAAATTTTTTCGGTCAATACCGATTCCAAGTCGGCCGAGGAGCTGTTTGGCGCAGACTATAAGGAGTTCCACATCGCCGGGCACAACCTCGCCGTGGCGCAGATCACCTGCGTGGACAGCCCTAAGCTGCTCGACCGCAAGGAGGAATTCCTCGAGCTGATGCGCGCGCTGAAAGCCGAAAAGAAGCTCTCGCTCGTGGTGCTGATGCTCACCGATGTGCTCAAGGAAGGCACGCAAATCATTTACCTTGGCGAGGACGATGCCATCCGGCAGGCTTTCAATGCCCGCCCGAAAGGGCAGACCGTGTTCCTGCCCAACATCATGAGCCGCAAAAAGCAGGTAATTCCCATGCTCTCGGCGCTCTGGGGCTGAGCACAAAAAATCTACCATCTGCGGAGGCGAAAACCATGCCCATCCCTGCCATCCTCGGCAACGAGCGAATCCAGGAATACCTGCGCGCCACGCTGGAGCAGGGGAAGGTTTCGCATTTTTACCTGCTCTCCGGCCCGGCCGGCTCCGGCAAGCATAGCTTGGCCACCCGCATGGCCGCGACCATCCTCTGCCGCGCGCCGGGCAAGCCCTGCGGCGTCTGCCCCGCCTGCCGCAAGGTGGCGCAGGGGCTGCACCCGGATGTGCGCGTGTGGGACGAGCCGGAGAAAAAGAGCGTATCCATCGATCTCGTGCGCGCGGCGCGGGAGGATCTCTTCCTCAGGCCGAATGAATCGGACTACAAAATCTCCATATTCCCGCGCGCGCAGGATCTGGGCGTGAGCGCCCAGAATGCACTGCTGAAGGCGCTGGAGGAGCCGCCGAAATCCGGCGTGTTCCTGCTGCTCGCCAATAACCCCGAGAAGCTGCTGCCCACCGTGCGCTCGCGCTGCGTGGAGCTGAAGCTGAGCGCCCTGCCCGATTCGGTGCTGCTTCCGGCGCTGCGCGCCGAGTTTCCCGATGCCGGCGAAACGGCCATCCGCGCCGCTGCCGAGCGCGGCGGGGGATTTCTGGGACAGTGCCGTGCAATCCTCAGCGGCGCGGCGCAGCGCGAGCCGCTGGCGGACGACTTCGCCGAGGCCTTTTGCCGCCGCGATCCCCTCGCGCTGCTCGAAATCCTCGTTCCAATGGAAAAGCGCAGGCGCGACGCGCTGATTCCCGTGCTGGAGGCGTGGCGGGAGCTTCTGGCGGAGGCGCTCACGGGCAAGACCGTGGACGAAAACGCCGGAAAAATCGCCGCCGCTCGCTCGGCGGGGGAGATTTATGCCGCGCAGGAGGCGCTGCGCCGCGCGGCGGACTATGCGCAGAGCAATGTTTCGCCCGGGGCGGTCTGCGGCTATCTCGAATGGGCGCTGCGATAAAGGAAAATGCTTCGGCGGCCACCCCGCCGGGGCCGACGATCTAGGAAGGAATACCCAATGGAAGAAGAAAACACCCTGAACCCGACCGTGGAGGTGGCGGATATCCAGTTCCGCCCCGGCCAAAAGGTCTATTATTTCAACCCGAACGGCTTGCAGCTGCATACGGGCGACCATGTGATTATCGATACGGCGCGCGGTGTGGAATTTGGCTACTGCGCCGGGGCGAATCACCGTGTGCGCAAGCAGGACGTGGTCGCGCCGCTGCGCGCCGTCATTCGCCTTGCGAACGCGCGCGACGAGCGCATTTTGCAGGAAAACCGCGAAAAGGAGAAGCGCGCGGTGGAGGTGTGCCAGAAGAAGATTTCGGATTTCGGGCTGGATATGCAGCTCGTATCCACCGAGTGCGCCTTCGATGGCAGCAAGCTGCTTTTCTATTTTACCGCCGACGAGCGTGTGGATTTCCGCGAGCTGGTCAAGAGCCTCGCCTCCACGTTTCACACCCGCATCGAGCTGCGCCAGATTGGCGTGCGCGACAAGGCCAAGTTGGTCGGCGGGCTGGGAATCTGCGGGCGGCCGTTTTGCTGCACGACCTTTTTGGACAGCTTCCAGCCGGTTTCCATCAAAATGGCAAAGACGCAGAATCTCTCGCTCAACCCCACCAAGATTTCCGGCACCTGCGGGCGGCTCCTCTGCTGCCTGATGTACGAGCAGGCGGCGTATGAGGATCTGCTTCGCAGCTCGCCGAAGACGGAGTCCTTCGTGGATACGCCCGATGGGCGCGGCACGGTCGTGGAGGTCAACCTGCTCTCGCAGAAGGTGCGCGTGCAGATTGAAAAGAACCCGGAAACCATCGTTACCGCCGCCGTCGGCGACATTGCTGTGTTCCGCTCCGGCAAGGCGCGCAAGACCGACCCGCCGATTCCGGAGGATTGGGCGCCGATTTCCGGCAGCGGGGAGCGGCCGAAGAAAGAGGAGGAGCCGGTCGAGCGGCTGGAGCCTATCAAATTCCGCTACCGCGAGGAGAGCGTGACCGACGATCCCCCCGCCGGGCAGGAGACGCCGCCGGCCGAGCCGGAGAGCCAGAGCGCGCCCAGAAGGACGCGCCGCCGCCGGCCGCCCAAGCCCAGAAGCGAGGCGGACGCCGCGAGCGCCGAGCCGAAGCCGGAGAGCGCGCCCGCTGCCAAGAGAAGCCGCCCCTACCGCCCCTATCGCCGCGGCCGCAAGCCGAAGCAGGAGAGCTGAGGGAAGCCTAGAGCAAATCATCCGCGGCGCAAGGAAAGCGCGATCCGCTCCTGCCGATGGATTCTGAGCATCCTTAGGATTTTCGCCAATTTTTTGGTTTTTCTTGACAACTTCCGCCGGACGGCCTATAATATAAGCGGATTTCCTGAAAACCAAAGGAGGTTTATCTCATGAAATACTATCACATGACGGTGGCGGGGCTGGAGCGCGACCTTCCCATCTGCCCGGTTTCCGACACGCTGTACATCGCGGGCTTCGTGATTTTTGGCGACCCGGAGCTTACCGTTGCCTGCGCCCGGGAGCTGCTTGCGCGCGCCCCGGAATACGACTATATCATCACCGCCGAGGCCAAGGGCATCCCCCTCGCGCACGAGATGGCGCGGCAGGCCGGCGATCGGCGCTACATCCTCGCGCGCAAGGGCGCGAAGCTGTATATGCACGATGTGTTTGAGGTGAGCGAGCACTCCATCACCACCGCCAAGGAGCAGCACCTCTATCTCGACGGCGAGGACGCCGCCATCATGAAGGGCAAGAAAATCCTGATTGTGGACGACGTGATTTCCACCGGCGAGAGCCTGCACGCGCTTGAGGCGCTCGTAGAGAAAGCGGGTGGCAGCATCTGCGGCCGCATGGCGATCCTGGCCGAGGGCGACGCGCAGGAGCGCAGCGACCTGATTTATCTCGAGAAGCTGCCGCTGTTTCACCCGGATGGGACGGTAATCGAGGATTAAGGAAGCTCGCAAGCAAAATCGCCTGCGGCGTCCTGCCGGTTTGCCCCGGGCGGCCTTAGACCGGGCAGCATCCAACATCGTGCTGGATTTTGTCGGGAGTTTTAAGGAATTTTTACAAAAATTTTCCGCAAACTTCTGTATTTTCTCCGAAAGATGTGATATAATCCCCCTATCGTGTAGACAGGGGGATTTTTTCCATATGCTCCAGATTCAGGATATTCGCAAGCAGTATACCACCGGCAGCCTTGTGCAGAGGGCGCTAGACGGCGTGTCGCTGTCCTTTCGCGACAACGAGTTTGTCGCGATTTTAGGGCCATCCGGCTCGGGCAAGACGACGTTGCTGAACATCGTGGGCGGCCTTGACCGCTACGACAGCGGCGACCTGCTCATCAACGGCGTTTCTACCAGGAAGTATTCCGACCGCGACTGGGATACCTACCGCAATCACTCCATCGGCTTCGTTTTTCAGTCCTATAACCTCATCTCGCACCAGAGCGTGCTGGCAAATGTGGAGCTGGCGCTCACCATTTCCGGCATTTCCAAGGCGGAGCGCCGCGTTCGCGCCATTCACGCGCTCGAGCGGGTGGGGCTGGGTGACCAGCTTCACAAAAAGCCCAACCAGATGTCCGGCGGGCAGATGCAGCGCGTCGCGATTGCCCGCGCGCTTGTCAACGACCCGGAGATCCTGCTGGCCGATGAGCCGACCGGCGCGCTCGACACCCAAACCGGCATCCAGGTGATGGAGCTGCTCAAGGAGGTGGCGCACGACCGGCTCGTGATTATGGTCACGCACAATCCCGACCTCGCCGCCCAATACGCGACGCGAATCGTCAGGCTGCAGGATGGGAAAATCCTCTCCGATTCCGACCCCTATACCCCGGAGGCCGTGGAAAAGGCCGCGGCCAAGGGCGGCAAAAAGGCCGCGATGTCCTTCCGCACGGCGCTGGGCCTGAGCTTTAACAACCTGATGACCAAGAAGGGCCGCACCATCCTCACGGCCTTCGCCGGCTCGATCGGCATCATCGGCATCGCGCTGATTCTCGCGCTTTCCAGCGGCGTGAACCAATACATCGTCGATTTGCAGAAATCCACCATGTCGAGCTATCCCATCACCATCAGCGAGTCCACCATCGAGCTAAGCTCGATGATTACCACCCGCGACAACATGATTGGGCAGGTCATCGGCGCCGCCTCGGACGATTCTGAGCCGGAGCCGGGCGTACACTCCGATACCAGCACCATCATCCTCGCGCAGACGGTGTCAAACAACTTTGTCGAGAATGACTTGACGGCCTTCAAGGCGTACCTGGACGACCCGGACAGCGAAATCGCCGCGTATATCGGCGAAAACGGCGTGGTCTATACCTACGATACCTATTTCGATGTATACTATGCCGATGCCGACGGCAATTACCTCAATACCAGCCGCGACCTGGACAATACCTCCGGCGGCGACCAGATGCTGGCGATGATGGGGCTTTCCGGCTCTGGAAGCTCCGCGCTCGCCGCCATGATGGGGCTGAGCACCTCGTCCGGCGCGGAGAATTTTGCCGAGCTGCTGCCCGGCACGAATGGCGAGCTGGTCAGCTCGGTGGTGACGGATAGCTACGACCTCATCTATGGCACTTGGCCGACCGCCTACAACGAGGTTGTGCTTGTCCTCGACAGCGACAACGCCATCTCCACCAAGAATATGGCGCAGCTCGGGCTGATGAGCATGGAGCGCTACGAGGAGATCCTCGAGGAGGTGAAAAACGGCGCGACCGAGGTGGAGGAGATCACGCTCGACTATGCCGACGTGGTGGGCCGGACGTTCAAGATGCTCACCTTCTCGGACTATTACCTGGAGGCGGAGGACGGCACCTTCTATGATGTCTCCAGCAGCCTGAGCGAGCTGAATGAGCTGCTCGACAGCGGGCTGGAGCTGACCATCGTCGGCGTGATTCGCGAGGGCAGCGACGCCTCGACCAGCATTTCCGCGGCCGTGGCCTATCCCGCCGCGCTGACGGAGTATATCATCGAGCATACCAACGCCTCCGCCGTGATTACCGCGCAGCAGGAGGACCCGGAGCTGGATGTGCTCACCGGCCATCCCTTTGTGGAGGCGGACGACGAGAGCAGGTGCTCCGCTGCCATTGATTACCTGAAAAGCCTCGGCGTTTCCGACAAGGCGACCATGTACATGATGGTGATGTACTACACGAGCGCTGGCAGCACGGATTCCGAAGCCGACGCCGAGAGCGGGTATTCCGACGCCGAGGTGCAGGCCATGCTGGGCTACGGCATGACCGAGGAGCAGATTTCGGCCGCCTATGAGGCCGGGCTGAGCGCCGAGGAGGCGATCGCCGCCCTGCTGGGCGGCATGGGTGGCACCAGCACCGGCGAAACGGCCGCTGCCGATGAAAGCACGATGGCCGCCCTGCTCGACGCCTATCTCGACGGCGACCCGGACGAGGATTTCCTGCTGCAAATCTACGAGACTTATGTGGGCGGCAGCAGCTACGACGACAATATGACCGCCTTCGGCATGGTGAGCGCGGACGCGCCCAGCTCCATCAGCATCTACTGCGATACCTTCGACGACAAGGAGGCCATCGCCGACTGCATCACCCGCTACAACGAAACGGTGGACGAGGATAGCCGCATCACCTATACCGACTATGTCGCCCTGCTCACCAGCTCCATCACCAGCATGGTGGATATTGTTTCCTATGTGCTGATTGCCTTCGTGGCGGTGTCGCTGGTGGTCAGCTGCATCATGATTTCCATCATCACGCAGATTTCCGTCATGGAGCGCACGAAGGAGATTGGCATCCTGCGTGCCATCGGCGCAAGCAAGCGAAATATTTCGCAGGTATTCAACGCCGAAACCTTTATCATCGGCATCTCCTCCGGCGCGATTGGCGTGATCGTCAGCGAGCTGCTCACCATTCCCATCAATGCAATTATCCACGCGCTCACGGGCACGGACAGCGTCAATGCCGTGCTGCCGCTGCCGTATGCGCTGGTGCTGGTGTGCATCAGCATCGCCATCACCGTATTCTCCGGCCTGCGCCCCGCAAGCAGCGCCGCGAAGAAGGATCCGGTGATCGCCCTGCGTACCGAGTGAGCCAATTTTACCATTTTCAACGCGCCGGAGCATCGCCTCCGGCGCTTTTTTGTGTGCGCGGGAATTTCTCTTGCTTTTCTTCCCGTTTCATGATAAGATAGGAAGCGAGGAAACCGCAAATAAGGAGCGAATATCATGAACTATCTCGGAATCGAGTACGAAATGCGAAATATACCCTCCCTTGACCCCGGATTTATTCCTTTCGGAGTGTGGATGGAGGCCTACCGCAAGGGCGCGGGCGTGCCCATTGCCGTCGCGGTGGAGAAAAACGGCGGGGAAATCACCGTAAGGCACACGAAAATCTACGGCACGCCGGAGCGGGCCGAGGCGGACTACCGCTACGCGGAGCGGTATGTGAAGTTCCTGCTCTGGTCAATCGGCGGCTTCCGCGTGAGCATCTGCGGCGCGCCGGCGATTGCACGGCGGCTGCAGGCCGCCTACAGCCCCACGGGCGAGCGGGCGTTTGACTATGACTTCTTCCAGAAGCTCTATGAGCGCCCTTTGGAAATTCTGGATCTGCCGCTTTCGGCCTGCCCCGCGCCGAACGAGAATCCCCGCCCCATTGGCGGGCACATGGAGGGCTGCCGCATCGGCTTCGACGCGGGCGGCTCCGACCGCAAGGTTTCCGCCGTGATCGACGGCGAGGTCGTCTATTCTGAGGAGGTGGTCTGGACGCCGAAAACCATGCCCGACCCGCGCTACCAATACGAGGGCATCCTCGATTCGCTGCGCACGGCGGCGGCGAAGCTGCCCCGCGTGGACGGCATCGGCGTATCCACCGCGGGCGTGCTGATTGGCAACGCGCCCATGATTTCCAGCATCTTCTACTGCGTGCCGCGCGAGCGCTGGGATGAGGTGAAAACCTGCTACGACCGCGCCGCCGCCGCCATCGACCCGAAAATCCCCATCGTCGTTGCGAACGACGGCGACGTTTCGGCGCTCGCCGGGGCGATTGGCATGGACTGCGGCAGGCTGATGGGGCTGGCGATGGGCACGAGCGAGGCTGTGGGTTATGTCGATGCGCAGCGCAATGTGCTCGGCTGGATCAGCGAGCTGGCGTTTGCGCCGGTGGACCTGAATGAAGACGCGATGGTTGACGAGTGGTCGACCGATATCGGCGTTGGATGCAAATATTTTTCGCAGGATGCGGTCATCAAGCTCGCGCCCCGCGCGGGCATCGCGCTGGACTCTGCCCAGACGCCTGCCGAGCAGCTCAAGGCCGTGCAGGCGCTGCTGGATGCGGGCGATGCGCGGGCGCGGGAGGTATTTGAGAATATCGGCGTGTACTTGGCTTATGCCGTGCAGCAGTACAGCCTGTTCTATGATTTGCAGGTTTTGATGGTGCTTGGGCGCGTGATGTCCGGCGCCGGCGGCGAAATCATCCTCGCTGCCAGCCGCCGCGTGCTCGCCGAGCAGTTCCCGGAGAACACGGTGCGGATCGTTCTGCCGGATGAGAAGACCCGCCGGGTGGGTCAGGCGGTTGCCGCCGCGAGCCTGCCCGCGCTTGACAGCTAACAGGGAGGGAAAGCTATGTTTTATACCAATGCGCGCATTTTCTGCGCGGATTACCATTTCCATTTTGGCGCTTTCGAGGTCAAGGACGGCGTTTTCGGCGAGGTGCTTCCCGGCGCCGTCCCCGAGGACGCGGTGGATTTGCAGGGCGCAACCGTCATTCCCGGCCTCGTGGATGTGCATAACCACGGCAATTCGGGCTGCGATTTTTCCGACGGCGACTATGCGGGGCTGAAAACGATGGCTGCCTACCTTGCGCGGAGCGGCGTCACCTCCTTCGCCCCGGCCTCCATGACCCTGCCGTATGAAACGCTTTCCAAGGCCTTTGCCGCTGCCGCGAGACTGCATACCGAGCAGCCCGCCGGGCACGCGAGGCTCCTCGGCATCCACATGGAGGGCCCCTATTTTTCGGAAAAGAAGAAGGGCGCGCAGAACGGCGCTTACCTGAAAAATCCCGATTTTGAGGGCTTTTTGGCGCTCTATGAGGGCTGCGGCGGGCTTGTGCGCATCGTCGATGTTGCGCCGGAGCTGCCCGGCGCTGCGGAATTTGTCGCCAAGGCCAGCAAAAAATGCACCGTTTCCATCGCGCACACGGATTCCGACTATGACCACGCGAAGGCCGCCATTCAGATGGGCGCGACGCACCTTACCCACTTGTATAACGCCATGCCGCCCATCCACCACCGCAACCCAGGCGTGATCCCCGCCGCGGCGGAGGCACCGCAGGTGCGCACGGAGCTGATTTGCGACGGCCTGCACGTCCATCCCGCCGCCGTGCGGCTGGCCTTCTCCATCTTCGGCGGTGAGCGCATGGTGCTGATTTCCGACGCGCTGCGCTGCTGCGGGATGCCGGACGGCGAGTATGAGCTCGGCGGCCAGCAGGTTACGCTCTCCGGCGGCGTTGCCCGGCTGGCCGATGGCACGATTGCTGGCTCTGCCACGAATCTTTTCGAGTGTATGCGCCGCGCCATCTTCTTCGGCGTGCCGGAGGAGTCGGCGGTTCGCGCCGCCACGGCGAATCCTGCCTGCGCGATTGCGGCGGCCGATCGGGTGGGCGCGATTGCCCCTGGCAAGCAGGCCGATTTCATCGTCTGCCGCGCGGACTACACGGGCAAGCGCGTCTTCTTGGGCGGGGAGGAGCTTTCCTTAGATTAGAGAAATGGGGAAACACGATGATTTGCAGCATTCATACCGTGGGCGTCACCGGCATCCGCGGCAATTCCATCCTTGCGGAGTGCTATGTATCCAATGGTCTGCCCGGCTTTGACATTGTCGGCCTGCCGGACGCGGCGGTGAAGGAGGCGCGCGAGCGTGTTCGCGCGGCGGCGAAGAATTCCGGCCTGCACTTTCCGTCGAGCCGAATCACCGTCAATCTCGCGCCCGCGAACCTGAAGAAGGCGGGCACGCACTACGACCTGCCCATCCTGCTGAGCGTGATGTGCGCCTGCGGCGGCATCCGCCGTCCGCGCTCGACCAGCGCATTCCTCGGCGAGGTAAGCTTGGATGGCCAGCTCCGCCCGGTGCCGGGCGTGCTGCCGATGGCACTCGCGGCAAAAAGCGACGGCATTCAGGCGCTGTTTGTCCCCAAGGAAAATGCAGCAGAGGCGACCCTCGCCCGCGGCCCCGCGGTGTACGGTATCGAGAATGTGAGCCAGCTCGTGCAGGCGCTCAACGGCGAAATCACGCTCGAGGAGGAGCCACCATGGCTGCCCGGCAAGGCTGACGCCAGCACGTTGGATTTCAAGGATGTGCTGGGGCAGGAGAATGTCAAGCGCGCGCTCGAGGTCGCGGCGGCAGGCAGCCACAATGTGCTGCTCATCGGCCCGCCGGGCTCGGGCAAGAGTATGCTCAGCAAGCGCCTGCCCTCCATCCTGCCGGATATGACATGGCAGGAGTCGCTGGAGGTCAGCCAGATTTATTCCGTTATGGGGCTGCTGCCGCGCAGCGAGCCGCTCGTCACCCGGCGCCCCTTCCGCAGCCCGCACCATACCATCTCGAACGCCGGGCTGGCCGGCGGCGGCTCGAATCCGCGGCCGGGGGAAATCTCGCTCGCGCACCGCGGTGTGCTCTTTCTCGATGAGATGCCCGAATTCCGCAAGGACACGCTCGACATGATGCGCCAGCCGCTGGAGGATGGCTGCGTGACCATTTCGCGCATTTCCGGCTCGGTGACCTATCCGGCGGAATTCATGCTCGTGTGCGCCATGAACCCGTGCAAATGCGGCTGGTATGGCGACCCGTCCGGCCGCTGCACCTGCTCCGAGCGCGAGGTGGAGAGCTACCGCAGCCGCATCTCCGGCCCGATGCTTGACCGTATCGACATCATCGTGGAGGTTCCGGCGGTGCATTTTGAGGAGCTGCGCCGCCGCGGCGAGGCGGAGCCGTCCGCCGCCATTAAGCAGCGGGTGGACGCGGCGCGCGACATCCAGCACCGGCGCTATGGGCAGGACGGCAGCATGAGCAACGCGCGTATGGGGCCGCAGGAGCTGCGCCGCTTTTGCGCACTTTCGGAGGATTGCGCCGCGCTGATGCGTCAGGCCTTCGATGCGCTGGGGCTTACCGCCCGCAGCTACGACCGCATTCTGAAGGTCGCCCGCACCATTGCGGATTTGGACGGCAGCCCGCAGCTGCAGCCTCAGCACATCGCCGAGGCGATTCAGTACCGCACCACCAATCTCGGGAATTCCTAGGGAGAAGAAAACATGAACGAAATTTTTCTGCTAAAATTGGGCGAAATCGTCTTAAAAGGCGGAAATAAGCGACAATTCGAGAATAAATTGCGCCAGAATATCCGCCGCCGCCTGAAGCCCTACGGCGAGTTTGACGTGTACCTGCTCCAGTCGACTGTGTATGTCGAGCCGCAGGGCGCGGATGCGGATTTGGAGGGCGCGTGGGAGGCGTGCCGCAGCGTGTTCGGCATTGTGTCCGTGTGCCGCTGCCGCGCCTGCGAAAAGAATGTCGATGCCATTTATGAAACCGCGGAGCGGTATTTCGGCGAGGAGCTGGAGACGGTGCGCTCGTTCAAGGTCGAGTCCAAGCGCTCGGATAAATCCTTTCCGCTCAGCTCCATTGCGCTCTCGCAGGAGATTGGCGGGCAGCTGGCGGAGGCGCATCCGTCCTGCGCCGTCGATGTCCATTGGCCGGCGTTTACCGTGTATGTGGAAGTGCGCGACCTCGCCGCCTATGTCCACGGCCCTGCCGAGCCGGGCGCGGGCGGCCTGCCCACCGGCGTGGGCGGGCGGGCGATGTGCCTGCTCTCGGGCGGCATCGATTCGCCGGTCGCGGCTTATATGATTGCCAAGCGCGGCGTAGAGATTGAGTGCGTCCACTTTTTCTCCTATCCTTATACCTCTGAGCAGGCCAAGAGCAAGGTTCTGGAGCTTGCGCGGCTCGTCTGCCGCTATAGCGGGCGGATGACGGTCAACATCGTGCCCTTCACACAGATTCAGGAGGCCATCCGCGACCTCTGCCCGGAGGAATATTTCACCCTCATCATGCGACGCTTTATGATGGAGATTGCACAGCGCCTTGCGCGTGAGGACGGCTGTGGCGCGCTTGTCACCGGCGAGAACCTCGGCCAGGTCGCCAGCCAGACGATGGAGGCGATGGCGGTCACGGGCGAGGCCGTCTCGCTGCCGATTTTCATGCCGCTTGTCGGCATGGATAAGGAGGAAATCGTCACCATCGCGCGGCGCATTGGCACGATGGAAACCTCTATTCTGCCCTATGAGGATTGCTGCACGGTGTTCACCCCGCGCCACCCCAAGACAAAGCCGACGCTTGCGCAGGTGCAGCGCGCCGAGCAGCCGCTTGCGCGCGAGGAGCTGATTGCGCAGGCGCTCGCGGGGGTGGAAAAGCTTCCGGTGCGCTTTCATGACGCGCAGTATCTTTAGGGAAGCTCGTAAGCAAATCGCCTTCGGCGTCCTTTGCGGAGCAAAAGAGAGCGCCCTGTGCTCTTGGCAATCTATTCCGGGTTTCCCGCGGCGGCTTGGGAGGAAAAATTTTCGCGGGACGGCGAAATTTTCGCCAAAAAACGGTTGAAATTTCCGGCGCGGTGTGCTATAATGACCCTACTTCCACCGTGCGGGTATAGTTCATCGGTAGAATGCGACCTTCCCAAGGTTGACAGGTGGGTTCGACTCCCATTACCCGCTCCATAGAAAGGCAGCCCTTCGCGGGCTGCTTTTTTGGTTTTGCAGCGCTTCGGGGCCCGGCCGGACGCTCCCGGCGCATGGAGAAGCCCGGAATCGCGATTGGAATTATGTAAACCATACGGCGGAGCGGATTCGAAAAATTGGAGCAAAGAATCTGCTTCTTCTGAAAATTCTGCGAAAAAGGACGAGCAGGGGCGAATAGACTGCTTGGGGGTGTATGTAATGCTCGCAAGTGTATGGCTCATGCTTTCGGGGCTGATTTATTCCCTTCAGCTTTCCTCAGGCAGCTTCCCGCAGCCGCTTACGGCCAAAGAGGAGGAATATTATGTAAACCTAGCGGCACAGGGCGATGAGAATGCGCGCAATGTGCTGATTGAGCGCAATCTGCGCCTTGTGGCGCACGTCATGAAGAAGTACTATTCCGCTTCGGCGGAGCAGGAGGATTTGATTTCCATCGGCACCATCGGCCTGATTAAGGCCATCTCCACCTTTGACCCTTCCAAGGGCGCGCGGCTGGCTACCTATGCCGCCCGATGCGTGGAAAATGAAATCCTGATGTATTTCCGCGCGCAGCGCAAGACCAGTCAGGACCTTTCGCTTTCGGAGCTTCTCGATACCGGCGAGGATGAGGGCGCTGCGCTGGAGCTGATGGATGTGATTTCCTCGGAGGAGGATATTCTCGAGCGGATTGCCGACCGCGAGCAGCAGAAGCTCGTGCGCGCGGCAGTCGAGAGCTGCCTTACGGAGCAGGAGAAGCAGGTGATTTTCCTGCGTTATGGCCTGCGCGGTGGCCGGGCGCAGCGCCAGCGCGAGGTCGCCGAGAAGCTTGGCATCAGCCGCAGCTATGTTTCGCGCATTGAGAAGCGTGCGCTGGAAAAGCTGCGCCGCGCGCTGGAGTAGCGTGGCGCGTATATTTTTGCCAATTCTGGGTATAACCTCCCAGGGAGGCGAAGAAAAATGACACTCAACGAAATTATGTCAACCAATCTCGTGCAAATCGACCCGATGGAGTCCGCAGCGGTGGCTGCGCGGGCGCTCGCACGCTACAATGTGGGCGCGCTGCCGGTTTGCGATGCGGGCGGCCGCCTGCGTGGGATTGTGACCGACCGTGACCTTGTCGTGCGCTGCCTTGCGCTCGAAACCTCTCCGGCGAATACCCGGGTCGAGGAGGTCATGACCTCCCGGGTCGTCAGCGCGCCGCCGGATATGGATGCCGCCGAGGCCGCCGCGCTTATGGGGCGGCGGCAGATTCGCCGCCTGCCGGTGGTGCAGGATGGGCAGCTTCGCGGCATGGTCAGCCTGAGCGATCTGGCGGGGGTAGAGGCCGAGCGCGCGCTCGGAGCCATCAGCAAAAATATTGCAAATTTCTGAAAAAAGTTCTTGACAAGGGGGGGAGAGGTGTGATAGAATAAGCAAG
>JAJQFT010000119.1 GCA_021200975.1 Bacillota bacterium | reverse complement strand
ACCGAATACCGATGTCTGTGCTGGGATGGAAAACGCCGATCCAGAAGCGGCAGGAACTGGAGGCCGTCCGGTTTTGCTGACCTTGGTCGGGCTTCGCCCTCCCTCCGTCAGCAAAACCGCCGCTCTAATGAACAAACTCTTTCCTTTTTTTCGGTCTCACATCATTGACAAATGGACAAATTCACGACGCGCGGACAAATATTTTTCCCTCGCATATACCCGCGCAGGTGTGTACCAAATTTTTTGTCGCAGAGGGTTATCCTCTGCGACAAGTGAAAAAATGCTTTGCACGCTTATGTTTCTTAATTCTATCATAGATGCGCCCATTTTTCAAGAGGTTTTCGGGACGATTTTCCAAAAAATTTTCCCAAATTCCGAAAGCGGCTTGCATTTTCCGCCAATTTGCGCGCTACGCGCAGACCAATTTCGGCGCTCCAGCTGCCGCAATCAAGGTTTTTGCGGCGATTCGCAGTCGAAATAAATCGTCAGGTATCGCCGGGAATGCTATAATAATTTCGCACCAATTTCCAAAGAAAGGAAGGATCTACTCGCATGAGAACAGGTGAAAACATTTTCAAGCGCAAGGATGGGCGACGGGAAGCCCGCTACCATAGGGGACGGGACTCCTCCGGCAGGATCCTATACGGCTACTGCTACGGCAGAACCTACGCCGAGGCGAAGCAGCGGCTGGAGCAGGCGAAGACAAGCGGCGTACCGCCCGAGCTCCACTGCGCAGAGCAGAAAGAGCAAACGCTTCGCTACTGGGCGCAGTTCTGGCTTCAGCGCAACCGTCTGCGCCTGCGCGATTCGACCTATGTGAAGTATTTGGGCTTTCTGGATAACCATATTCTCCCCTATCTGGGCGAGCTGACGCCCAGTCAGCTGCGCGAGGAGGATGTGGCAGCGTTCAGCGGCGAGCTGCTGGGCGCAAAGGGGCTCTCCTCCAAAACCGCAAAGGATATTCTGGTCGTGCTCCATTCCATCCTGCGCTTCACGGAAAAGCAGCTCCCGAATACGGTGGAGCGGATGGATTTTGTGTATCCCAGTCAGGAAAGAGCGGAAATTCGGGTGCTTTCTGTTGCTGAGCAGGAGCGTCTTACGAATTATCTGCTCACCGATACGGATGCCTGCAAATTCGGGGTGCTTCTTGCCCTCCTGACCGGCCTGCGGATTGGGGAGCTTTGTGCGCTCCGCTGGGATCACGTCCTGCTCGAGCATCGGCTGCTGCGAGTGGATGCCAGCATGCAGCGCATCCGGAATCTTGACGCGAACGCAGCGTCAAAGACGGTGGTGGTGATTGGCGCACCCAAGAGCCAAGCCTCTCGGCGTGCCATTCCACTGGCAGAATCACTTGTCAATCTCGCACAGAGCTTTAGTCCGGAGGATTCAGGCAGCTATGTACTCACGGGCACGGCACGGTATATGGAGCCGCGCACCCTTCAGCGCCGGTTCGCCAAATATGCACGCGACTGCGAGCTGGAAAATGTGACGGTGCATACCTGCCGTCATACCTTTGCTACCCGCTGCATCGAGGCGGGGTTTGAGATGAAATCGCTCAGCGAAATTATGGGACATGCCAATACCGCAATCACCATGAACCGCTATGTGCATTGCTCGATGGACTGGAAGCGAAAGAATATGGAAAAGGTCTGCTGGCCGGGGATTGCATAAGCAGTCAAAATTCTGGTCTGCAACAGAAAAAATACCGAAAAAACGGGGTGTTTCGGCGCTTGTCGCAGAGGATAACCCTCTGCGACACGGTATACGAAGAAGGGGAAATTGGTGCGGCAGACTTCTTCCCCGGAAAACGCTTTGCATTTTGCCAGAGAAGCCCGGAGAGGGTTGGCAATCGCCGATTTGACCGGAGCCTCCCTGGACGCAAGGCGTTTTTTGCTGTGCGCGGCGCGTGGAGAGAATTGAAATACGGATGTGACGTCGAATATGCTTTCAGAGGTCTGCACGGAAGCGGCCGCGGCAGATGCCGTTGCGTTTGCCGTTCCGCCGAGGTATGCGGCAGAGACTGTAAAAATAGGCGGGGGAAAATGTTACCGGCTGCTCAAACGGTGCTTTGACATTCTTGCCGCGATTCTGGCTGGGGTTTTGCTGTTTCTCCCTATGCTGATCATCGCAGCCGTCGTGCGGCTGGATTCACCGGGCCCGGCGCTATTCCGGCAGGAGCGGCTGGGCAAGGGCGGCATACCCTTTATTATGTACAAATTTCGCTCGATGTATGTGGATGCCGAGGAAAATGGCCCCCAATGGGCGCAGAAGAATGATCACCGCTGCACGAGGGTGGGGCGCTTCCTGCGAAGCACACGGCTTGACGAGCTTCCCCAGCTGGTGAATATTTTGCTTGGACAGATGAGCTTCGTTGGGCCGCGGCCAGAGCGCGCGTGCTTCTATGACGAATTTGAGGCGTATATACCCGGCTTCCACAACCGGCTTGCGGTCAAGCCCGGCCTGACGGGCTACGCGCAGGTCAACGGCGGCTATGACCTCAAGCCGGAGGAGAAGATTGTATTGGATATGCAATACATCGAAGCGAGATCGGTGAAAATGGATTTAAGCTGCATTTTCAAGACGGTGAAGCTGGTATTTACACATGAGGGGGCAAGGTAATGGGGCATATTTTGCTTCCATAAGAGAAAGGGATTATGAATAATAAGATTCTATTTTTGTGCCAGTTCTCCTATCCGGAATACAATTCGTCCGCAACGCTTCCGTTTGATACGGCTAAATACTTGGCTTCTCAAGGCAATCAGATTGATGTTATGTGCGGCTACCCAAAAGAATACAATCGGGTTGGAAAAGTACCGAGCCGTGAAACAGTAAGCGGCGTTAAGATACATCGACTGCATTATGTGCAGCTAAAGCGTGTTGGGAAAATGGGGAGGCTCATCAATTACTTTTCTTATACGGCCAGTGCTTTTTTTCACATACTGGAGATGCGAAAATATGACGCAATCATGTGCTATTCAAACCCTCCCGTCCTTCCAGCTGTTGCGATGTTAGCGTCAAGGCTATATGGCGTAAAAGTTATTTTTGTAGCATACGATGTCTATCCTGAAGTGGCCTATGCTTCCGGAAGCCTATCTAAGGGCAGCGTCGTGGACAGGGTAATGCGATGGCTCAACCGCATCACATATAAAAATGCTGCCGCTGTTGTTGCGCTTACGGATGAAATGAAAGAGTTCCTGCTTTTGAATAGACCGGAGCTGGATGCGGAGAGGGTATTTGTGATTCCCAATTGGGCGCATGAGAGCAAGTGCACAGCCGCACCTTCGATGTATAAGAGATTTGGCTATCACGAGGAGCAATTTATCGTTTCCTATTTTGGGAACATGGGAATCTGTCAGGAAATGAACACCCTGATCGAAGCGGCAAGACAACTTCAAGAGAATGAAAAAGTAAGGTTTCTGATTGCCGGCCATGGTTCGAAGAAAGAACAAATAGAAGCGTATATCCACGAACACAATCTGAGTAATGTTCAAATACTGGATTTTTTAACCGGGGAAGAATTCGAGCAGGCGCTTGCAATCAGTTCGTGCTGTGTTGTCAGCTTAGAGCCAGGGCTGAAAGGAATGTGCGCTCCAAGTAAATATTATAGCTATTTACAGAGCGGCCATGTCGTAATAGCAATTACCGAAAGAGATTGCTATATCGCAAAAGAAGTCAAAGCCGAACAAATAGGATGTGCTGTTGAGGTTGGAAATGCAGATGCGCTGTGTGACTGGATTGTAAATTTTGAAACAGAGCCAAGTCTTATAAGCGTGATGGGGGAACAGGCAATGAAGCTGTATGAGAGGTCGTACCAAAAAGAAATTGCCATGCACAAGTACTTAAAGCTATTTCAAATGGTGGGTGTTGACACATGAGCCATGAGGAAAACAGGACTGACATTACTGCCATCATTCTTACAAAGAATGAAGAACTGAATATTGCTCGCTGTATTCGTTCAATAGAGGATCTGGTCGATAAAATATATGTTGTAGATAGTGGTAGTACAGATCAAACAGTAGAGATTGCAAATAGCCTTGGTGCGGAAGTGCGGGTGCATCCATTTGTAAATTATGCGGAGCAATTTAACTGGGCGCTAGACAATTTAGATATTACATCCACTTGGATCTACAGAATCGATGCAGATGAAGCCCCCACAATAGAGCTAAAAAAAGAGATTTTGGATGAGTGCAAGCAACACGCTGCGGATGATGTAACGGGCTTATTGATGAAGCATAGGTTGTTCTTTCTGGGGAGATTTTTAAAGCACGGTGGTGCCTATCCATTTATAAAAATGACAATCTTCAAGTATGGGATTGGCCGTTTTGAGGAAAGAGCAATGGGCGAGCATGTTGTGTTGAGTGCGGGGCGCTATATTACATTAAAGAATGATTGCCAGCACTATGACTGTAAAGACCTCTCGCAATTCATAGAGAAACACAACGGATATGCAACACGAGAAGTGATAGATTATAAAGCCAGAACGGGCATCCGTTGTGAAGACGCTCAGTTATATAAGGACGCTGCGCGAACGCAAACGTTGAGGGATCGTGTATATTACAGGCTCCCTATGTTCTTTAGAGCAAAGCTCTATTATTGGTATCGCTACTATTTGCGGCTGGGATTTCTAGATGGAAAGCCTGGTAAAATATATGCTTTGCTACAGGCATACATCTATCGAATTATGGTTGACGCGAAATTGTATGAAGCAGAAGTTGCGGAAAGCCGAAAGGCGGTTTGAGATGCGATACTTATTTATCAATTCGGTATATGGAGTAAGAAGCACCGGCAAACTAATTGCTGCCAAATGCAAAGAGCTCACGGAAAATGGGCATGAGTGCTACGTTGCATACGGCCGGGAGGCTGTTCAAGACGAATATGCTACTTTGATTCAGATTGGAACTGCTTTCGACTATACCCTTCATGCGGCTATGTCTATGACTTTCGATTGTCATGGGATGGGTTCACGAGTGGCTACGCAAAGATTCCTTCGAAAAGCAGAAAAACTAAAGCCAGACATAATTTGGCTCCACAACATTCACGGTTACTATCTGAATTACGAAGTGCTTTTCGTTTGGCTGCGCAATCACCCTGAGGTCGAGAAGCGATGGACATTACACGATTGCTGGGCACTTACAGGACATTGCGCCTATTTTACAATGAAAAACTGCAACAAGTGGTTAGACCAATGTGAAAATTGCCCCCAGCTTCGCACGTATCCAAAATGTTATTTTGCTGATAATTCAAAAAGGAATTACAATTACAAGAAAAAGTGCTTTACTTCCATTCAAAATATGACTTTGATTACACCGTCCGCGTGGTTAAAAGACATGGTCTGCTTAAGCTTCCTTAATTCTTATCCGGTTGAGGTCCAGTACAACACCATTGATCGTACAGTATTTAAACCCGTGCAAAGCGCATTCAAAGAAAAATATGACATAGCCGGTAAATTCATGGTCTTAGGGGTTGCTGTCGGGTGGGAAGAAACAAAAGGCTTGCAAGATATGTTGCAACTCAGGCTGCTTTTAGACGACCGATTCGCTATGGTATTGGTCGGGATTCCACATAAAAAGCAAAGAATGATGCCATCTAATATTATTGCAATTGAGAAAACAGAATCCCAAAGTGAGCTGGTCGACATTTATTCTGCTGCTGACGTGTTTGTGAACCCTACCCATCAGGATAATTACCCGACGGTGAATCTTGAGGCACGTGCTTGTGGGACGCCTGTGATAACATACAATGTTGGAGGAAGCCCTGAGAGTGCGGGACATGAATATGTGGTTCGGGAAAATGACGTGCAAGGAATTAAACAATACATTTTGGAGATATGCAAAACGGAAGAGTGAGAAAGCCATATATGTATCCACGTACAAAGTTTTCAGAAAGCGCAGGAGCTGTATTCTTATATATTCTGGTGGGAGGAATCCTTTTATTGGGGTATAGAGGTTCTTTCTCAACAGAGCAGTTGCAACTATATTTGATGCTTATGCTTGCCTATTTCTGGATAGCTGGGCTTCTGGTCGTTGCAAGATCCCACTATAAGATGTACGTGTTTGAGCCCCTGCTGTTTGTCGGGATTCTGTATTTGGCAATATTTGTAATCAAGCCTGTTGTGGATTTGAAATATAACGACCAATTAACTGCCCATGGAATTAACGTCCTTGGGGGCGGCGCTAAGGCAACCGCGATCGTGATATTGTCTTTTACGTGCATGTTTATAGGATACTATTGGGGAAATGAATCCAATTTTATAGACTTCCGTAGCAGCTCGCAAATAGACCGAATGGTGGAAGCCGGCGACAAAGAGCCTTTCTCCTTGGCAAAACTGTATTTGGCCTGGACGATTGTATTTGCTTTGTGCCTGATATGTATGCTATCTGAAGGAATTTCGCTTAGTTATATTTTCTCTTTCGGTAGCGGCGGTGAACGCGAATCATCCTCAAATACCGCTTTATTATTCCTTTCAAACTTTGGGATTACGCTGGTTCTGCTGACAGAAATGATTCTGTTTAATTCCAAGAATATACCGGTTAAGGTAATCACTATTCTATTGACCTTGGTCTACATTTTGATGAGAAATTCTCGGTGGTTAATGCTTGCATTCATTCTTGCCCCCATTACCTATTATTTCATTCGGCGCAGACGTGAACCAAACGGTTTTATTGTCCTCATTGGTGGACTTTTGGCACTTACGGTGTTCGCGTGGATGCAGGAAAACCGATATGTATTGGCGACTGGCGGCGCTTTGCATGGATGGGGATCAGGTGGTTTTACTTTCGAGAAATTGTTAGCTCCATTGGAAAGCGATTTGAATACATACAAAACTTTCTACTCTATGGTTCAGAGATTCCCTGGCGAGCACGCATATATGCTGGGCGAAACATTCCTGTATGTTTTTCTGCTGTTTATTCCTAGAGCGATCTGGCCGGGGAAACCTACCAATCCGGTGCAGGATATGATTGAATATTCGCTGAATAAAAGCGCAAGAACGTCTGGAACGGCCGTATGCAACATAGGTGAAATGTATGCTAATTTTGGAATATTGGGATGTATACTGCTCATGTTTCTTTTCGGGGTCTTGTTGTCGAAGCTTAAGGTATTGCTACAGTCCGGCAGTACAGACAGGTTGTTCGCGTATTCCATTATTTACTCCGTCCTGTTCCAATGGGTGGCGCGCGGGAACTTTAGTGGGAACTTTTACATGACGATTTTTGCTGTGTTGCCCTTTATTGTAAAGTGGACATGGGATAAAGTCTTTAGAAAGATGTGAATGAGAATGAAAATAATTGTTGCCCATCCGGCTCAACAGCATAGCTATCGACTTGCGGCAGCGTTAAAAAAGAGTGGGCAACTTTATAAATACGTAACAACGGTATACTATAAGCCGCATTCTCTGACAAAAATAGTAGCGGCAATTTTGCCTGGAAAGTTCAAGACGAAGGCAAGTCATCGAAGATGTGCAGAGCTGGAGGATGACGATGTCATTCAATTTTGCGAGGGGGAAGGATTACTCAAGCTGTTGGCATTGAATACGCCAATTTTACGCAAAAAATACCGACAAATTAAGTACCACACAGCAGACAGGTTTGCAAAAAAAGTTGCAGACTATGCATTGGCGCACAAGGTGGATGCGGTTATCTGCTACGATGATTGCTCTCCATTGCTGTTTGAACAGTTAAGGGATACTGCCCCACATATTCTTCGCATTATGGATATGTCAGCAGCAAATCTACTGTATATGCGAGCAATATATGAGGACGATTTAAAAATGGCTCCAACCTTTTCAAGCATTTTGCTGAATGAGCGACGGTCTGTTTGGGATGAAAGAAATGTCGATCGGACAAAGCGTGAACTGGAGGCGACAGAACGATTCCTTGTGGCTTCTGAGTTTGTGAGGGATTCCCTATTATTCTCAGGAATTAAAGAAAATCAAATATCCATTTGTCCCTATGGCGTCGATGTCGAACGTTTTGCGCAAAAAGAATACCCGCCAGTGAATCAGCTAAAAAGTAGAGCAATCCGGTTCGTTTATGTTGGCGGCGTAAAAGAACTAAAGGGTATCTATTATTTGTTAGAGGCCTTCTTACAAATTCCCAAGGAGCAGGCGGAGCTAACGGTGGTGGGTGGCTGCAATCTTGAAATGGAAGAATTAAAAAAATACGTTCACCGTGTCAGATTTACAGGGAGTGTATTACACGAGAAGATGCCGGAGCTTCTAAAGGAAAATGATGTGTTTGTATTCCCGTCCTTGGGGGAAGGGCAAAGCCTCTCCGTGCTCGAGGCTGCTGCATGTGGGCTTCCGCTGATTGTTTCGGTAAACAGTGGCGTTGGCAAAATCGTTGAAAAGATGGGGGCAGGTTTTCTGATCCCGATTCAGTCCATCGATGCGATACGGGAGAAGATAGAATTCTTCATTCAACATCCGGGACAGATCATCTCAATGGGAAATATCGCAAGAGAGATGGCCTTGCGTTATACCTGGGCAGCATACGATGCGCGAATCAAAGACTGGGCGGAAAAGGCAGAGGCTAATACACATGAATATAAACCATAGACAACCGAAAAAAATTATTCTTCTTGGAGATAGCATTACCCAGGGGCTTGGATCAAAAAAGATTAATTTCACACAGCATCTCCAAGAACTGTTAGGCGATCAATACACCGTCGAAAACATGGCGTTAACAGGAACAACCATTTGCTATACAGCCACAATATTCGATCAGATTATCCATTCTGATCCGGACTACATTGTTGTTCTATACGGGAATGTCGATGCACAGATAAGGCCTTGTCGAACAGGCAAATTATTTGCGCATATTCCATCTCGTTTCCAAGGAAATGGAATGCTGAGTCCTCGCCCGTTTTATTCGCATAAAGTAGCAGTCAGAGCAATGCAGAAAATTGAGAATTTTATTCGCTTCTGCCTAAATCGTACTATTCGTAAAATAGACGGGACAGAGCAATTGGTTTCAATCTCGGATTTTAAGCAGACTTACGACGAATTTATACAAAGATGTAATTGTAATGATATTAAGTTATTGTTGAGTTCGACTGTATTTATAGATGACAGAAAATTCCCCGGCAGCTTGGCACAGTACAGAGAATTCAATGCAGTTATTAAACACCTATCCGATGACAATGGATTAATGTATATAGATATTTTTACTGCCTTAAAAGTAGCGGTAGAAACAAATGGTTGGAGTGGAATATACTGCTATGACCACTTCCACCCCGCCGAGAAGGGATATTTCATTCTTAGTGAAAAGATTTCAGAGGGAATCAAGGCGTGCGAGATGGAGATGCATACCAGCAAATGAATAAACTGGCCAGGAATTATGTTTATAACGTATCATACCAGATTTTGGTTTTGATTGCACCTCTCTTTACAGCGCCGTACCTTGCAAGGGTGTTGGGAGCAGATGCTCTTGGAACATCTAGCTATATAACAACAGTATCCAATGTTTTTACAACAATAGGTATGCTGGGCATACAAAATTACTCGATTCGGCAGATTGCATATGTAAAGCATGATCAAAGAGAACTGAAAAAGGAATTTTCTGACATTCTGATGACAAGATTTAGCCTGGGTATTGCAACGACAGCTTGCTATTTCGTGCTTATCTACGTCTCGGATTCGAGGATGCTGTTTTTAATTCAGATTTTTTATGTAGTCGCATATTTCCTTGATCCGTGCTGGTTTTTTATCGGGATGGAGGATATGGGTCCCGTTGTTGCCAGGAACTTTGCTGCAAAGCTTGCTTGCGTTGCCGGAATTTTCCTCTTCATAAAAAGCGAGCAGGATCTATACAAGTACGTTTTCCTACTTTCCATAACGACCTTGCTTCCATCACTGGCTGCGATTCCGCTTTTGAAGCGATATGGAGTCCTTGACGGAATAAAATTACCAACGATTAAGACGGTAAAAAAGCATATACGAGGAAGTCTCCATGTATTTTGGCCACAGGTGGCAACGTTGATTTATCTCCAGACAGATAAAGTTCTGTTGAAATGGTTTGTCTCATCCAGTTCAGTTGCTTTTTACGACCAAGCAGAAAAACTAGTGAAAATACCGCTGACCTTGATTACGGCCTTATCAACTGTGATGATGCCAAGATTGGCCGCGGAATATAATACACATAACACCGAAAAAATCCAATCTTATCTCGGAGGTACCATTCGATTTTCAATGATGTTGGCTTGCCCGATGATGCTTGGCATAGCTGGTATAGCTGGAACTTTAATTCCCTGGTACCTGGGCGATGCGTTTATCCCGGTTACACGAGCCGTAAGGGTTTTATGCCCCATCATTATCTTGAGCTCGTTAATCGGGATCTCAGGAGATCAGTATTTGGTTGCAACAGAACAAACTGACTATTTAACAAAATCATATGTAGTCGCGGCTATTGCCAATGTGGCGATTGATGTAATTTCAATACCGGCCATTGGAATTCTCGGAGCGGCGATAGGAACGCTGGCGGCTCAGGGGATTAGCTGCGTAATGCAATATAATGTTATGCTTCGACAAGTTTCTGTGGGCAAAACAATAATGGATAGTTTGAGATATCTCTTATACAGCATTCCGATGTTAGCTTGCGTGGCTTGCTTGGAATACTACTTACCGACAACATGGGTGACAACATTGATGCAAATAAGCTGCGGTATTCTCATCTATTTTATCATGTTAGTAATCACAAGAGACACCATGCTACAATTGGTTTTTAGAAAGGTCAAATCCATAACCTGTTTACGCTCCTCGAAAATGAAAAAAGAATGATGAGGATGTACTATGCCAGAACTTAATTCAGAACAGATAGGCAAATTAAGAGCTTATGAATTATCCATATTGGATAATTTTATTGAAGTTTGTAATGTACTAGGCCTTAGATACTTCATTGTTCAGGGAACGCTGATTGGAGCAATTCGACACAAAGGATTTATCCCGTGGGATGATGACATTGATGTTGGAATGTTTCGCAAAGATTATGATGTCTTTGTTGAGAACGCGCGGCAATATTTGCCGGAGAATATCTTCCTGCAGACGCATGGTACTGACCCGGGATACATGCATAGTTTTGCAAAACTTAGAAATAGCGACACAACCTTTATCGAACTGAGCTGTAAAAATATTGACATGAATCATGGAATCTATATTGACATTTTCCCGTTCGATTATTACCCGGATAACAGGCTTGCAGGGATATGGTATGATGCGCGGAAGTTGCTGATTCGCTACAGAGTGCGAGAAAATTACTATATTCCATCCGATTCAAATCCTTCCGTGAAGAACAGTATTAGATGGATATTAAAACGAATCAGCAAAATACTTTACCCAACGATAGAAATTGCTTTGAAGAAGCAAGAGTATATGTACAGAAGCGTTCCGCTTAGCAAAAGGTTGATTAACAATGGTAGTCCGTGGGGAAATAAAGAGCGAATTCCTGTGGAATGGATGGACAACACGGTAACCGTTCAATTTGAGAGCTTTTCGGTAGAGGCTCCACAAGACTATGATTCCTATCTGCGGAATGTATATGGCGACTATATGAAAATGCCGCCAGAGGAGAAAAGGATTCCGCATCATTATTTGTATAAGCTGGATTTTAAGCGTTCTTACAAGACGTATCTAACAGATGCACAGGAATCCATTTAATTGGATACGGGGAATGTATATTGACAGCACAATAGCTGTTGAATATAAATACTTAAATGTATGAGGAGGTAAATACATGAGCGCTAATAGAGGAAAACGGGTGTTATCGCTGTTACTGGCGCTGGCGATGATGCTTGGCACAATCGGCGTGCTCCCCGTACCCGCCTTTGCGGTGGATGCGGAATCCCAGGAAACGTCAACTGCGGACGAGGGGTGGACGGAATTCCTTGCAAATTTGCAGGTGCTGGAGGGCTATGCCGCTACTTATGTGGCGTCTAATCCGGACGAGAACGCCATTGCGCTGGTCATCAACTATATCCGCACCGGTGTGGAGCGGTATCAGTCCGACAGCTGGGAAACCATCGCCGGGGCGGAAAATACGGCGTTTGTCACATATGTTGCAGAGCAGGATGAGGCAAACAGCACATCCGCCAGTGCATTGCGAAACCTAGAGGAATTCACAATTGCCAACGGAGATACCATGGACTTTGGGCATCTGTTTGGCTGCCTGAATGTCGCCAGCAACAACAGCTATAACCAGAACTATTTGGACTTTGGCAGCTGGCTTGGTGATATTTGCGACCTGCTGGACTGTGCCAATTACTACGGTGTTGAAGCAACCACAATCGAGGAAATGGTTGCCGAGGTTAAGGAGCAATATTTCCTGGACAACTATGTGAGTCACATCACTTCCGCAAATGGTGTGACGCACGGCTTTTCTACGCAGGATTTTCGCGCGGATTTGGATTGCTTCTACATAGTCGCGCAGATTTCCGGAGGAGCAACCTCCCTGAGCGGCATTTTCGAGGCGTATTACACAAGCGATTTGACGGACGCGAGCCGCGCGGCTTATTTCCTGAATAATCGCTTCAGCGGAAGTACCACACAGGAGGCTGTTCGCGCCGCCATTTATGATACTTATTCCGCCCATGTTCTTGCGCAGATGCTGGAAGCTGACCGGGATCTGACCGATGTGGACGACCTGAGAACGGCCTGCTGCTATGTGCTGGCGGACTACCTGTTTGAACTGTCAGATGGCCTTTTGGAGGAAGCGGAAGATCCCGAGGAGCCGGGGGATGACGATACCGATGACGGGGATAACGCCTATTACAGCGTATTCTCCTCCACAACCACCACGCTTGCTCCGGGCGTCACGCAGGAGATCAATTATGCGCTGACCGCCGACGACAAGCAGATCGTCTATTACATTGCCACGGTGGACATCAGCCGGGACGACGTTGCCATCTATGCGAACTACAACGACAATGATCCCTCAGAAGGATGGGCAATGTCCGCTGTTAGCTCCCAAATGACGGCGGCGGAGGAGCGGCATTCCGATCCCTCCAACGCGGATACCTATATTGAGAACTACTCGGCAGTTGTCGGCGTGAACGCCGATTTCTACAACATGAGCACCGGCCAGCCCAGCGGCGCGCTGGTGATGGAGGGCGTCACCTACCAGAGCGCTAAGAGTGAAAACTTTTTTGCGATTCTCGATGACGGCACCGCGGTGATTGGCACCAGCTCGGAGTGGGACACCTATGCCGACCGGGTTCAGGAGGCCGTAGGCGGAAGCACCATTCTGGTGAAGAACGGAGAAATTGCGGTTTCCACCTCCTCAAGCAATTATACCAACCGCGCATCGCGCACCTGCGTGGGTATTACCGCTGATGGGCAGGTTGTGCTGATGGTGCTTGACGGCCGTCAGGAGCCTTTCTCCGCTGGGGGCAGCGCAGAGGAAATCGCACAGATCATGATCGATGCCGGCTGCGTGATTGCTATGAATCTGGACGGCGGCGGCTCCACGACCTATGCGGCAAAGCAGGAGGGTTCGGATGAAATTTCCGTTGTGAACCGGCCTTCTGACGGGTACGAGCGGAGCGTCAGCTCCTCTCTGGTGGTTGTTTCTACCGCATATACCTCAACGGAATTCGACCACGCCCTGCTGACAACGGATACGGATTACCTGACGATTGGTTCTACCCTCGACGTTACCATTACCGGTGTAAGCTCTACCGGAAATGCGGCAGAAATCCCGGAGGGCGCCTATCTCCAGGTTTCCGATGAGAGTATCGGCTCTATCGAAGGAAACACCTTCACAGCTCTGGCCAGAGGTACGGTTGATATTCAGCTTGTGGTCGATGGAGAGGTGGTCGGCAGCAAAACGCTGACGGTCATCCGCCGCCCTGATACCCTGACCTTTACCAAGAGCAGCATCAATGCGATCTATGGCGTGGCGGAAGAGCTGCCTCTGGAGGCCACCTATGAGAACAACCCCGTAACGATTAATGTAAATGACATCACATTCACGTTCAGCACGTCGACTGCCGGTACGATGGATGCCTTCTCGTTCATTGGTGACGAATCCTCTGGCGTTCGCAAGGTGACGATCACGGCCGCCGTTACTACGAACACGCTGGTGGAGGCGTCGATTGTCGTCAACCTCTACAGCAGTGAAGAAAGTATCTTTGATTTTGACAGCGCCATGTATGGGGATGAATCCCTTGCATGGAACCGTGATGTGTCCAATGCGATCACATTGGATAACACGACCTACTACATCATGGATACGGAACAGGACACCACTGCCTCGTATACCTTTGCAATCGACATTCAGGCCATTGAAGCCCCGGAGCGTCTGGCTCCTCTGATGACTTATCTGGCCGGCTTTGCCGGGACGAGCGGGGATGCCACTCCGTGGGATTATCTGCTTGCTTTGGCAGCCCGGGTCAATACGCAAACCAACGTGACGATCACGGTGGAGATCGCGGAGGGCGTCGATGTCGACATTTCCGGGCTAAGCGTCGTCAACGACTATTTCAAGCTGACTTCTGCTGAATATGATGAGGAAACCCGCATTTTGACGGTTGTCTGCAACTGGGTCAAGCAGGACGGTGCCATTGATCCGGATACAGCAAACTCTATCTGTGTCCTCAGTGGAATCACGCTGACACCCAGCGATGATGCAGTCGTGGACAGCAACAACTGCGTTACTGTGAGCATGAGCGGCACAGTCAGTTATGACATCTATCTTCGCTCCAGCCAGCTGTACTCCCTGGCAAGCAATACATCGAACCAGGAGGCATACGGCATCTATCCCTATTATGACCCTGATGATTCTGCGGGATACTATGGAGGTCATTTCAGCGATGAGTACACGACCTTCGTTGACACCTTCTACGTGAAGCAGGAGGCGCTGAACGGCTGGGTCAGCGTGGACGATCAGCTCTACTACTATGTAGACAATGCCTATGTTACCGGAATCCAGTGCGTCCCCGGTTATGATGACGCAGGTACTTCTTACTACTATAACTTTGGGGATACAGGAGTCTGCCAAGGGAAAGTGACAGGACTGTTTGAATATGAAGGCGACAAGTACTATGCGGTAGAGGGCATTTTGAAGACCAGCTGGCGCCTGATTACGAACAGCGATGGCGAGGACGAGTATTACTATTTCAGCAGAACAGATTACAAGGCCGTAGATGGAGAGCAAACTATCAGCGGATACCACTACGTTTTTGAAAATTGTATCCTTGTCCAAGGCGAATGGCTGGAAGATGAAAATGGAACCAGATACGTTTGGGCTGGAGTAATTAAGGCAAATAAATGGTTTGAAGTTGATGGGAATCAATATTTTGCTTATGCCGACCAGTATATCGCAAAGGGAATCGCGAAAACACTAAACCATGAACGGACAGCTGAAGCCTATTACGTCTTTGATGAAACCGGCATTTGGCTGGAGAATCAAAGCGGCCTCTATGAATATGAAGGAAGTACTTATCTAACAGAAAATGGTGAGCTGATTCTTTATCCCGGACTTGTGTACCTGGATGGTTATTACTACTATTTCAACAGCTCTAATTTAATGGTTTATGATTGCACATATTACATTTCCAAGACCAACAATCTGCTGCCGCAGGCATGGTATACCTTTGACTCTGAGGGCAAGATGGTGATTCCGGAGGAGAGCGAAGTGCTGAATGGAATCGTAATCGATGACGATGGTACATGGTATTACTACGTCGATGGAGTAAAGACCTATGCTGGCCTGATTCTTATCGATGGGGATTACTATTATGTGAAGACCAACTGCACGGTGGTTCACGACTGCACCTATTACATTTCCAAGACCAACAATCTGCTGCCGCAGGCGTGGTACACCTTTGATGAGAATGGCAAGTTAGTTCTTTCGTAACGTATCGCACAGGGGATGTGCCAGCAAATTGGAGCGTCCCCTGTGCAACACGAGGAGGTCTGTTCCCAATGAACAAAAAGTCAATGAAAGTGATGGTTGCCTTGATGCTTGCCGTGGCCATATTCGGCATTTCTGGATGCTCCGGAACGGAAACCGCAAAGCCTGAGGCAAACCAGGCAGGAACAACGGGTATGGAAGATGGCTTGTCCGAAATCAGCACAGAACTTGGAACGCTTTACTTCCCTTCTGAGTGGATAGATGATGTCGTGACTCAGGAGGAGAATGGAGATTCTTCCTGTAGTGTCACCTTTTCCGCTGAGATTGGTGGCGCATGGTATGAGCTTTTTACTGTTTCCATTGGCGAGAATGAAGAGAACAGCGTTGGCACGCTGACTGATGCTGACGGCAATGCGCGGGCTGTCTCAATCGAAGCCTATGATTTGGGTGATTTGTCCGCATTGTCTGCGGAGGAGCAGGATCAACTCTATGCCATGCAAGAGGCGCTGAACGTTGTAGCGGAGAACTTAAAGTAACAAATACCACGAGTGAACGCAGGTAATGGCGTTGCGCGCAGAGGAAGCCGAATGGTTCAATTATTTGACATAGCACAGGTTGCATTTTGGACATTGACCTATCTGCTAATCATTCTACATGAGATAAAAGGACGAACAGAGTCTGATAAATGCTATATGCCGTTCGTATCCGGCGCACTTAATTTTGCGTGGGAAGCAAATGCGCTGGTTTCCTCTGGGGGGGGGGGGGTTATTAGGGCCTTTGGGGGTGAGAAGATTTGGATGGGCGGATGTATGGGTTAAATGAGGCC
>JAJQFT010000095.1 GCA_021200975.1 Bacillota bacterium | reverse complement strand
AAACTCAATCGCTTTTTTCTATACCTTGGTCTCACATCTATTGTAACGCTACAGCGCCGCTTGGAAAAGCAAGGCTTGCATTTGCCGCAAATGTGTGCTATAATTTTTCCTCGAGGTGAAGGTGATGAAAACTCCCTGTGCAATCATGGCCGCAATGTTCCTGCTGGGGCTGCTGGTCTTTCTGTTTTTCTGAAAGAATCTCGTCAGTTTCCACAAATTCAGTTCGCTTTTTTTGTAGAAATCATCTAAATATCCAATTTTTTGTATAGAACGAATAAATCCGTGAAAAGCCCTTGATTTTTTTGACTTTTCTCGATATAATATGAATTAGTATTCTAAAGAAAGGGGGACTATTGCATGAAAAAGACCATCTGCAAAAAAGAATACGATACCGCTACCGGTACCCTGATCAAGAAATACACCTGCGGCTTCTTCGGCGATCCCAAGGGCTACGAAGAATCCCTGTACCAGACGCCCGATGGCTTCTATTTTCTCTACGTCTACGGCGGCGAAGCTTCCATCTACCCCGGCGAAGATATTCTTCGCATCGGCAAGGTAAAGGCGAGCGAATGGCTGGAAAATCACTAATAACCTTCCTGCGGGCTGTGAATTTCTTCACAGCCCATTTTCTTTCCCTTGACAGCTATGGTACAATGGTAATAAAGAAGAAACCGGCGCTTTTTGCGCCCAATTTTTTCAATAGGAGCTATTTGTGAAACGACTGATTTGTTTATTCCTTCTCGGGGCAATGCTGCTTGGCGGCTGCGCCGCGGAATCTTCAGGCGGTATCGCCGCAACGACGGGCCCCGTATATGAATTTGCCACGCGCATCTGCGAGGGCACAGGCCTCGAGCTCACGCTCGTGGTGACCGACTCGGTTTCCTGCCTGCACGATTACTCGCTTTCCGTTCGTCAGGTCAAGGCGGTGGAGAGCGCCGATGTCGTCGTGCTCAGCGGCGCGGGGCTGGAGGATTTTATGTCCGACCTGCTGAGCGGGGCGGGCAGCTGCATCGACGCCTCGGCGGGTATTTCGCTGCTGAGCGGCGAGGATGGGGACGACCCGCACATCTGGCTATCCGTCCCCAATGCCATCGCAATGGCGGAGAATATCTACACCTCGCTCGCCCGGCTCTACCCGGACTACAGCGCCCGGATGGCAGAAAACTACGCCGCCCTGCTTGCCGAGCTGCAAGCGCTGGACGAATACGGGCGCGAGGCGCTTGCCAATCTTCGCTGCCGCGAAATCATCACCTTTCACGACGGCTTCCAGTACCTCGCCGCGGAATATGGGCTGACAGTGCTGGCAGCGGTGGAGGAGGAATCCGGTTCAGAGGCCTCCGCTGCGGAGCTCAAGGAGCTGGTAACGCTCGTGCAGGAGCATTCGCTCAGCGCGGTGTTCACCGAAACCAACGGCTCCACCGCCGCGGCGCAGGCCATTTCCGCCGAAACCGGCGTGGAGATTTACACGCTCGACATGGCGCTGTCCTCGGGAAGCTACTTCTCCTCGATGACCCAGAATTTCGACACGCTAAAGGAGGCGCTGGGATGAGAAGCATTGTTCACGGCGGCTCCTGCGGCGACTCGTGCTGCCTGCGCATTGAGAAGCTCGGCGTCCGCATCGGCGCCGAGGAAATCTTGCACGATATTTCCCTGCACGTCCACTGCGGCCAGCTGGTCGCCATCATCGGGCCGAACGGCGCGGGCAAAAGCACCCTGCTGAAGGCCATCCTCGGCCAGCAGGAGCACAGCGGCAGCATCCGCTTCTCCACCCCCGGCGAGCGCGACCGCAAAATGCGCATCGGCTATGTGCCGCAAAGCCCCGCCTTCGACCCCGGCGATCCCATCAGCGTGGAGGATCTATTCGTATGCTGCCTGTACAAGCGCCCGGCCTTCCTCGGCGCGTCCAAGGCAATGCGCGAACGGATTCTCGAGTGCCTCGACCGGGTGCACGCGAAGGATTTGCTGCGCAAGCGGGTGGGCACTCTCTCCGGCGGCGAGCTGCAGCGGGTGCTGCTCGCGCTCGCGCTTGAGCCGGTGCCGAACCTGCTCATTCTCGACGAGCCGCTTTCCGGCGTAGACGTGGAGGGCATTTCGACGCTGATGGATATGCTCGACGAGCTTCGCCGGGACTATGACCTCTCCATCATGATGACCACGCACGACTTTTCCGCACTGCGCCGCTACGCCGACCAGGTGGTGCTGGTTGAGCGGCAGATTCTCCGCCTCGGCACGCCGGAGGAGGTTCTCTCCTCCCCCGAATTCTATTCCGCATTCCACATGAAGGGGGATGGAACCACATGAGCCTTTGGTACGCCATCTGCGACGCACTCCCGTTTGAAATGCTGTCGTGGCAATTCATGCGCAACGCGCTGCTGGCCATTCTCATCATGGCGCCGCTATTCGGCCTGCTTTCCACCATGATCGTCACCGGGCGGATGAGCTTCTTCTCCGATGCGCTGGGGCACTCCGCCTTTACCGGCATCGCCATCGGCTGCATCTGCGGCGCTGCCATGCCCACGCTGGTGGCGGTGACGTTCAGCGTGGTATTCGCGCTTGCCTTTTCCTATGTGCGCAGCCGCAGCAATCAGGCGGCGGATACGCTGATTGGCGTGTTCTCCTCGGCCGCGGTCGCGCTGGGCATTTTCGTCGCCACGCTGGGCGGCGGCAGCTTCACAAAATACAATTCCTACCTCATCGGCGACATTCTCTCCGTCACGCCGGGAGAAATCGGCCTGCTGCTGGCGGTGCTTGCAGGAGTGATCGTATTCTGGTGCCTGCATATCAACCGTCTTACGCTTACCGCCGTGCATCCGCAGCTTGCCTCCTCGCGGGGTGTGCCGGTCAAGCGCTCGCAGGCGCTATTCACGGTTGCCATCGCCGTGGTGGTCACGCTGAGCATCTCGAGCGTCGGGCTGCTGATTCTCAATTCCCTGCTGGTTCTGCCCAGCGCTGCCGCGCGGAATGTAACACGCAGCCTGAAGGAATACACGCTGGTTTCCGTAGGCTTTGCCTATGGCGCCGGAATTCTGGGTCTGATTTGCTCCTACTATCTCGGCTGCTCGGCCGGCGCAGCCATCTCGCTGCTGCTGGCGCTGGTATTCGCCGTTACCTTCGCCCTGCGCTCCCTGCGCTCGTGAGGTGCGGCGATGGAAATCACAATGCGTCCAATTGCCTATATGCGCAGCGATTTTCCGACCAAATTCGGCATTCCGCGCCAATCGGGTCTGGTGCAGGAGCTGCGCAGCACCATCGTGTTTGACGAGGCGTTTCGCAATCCCGATGCCCTGCGCGGCATCGAAGGCTTTGACCGGCTGTGGCTTCTCTGGCTCTTTTCCGAGGCGCTCGGCAGGCCCCTCACCCCTACTGTGCGCCCGCCGCGTCTGGGCGGCAACGCCCGCATGGGCGTATTCGCCACCCGCTCGCCATTTCGCCCGAACCATATCGCGCTCAGCTGCGTTACGCTGCTGGGCATGGAAAAAACGGACAGCTGCGGCACGGTTCTCCATGTCGGCGGCGCAGACCTGATGGACGGGACGCCGATTCTCGACATCAAGCCCTACATTCCCTACGCCGACGCCTTTCCGGATGCGCGCGGCGGCTTTACGGACACGGCGGGCGAATTCCTGCTCTCTGTGGATTTTCCCAAGCCACTTCTTGGCGCTCTTCCGGCAGACAAGCGCGCCGCCGCTGTGGAGCTGCTGCGGCACGACCCGAGGCCGAGCTACCAGCGCTCGCCCGAGCGCATTTACGGCCTTCGTTTCGCCGGCTTCGACCTTCGCTTCCGTGTGGAGGGCATGCATCTGACCGTGGTGGACGTGGAAGCGTATAGCGATTCTGAAGAATCCGAAAATAGGTGCAAATCCACTTAAAAAATTGTTGCCAATCGGGCAACAATTTGGTAAAATATACTCGCTATGAGAAATAGAAGTCATTTTTACGTCACCACCAAAAGCGTGATGACCTGGCTGATGGCGCTTTGCCTGCTTGGCTCGGCAGTGACCCGCATTGTGTTCGCCTGTTGGAAAGGGACGGGCGATACGCTGTACGTGTGGAGTCAAATCGTTCTGCCAGTTGCAGCCTGCCTGCTATTTGTCGCCATTGCCCTCGCCAGCGGGAAGGAATTTTACTACAAGACCGCCATTCCCGTCTGGATGACCGCGATTTATTTCGCGCTCGCTGCCACGCAAAATTTTGGCTTTGGAAAGCTGGTATCGGGGCTGTTCTGGATTGCTGTGATTTTCTATGCCATGCTCTACACCGTGCTGGTCAGCGGATGGATTCGCTTCTTCTGGCTGATGATTCCGGTGCAGCTTGTGCCGCTCGCGGTGGTGAGCTACCTCTACCGGGCGGATCCCATTTCCGCGATTCCCAGCGGCCTGTTCCTGCTGGGGATGCTGGTGGCTGTGCTGGCCGTGCGGATGCACCCCTTTGGCGAGTATCACCCCACGTGGGGCGACCGCAGCGACGGCCGCCGCATCCGCACCCTGTCGCCCATGAGCGCGATTTCCTCCTACTTCATGGTCACGCGCAATACTTCCAGCAATTTCTTTGAGGAATCGCTGGAGGTGAGCAATATCGACCGCTACATCCGCGCCAAGCGGCGCGAGGGGCTCACGAACATCGGCATCATGCACGTCATTCTCGCGGCCTACTGCCGCGGGCTTTGCAAGTACCCGGGGCTGAACCGCTTCCTTGCCGGGCAGCGGGTCTATTCCCACGGCGAGGACGTGATTTTCTGCCTGACGGTGAAGAAGGAAATGGCCGCCACAAGCCCGGACACCGTGATTAAGGTTCACCTGAAGCCGACGGACACCATTTACGACGTGTACGAGAAGCTCAACGCCAAGGTCGAGGAGGTCAAGAATGCGCCGCTCGATTCGACCTTTGACAATACCGCTGGGGCTTTCAACCTGATTCCCGGCCTGCTGCTGAAGTTCACCATCTGGCTATTGAAGCTGCTGGACTATTTCGGCCTGTTGCCACGCTTCCTGCTGGAGGTCAGCCCGTTCCATGGCTCGATTTTCCTAACCAGCATGGGCTCGCTTGGCATCCCGCCCATCTATCACCATCTCTACGACTTTGGCAACCTCCCCGTTTTCGGCGCGTTCGGCTGCAAGCGGCATGAAAATCATGTCAATGACGATGGCACGATTTCGCAGCGAAAATATGTGGATGTAAAATTTGTCCTCGACGAGCGCATCTGCGACGGTTACTACTACGCCGCCTTCTTCAAGCACTTCAAGCGCCTGCTGGCGCACCCGGAGGTACTGGATACGCCGCCGGCGGAAGTCACAATGGATATCGAATGATGGAGCTTGCCGCCATCGTCTCCCATCTGCCGCCCACATACCCGTGGCACGATGCTGTGACGCTTGTAAAAAGCATCGACTCCACCAACGACGCGCTCAAGCGCCTGGCCGTGCAGGGCGCGCCGGAGGGCACGGCGCTGATTGCCGAGTGCCAAACGCGCGGCAAGGGGCGGCGCGGCCGCAGCTTCTGCTCCCCCGCGGGGCTGGGCATCTACATGAGCGTGCTCCTGCGCCCCCATTGCCCGGCCGGGCAGCTGTTACACCTGACCCCCGCCATCGGCGAAGCCATTTGCGACGCCGTGGAGCGCAGCACAGATATACGGCCGAACATCAAGTGGGCAAACGACTTGGTGATTGAAAGGCGAAAAATCTGCGGCATTCTGGTCGAGCCGCACATCGATGCGCTCGGGAATGTGGAATCCGCCGTGTGCGGAATCGGCATCAACTGCTGCCAGCGCGCAGAGGATTTCCCACCAGAGCTGCGCGAAACCGCCGCCTCGCTGGCAATGTTCACGCCGCAGGTAAACCAGAACCGCCTTGCCGCCGAAATGCTTGCGGCCATGCGGCAAATATCCGAAACTGTCCTGCGCGAAAAATGTGCGTGGATGCGTCGCTACCGCGCCGACTGCATGACCATCGGGCAGGAAATCTCCCTCGTGCGCGGCAATCAAATTCGCCACGGCACCGCCCTCGATGTGGATGACGACGGCGCGCTGCTTGTCCGCTACACGGGCGGCGAAACCGAAGCCGTATGCTCAGGCGAGGTCAGCGTGCGCGGAATGTACGGTTATGTTTGAATTTTTTGAAAATAGGCTTGCTTTTTCCGCACTTTTCGGTTATACTGTAGCTAGAAATTTCGGAGGCCCCGGCCACATATTGCAATTCTCGGAGCTTCCCCAAAAAATAAACGGAGGTAATCCCCATGAAAACTGCCAGCATTATTGTGAAGGTTGTTGTTGCACTGGCCGCCGTAGCCGGCGTCGTCTATGTCATCGCCGCTTATGGCGACAAGATTGTTGCTTGGTGCAAGAAGATGACCACCAAGAAGGTCGAAGCGTCCATCGTTTACGACGGCGAGGAGGACGACGAGGCCGAGCCCTGCGAGGTAACCGAAGCGACCGAGGCGGCTGAGGCTGCGCCCGCCGAGGATGTCCCCACCGCGTCCGAAGAGGATTTCGAGGGCTAAGCAGGCTCGGAGCCGCAGAAATCTGCAAAAGAAACTGCAAAAAATTGGGAATGCAAAATGCATTCCCAATTTTGCTTTCTGCGCGTCAACCGCCCAGATTATGCAGAAATTCCTGCTTTTCCCGTGCGCCGTAGGGAGCGTACTCCCCCCGCTTGGAGCGCGGCGAAGATGGGAATCTTGGCATACTTTTGCGCGGCGTGGTTCTGCTCGAGCAGCTTCGCGTCGGGCATACCATTGCAGCGGCAGCTGCAATGGTAATACTTCTGCATTCGTTCACGCAGGTAGTCCTCCTGCGAGGCGACAGGCCGGAATAAGAGCCAGCCGGTCTTCGCTTCATCGCTCATGGAGGCGACGGTTTGCTCAACCCAAGCGATGTCCGCATCCGGCGAGCAATACGGCTTTGCTTTCAATCCAACCGCAAAAAGCGAAACCTTTCCAAGGATAGATATCGGTATTGCATCAGAATTATTGCCGTTTTGCGATTCGAAATCCTTATAACTTTTTCCTGTTTTTGTGAAATCCTGCCAGATTTTTTAGAAATTCTTAAATATTCCCTTTCCTTCTGCGCGAAATCCTGCTATAATTACAGCGTCGGGCGCTGCGCCTGATTGCGCCGCATTTCTAAGTACAGTATCCATGCGAAAAAAGGAGACTTTGCATATGCAAAATGTTATCAATACCAATCTAAGCGGGAAAGTCGCGGTGATCACCGGTGCAAGCGGCACACTCTGCTCGGTATTTGCCGTTGCGCTCGCGCGTGCCGGCGCAAAGGTCGCCCTGCTCGGGCGGAGCGTCCCAAAGCTCAACGAGCTTGCGCAGAAAATCGCCGCCGAGGGCGGCGTGGCCAAGGGCTACGCCTGCAATGTGCTCGATAAGGCAAACTGCCTACAGGTCGCGGACGAGGTGCTGGCCGACCTCGGCCCGTGCGATATTCTCCTCAACGGCGCGGGCGGCAACAATGCCAAGGCCAACACCGACAAGGAATACTTCGAGCTTGGCGACCTCGACTCCGACACCGTGACCTTCTTTGACCTCGACGAGGCCGGGCTGCAAAACGTTCTGAGCCTCAACTGGATGGGCACGCTGCTGCCGACACAGGCCTTTGCCAAGCAGATGGTAGGCCGCGAGGGATGCAGCATCCTGAATGTTTCGAGCATGAACGCCTATACGCCGCTTACGAAAATCCCCGCCTACTCCGCCTCCAAGGCGGCGGTAACCAACTTCACCCAATGGCTGGCCGTGCACTTCTCCAAGGTTGGCATCCGCGTCAACGCCATCGCGCCGGGCTTCTTCTCGGCGCAGCAGAACGCGCGCCTGCTCTTCAACGAAGATGGCACGCCCACCGACCGCACCCGAAAAATCCTCGCCGCAACCCCGATGGGCCGCTTTGGCGACACCGATAAGGATTTGGTCGGCTCCGTGCTCTTCCTGCTCAACAATGAGGCAGCAGGCTTCATCACCGGCGTGACGCTCCCCATCGACGGCGGCTTCTCCGCCTACTCGGGCGTGTAAGGAAAGCTCCGCAGGGTATCGAGAAGGCGGCTTCAAACCGTTAATTTGAAAACCACGGCGAAACAATCGGCTGGATTACCGTTCAATGGCAATCCAGCCGAGCTTTTTAAGGTCGGTTTCCCGAAAAGGTTATTCGGATATAGCCCCTCCTGCCGTTTCCCCGCTCATTTTGCAGATTGCTTCCCAGAGGCCGTTGATATAGGTCGCGCCAAGAGCGCGGTCATAAAGTCCATAGCCGGGCCTGCCCACCTCGTCCCAAATCATGCGGCCGTGGTCGGGGCGCACCCAGATTTCCGGGCAGGTATCGTACACGGCCTTGACAATCTCAAACAGGTCGAGGTCACCGGCGGCGCTCAGGTGCGCGGCCTCGCGGAAGCGGCGATGCCCAAGGTGCTTGACATTGCGGATATGCATACAGCCGATGCGGTGCATCCGGCCGAAATGCCGCACGATGGAAGGGATATCCAGCTCCGGGTTGGAGCCGAGCGAGCCGGTGCACAGGCAGAGGGTGTTGCAGGGGGAATCGTGCAGGGCGAGAATCTTGTCAAAATCCTCCTGGCTGTGCGCAATACGCGGCAGGCCGAACACCGGCCAAGCCGGGTCATCAGGATGCACGGCCATAATTACGCCGCACTCCTCGCAGGTGGGGAGAATTCCATCGAGGAAATATTTGTAGTTCGCGCGCAGGTCGTCGGGACTCACGACCTCGTATAACCGGAGCGTCGTTTCCAACTCGGCAAGGCGCTCCGGCTCCCAGCCGGGCAGGGTGAAGCCGTTGCAATTATCGATGGTGGAGCGAACCAGCTCCACCGGCCCCATGTCGCCAAGCTCCGCCTCGTCGAAATAGAGGCTGTTGGAGCCATCCTCGGGAATTTCGCGTGCGAGGTCGGTGCGCAGCCAGTCAAACACGGGCATGAAATTGTAGACGATGCACTTGACCCCGTATTTCGCAAGATTGCGGATGGTGATGCAATAGTTTTCAATATACTTGTCGCGCGTCGGCAGGCCGAGCTTGATGTCCTCGTGGACGTTGACGGACTCAATCACTTCACATTCAAGCCCGGCGGCATGCACCTCGGCGACATAGGCGCCGATTTCCTCCTGCGTCCATACCTCGCCCGCCGCCTTGTAGTCCAGCACGCCCATCAGGCCGGTCATGCCGGGGATTTGCTTGATTTGCTTCAGGGTGATGGCGTCCGAGTCGGAGCCATACCAGCGGAATGTCATTTTCATGGTGGATTACCTCCCTATTTCTTTGGAAAGGATTGTTGGAATAATTGGGGAAATGTACTTATTCATGCCCCGTATGATTAGCTGCGCCAGCAGGAGCACGATGGCAGCGACAATAAAGGAAATCCGCGCGGCGCAAAGGCCGGTGAATTGCTGTAAGCGGCTTGTTTCGCCCCCAAAAACAGAGCGCGAAATAGCTGGGAAACAGCTCGGTACCATCGTACCACAATTTGACCAAAATTACAAGGGAAAACGGAATTCTTTCATTCTTATTGAAGCAAAGCTTTCCTTTCAGAAATGCAAAAACCTGCCGGGAGCGTGTTGCTCCCGGCAGGCCAGTTGTACTATAAAAGGAATTGCTCATCTCTGGATGCGCCCGGAGCCGTCGCCCCCGGCGAGCTTCTCCACCTCGGAAACGGTAACGTGGTTGTAGTCGCCCTCAATGGAATGCTTGAGCGCAGAGGCCGCAACCGCGAACTCCACCGCCCCCTGCGGATTCTTGCCGGAAAGCAGGCTGTAAATCAGGCCGCCGCCAAAGCTGTCGCCGCCGCCGACGCGGTCGATGATGTGCAAATCATACTTCTTGGAGAAGCAGTATTCGCCGCTCGCCACATCGTAGAGCATGGCGCTCCAGCCGTTATCAAAGGCAGAATGGCTCTCACGCAGGGTGATCGCGACCTTCTCGAAGCCAAATTTCTCCGCGAGCTGCCGCGCGACGGACTTGTAGCCCTCGTGGTTGAGGCTGCCACCGTAGATATCGGTCGCCTCGGCCTCGATGCCGAATACATCCTTGGCATCCTCCTCGTTAGAGATGCACACGTCCACATACTGGCACAGCGCGGTCATCGCCTCACGCGCCTGTGCGCGCGTCCAGAGCTTGCCGCGGTAGTTAAGGTCGCAGGAGATTTTGCAGCCGTGCGCCTTCGCCGCCGCGCAGGCCTGCTTGCAGATTTCCACGAGATTCGGCCCGAGCGCCGGGGTAATTCCGGTGAAGTGGAACCACTCGGCACCGTCAAAAATGGCATCCCAGTCGAAATCGGCGGGGGAAGCCTCCGCGATTGCGGAATGCGCGCGATCGTAGATGCACACGCTGCCGCGCTGGGAGGCGCCTTTCTCATTGAAGTAAATGCCCACGCGGTCACCGCCGCGAACAATGTGGCGGGTATCCACGCCGTAGCGGCGCAGGGAGTTGACCGCCGCCTGCCCGATGGCGTGCGCAGGCAGTTTGGTGACGTAGGCAACATCCATACCATAGTTGGCGAGCGAAACAGCCACATTGGCCTCGCCGCCGCCAAAGGTGAACTCCACATTCTCACACTGCACGAAGCGCTCATAGTTATACGGCTGCAGGCGAAGCATCAGCTCGCCAAAGGTAACAATCCTGCTCATGCTCTGGCCTCCTTCACAATTTCGACGGATTTCTTGCACAAATCCACAATTTCGTTCCATTTTCCCTCGCTGATGAGCTTATCCGGGCACATATAAGTACCGCCGCAGGCGGCAATTACGGGGCAGGCCGCGTAGTCAGCAAGATTTTTCAGGTTCACGCCACCGGTGGGCATGACCTTAAACATCGAAAACGGGGCGGAGAGCGCCTTGATTTTTGCAAGGCCGCCGGACTGCTCGGCCGGGAAGAATTTCAGGACCTCCAGCCCAAGCTTGTAGGCAGTGTGATAGTCGGTCGCCGTGGTGCAGCCGGGGAAGACGACGATTCCCTTTTGCTGGCAGTATTTCACGATTTCCACATCGAGGCCAGGGGTGACGATGAATTTGCCGCCCGCGGCGATGGTCTTGTCCACCTGCTCGGTGGTGAGCACCGTGCCCGCGCCGACCAGCATATTCGGGTGCCGCTCGAGCATGATTTTCATCGCCTCGTCCGCGCCCGCCGCGCGGAAAGTGATTTCGGCGATTGGCACGCCGCCTTCGCACAGCGCGTCTGACAGCGGGCCAGCGTCGCGCAGCGGATTGGTCAGCTTAATGACCGGCACAACGCCAATGTTGCAAATGGTTTTTTGCAGTTCGTTCATGATGTTCCTCCTAATATTTTCAATGAATAAGCTCGTCAAAGTGGAAGTAATGCGCGGTGTTGTTGTAGCTGATGTCCTCCACCATCCTGCCGAGGGTTTCCATGTCGGCGGGGTACTCGCCGTCCTCGACCATGGTACCGATGAGGTTGCACAGAATGCGACGGAAATACTCGTGGCGGGTGTAGCTGAGGAAGGAGCGGGAGTCGGTCAGCATTCCGTTGAAGCGTCCAATCGCGCCGAGGCTCATCAGGCTGGTCATCTGCGCCTCCATGCCCGGCTTGTGGTCGTTGAACCACCATGCGGAGCCCTGCTGCAGGTTGCCGCCGTCGGTCTGGAAGCCGCCGATGATGGAGCCGACAACGCCATTGTCCGAGGGATTCAGGGAGTAGAGGATGGTCTTTCCGAGGCCGCCCGCCTCCTCAAGCTTAGACAGAAGCTTGGCAAGCCCGGCGGCATTGGAAATGTCGTTCATGGAGTCAAAGCCGGTATCCGGCCCGAGCCGTGCGAACATCTTCGCGGAATTGTCGCGCAGGCAGCCGAAGTGCAGCTGGTTGACCCAGCCGCGCGCGGCGCATTCCTTGCCCACAGCAATCAGCAGCGCGGTGTGGTAGGCGAGCTGCTCATCCCATGTGATGCCCTTGCCCGCCTTGGCGCGGGCGAAAATATCGTCGAGCGCGGCCTCGTCCGCCTCCACGCAGAAGCAGTAGTCGAGCGCGCGATCCGCCACGCGGCAGCCATGCACGGCAAAATAGGCGATACGGTCGCACAGCGCCCTGCGCATATCGGCCACGGTGCGGATTTCGTAGCCCACGACCTTCTCCATCTGCGCGACGTAGGCGGGGAAGGTGGGCTTGTCCGCGCGCATTGCCTTATCCGGGCGGAAGGCAGGCAGCACGACGGCGGGCGCGGTGGGGTCGGCGGCAAGCAGCTCGTGCGCCTTCAGGTCATCCACGGGGTCGTCGGTCGTGCAGATGAGCTTCACGCCGGACTTGCGAATAATGCCGCGCACGCTCATATCCGGCTCATGCAGAAGCGCGTTGCACTTATCATAGATCTCCATCGCGTTTTTGCCGTTCAGCGGCTCGGTAATGCCGAAGTAGCGCTGAAGCTCCAGATGCGTCCAATGGTAGAGAGGATTGCCCAGCAGCTGCGGGATTGTTTCCGCCCATTTCTGGAATTTCTCAGCGGGGCTTGCGTCGCCGGTGATGTACTTCTCCGGCACGCCGCACGAGCGCATTGCCCGCCACTTGTAGTGGTCGCCGCCAAGCCAGACCTCGGTGATGGTGTCGTAGCGCTTGTCGGTGTAGATTTCCATCGGGTTGATGTGGCAATGGTAGTCGATGATGGGCATTTTCGCTGCGTGCTCGTGATAAAGCACCCTAGCGGTTTCGGATTTCAGAAGGAAATCCTCGGACATAAACGGTGTCATGCAAATTCCTCCATTTTGTATTGATTGCCCAGCGGCAGAATTCTCCACATTCATTATATAGAAAATATCGCATTCGTCAATACCTAATTTCAAATTTTTTCATTTTTTGTACAAAATCACCGGGAATCTCCTCCCTCTCCTGTGCCATCCTAAAAAATCCGCCTTTCCTCTTGCGCGCGGACTATGCTATGTGCTATAATACGACCATAAAGGGCGCGTTTTCGCGCCCTGAAGGAATTGAGGAGAAAACCCATCTGCCATGAAAATTCTGATTACCTCCGACTGGTACATTCCCGCGATTAACGGCGTCGTGACCTCCATCGTCAACCTGCGCAACGGGCTTCAGGCGCGCGGGCATGAGGTGCGGGTGCTCACGCTTTCGCCGAGCCGCCGCTCCTATGCGCGTGACGGCGTTACTTACATTGGCTCTCTGCCCGCGGGCTTCGTCTATCCGCACGCCCGCCTGCGGATTGTGCGCGGCAAGGCGCTGATTCAGGAGCTGATTGCGTGGAAGCCGGATATTGTGCATTCCAACTGCGAATTCAGCACCTTCGCCATCGCCAAAAGCATCGCGCGCGCCGTGGATGCGCCGCTCGTACACACCTATCACACCGTATACGAGGATTATACGAACTATTTCTCACCGAGCAAGCGGCTCGGAAAGAAGATTGCCTCCGGCTTTTCGCACCATATTTCCGAGAAAACGGACTGCATGGTGGTGCCCACCGGCAAGGTCGCTGGGCTGCTGGGCCGCTACCGGGTGACAACGCCCATCCGCGTCGTGCCGACTGGCATTTCGCTGACCCGCTTCACCACTACGCCCGACTTTTCGCCGGAGGAAATTCGCCGCCAATATGCCATCCCGGCGCACAACACGGTGCTGGTATACGTCGGCCGGCTGGCAAAGGAGAAAAACTGCGCCGAGCTGATTCGCGCCGCGGCGCGGCTGCGCGGCGAGCCGTTCACGCTGATGCTCGTGGGCGACGGCCCGATTCGCGGCGAGCTGGAGGAAGCTTCGCGCGAGCTTGGCATGGAAAAGCAAATCCTTTTTGTCGGCATGGTGCCTCCGGCGGAGGTCTGGCGCTACTACCGCTCCGGCGACCTTTTTGCCAGCGCCTCCACCAGCGAGACACAGGGGCTGACCTATCTGGAGGCGCTGGCCTCCGGCCTGCCGCTGCTGTGCCGCCGGGACGACTGCCTGCTCGACGTGGTCGAGGAGGGTGTCAACGGCTGGCTCTACAGCACCGAGGACGAATTTGCCTCCTGTCTGCGGCACTTCCTCGCCGACACAGAGCGCCGCGGCGACTACCGGGAGAATGCGCTGGCAAGCGCGCAAAAATTCTCCATCCCGGTTTTCGCCCAGAAGATGGAGCAGCTTTACCTCGAGCGGCTTGAGGCGCGCGCCGCCGCCCGCTGACGTAAAAAATCGGCCGGAGGCATTCTCTCCGGCCGATTTGTTCAAATTTTCTCGAAAGCTTGGATTACTTCTTCGCGGCGTTGACGAGGTCGCGCGTATCCTGCGCAATCATCAGCTCCTCGTTGGTGGGGATGACCCAAACCTGCACGCTGGAATCCGGCGCGGAAATCAGAGCCTCCTTGCCGCGGGTATTGTTCTTCTCGGGGTCGAGCTTCACGCCCATGAAACCCAGGTATTCGCACACGGCAGCGCGGGTGGTGGGGCCGTTCTCGCCTACACCAGCGGTGAAGGTCAGCACATCGATGCCATTGAGCGCGGCGGCGTAAGCGCCGACATACTTGGCAACCTCGTAGCAGAACTTGTCGAGCGCGAGGCGGCAATCCGTATTGCCCGCATTCGCCCCGGCCTCGAGGTCGCGGAAATCGGAGGAAACGCCGGACATACCGAGCATACCGGATTTCTTGTTGAGCATGGTCAGGCAATCGTCAACGCTCATGCCATACTTGTTGCAGATAAACTGCACGACGCACGGGTCGATGTCGCCCGAGCGGGTGCCCATCGGCACACCGGCCAGCGGAGAAAGCCCCATGCTGGTATCGCGGCAGGCGCCGTTCTCAATCGCGCACAGCGAGGAGCCGTTGCCCAGGTGGCAATTCACCATCTTGAAATCCTTCTTGCCGAGGATTTCGGCCATGCGGCGGGCAATATACTTGTGTGAGGTGCCGTGGAATCCATAGCGGCGAATATCGTCGTTTTCATAGTACGCGGTGGGGATGGCGTAGCGGTAAGCCTTCGGCGGCATGGTCATGTGGAAGGCAGTATCGAACACGGCGACCTGCGGGGTATTGGGCATGACGGCCTGGCAGGCGCGGATGCCCATCAGGTTCGCCGGGTTGTGGAGCGGCCCAAGCGGGATGCATGCCTCGATGGCCTCGATGCAGGCGTCGTCAACGATGCAGGAATCGGAGAACTTCATACCGCCGTGGAGCACGCGGTGGCCGACGGCGTCGATCTCGTCCACCGAGTGAATCACGCCATACTCGGGGTCTACCAAAATTTCCAGCACCGCGGAAATCGCCTCGGAATGGGTGGGCATGGGAATCTCGCGCTCGATTTTCTTATCCGCGAATTTGTGGGTCAGGCGGCCGTCGATGGCGATGCGCTCGCACAGGCCCTTTGCGGATACGGCGCCGGTTTCGGGATCCATCAGCTGATACTTCAGGCTGGACGAGCCGGCATTGATGACCAATACATTCATGGGATTTGCCTCCTAAAAATTACTTTTCGTTTTGTTTATTTCGCTACCTTGTATTTTACTCCATTTTGCCGAATTTCTCAAGAGCGAAATGCGTTTATTTTGGAAAAGGAGGAGATTTTTTTGCACACGGTTGGCATTATCTGCGAATATAACCCCTTTCACCTCGGGCACCGGAAGCAGCTGGACACTGTTCGCGACAAATTTCCGGGCTGCACAATTGTCTGCCTGATGAGCGGCAGCTATGTGCAGCGCGGGGAGCCGGCGATTTTCGACAAGGCGGTGCGCGCCGAGGCCGCGCTGGAGAACGGGGCGGATCTTGTGCTGGAGCTGCCGGTGACCTACGCCCTATCCTCGGCGGAGGGCTTCGCGGCGGGCGGTGTAAGCATTCTTTCCGGCTTCTGCGATACGCTCTGCTTCGGCGCGGAGAGCGGCACGCGCGAAAGCCTGCTGGCGACGGCGCAGGCGCTGCTCGGCAGCGAATTTCGCGAAGCGCTGCCACGCTTCCTCGCTCTAGGCCTGTCCTTCCCCGCGGCGCGCGAGCGCGCGCTTGCCGAGATCGGGGCGGATACCTCGCTGCTGCAAAAAAGCAATGATATTCTGGCGGTGGAATACTGCAAGGCCATCCTGTGCCAGAATTCCATGCTGGAAATTTTCCCGATTCCCCGCGGCGGTGACTATGCCAGCACCGCGCCGGACGCGGAGAATCCCTCCGCCACCTTTGTGCGCGCAGCGATTCGCGCCGGGGCGCAATGGGAGGCCTATGTGCCGGAAAACCTGCGAGCGCTCTATGCGCGCGCGGAAATCCACGATTTCCCCGCCGGGGAGCGGGCGGTGCTCGGGCAGCTGCGGCGGATGCGCGAGGAGGATTACCGTCTCCTGTCCGGCTGCGGCGAGGGTCTATGGCGAAAGTGGTATGCCGCCGCGCACAGCTGCGCGGGCACGGAGGAGATCCTCGCCGCCGTCAAATCCAAGCGCTACACCCGCACGCGCCTGCAGCGGACGATGCTGTGCGCCTACCTCGGCATCGGCGAGCAGCAGCTCCACTCCCCCGCACCGTGGTGCCGCTGTCTGGGCTTTACGGCAGCTGGGCGCGAAGCGCTGAAAGCCGCGCGCCTGCACGGCAGCTTCCCCAATGAGGGGGAGAAAATGGAGGGTGACTATGCCCTTCTCGAGCAGCGCTGCGACGACCTCTATTCCCTGTTCGTCCGCTCTGCGCCGGGCGCGCCCGGGCAGACCGCAAAGCGGCGCGTGAACGTGAAGCCGTAGGCGCAGGCAAAGAAAAGAGGGCTGCCGCAGATTTTGCGGCAGCCCAAAAGGTTTAGGTTCTATAATAAATGTTGGGGTCAGGTGTGAGCCTGACCCCATGAATATGAA
>JAJQFT010000035.1 GCA_021200975.1 Bacillota bacterium | reverse complement strand
TCCAGCACATTCAAATCCTTCCTGAGCAGAATGACATCGGCGCTCTCCTTGACGGCCTCCGCCGCCGTATCCACGGAAATGCCCACGTTGGCAGCCAGCTCTGCGGGCAAATCGTTCATCCCGTCCCCCAGGAACCCGACATTGTGCCCGTTCTGCTGTAAAAGCGCTACGATTTGCGCCTTCTGTCTGGGCGCCAGTTCCGCAAATACGGCGGTCTGCTCAATGAGCAGAGGAAGCTCGTTATCTGAAATTCGCTCCAGCTCTGCGCCGGTCAGGACATGGTCTGTCTCTAAGCCGAGGCGGGAACAGATGGAGACAGCCGTGTTCTGATCGTCACCGGTCAAAACACGAACACCCACCTTCAGCCTTTTCAGGCGTTCCATGGCCTCCGCAGCGCTTTTCTTCGGCGCATCGAAAAAGCCGAGATACCCCAGAAGGATGAAGTCTGATTCCTCCCCGCTCAGAACAGAGGCGCTCGTTCTCCGGCAGGCAACGGCAAGGACTTTCATGCCGTCCTCGGTCATCTCGTCCACGATGGCGTGGGCGTCCTGAACGGAATTTCCCCGAATCGGAATTTGCTCTCCCTTAAACTGGACATACTGGCACCTTGACACGACCTGTTCTACATTGCCTTTGATGATATGCAGATTTTCTGTTTCCCCTTTCAGCAGGATGCCAACGGATTTGTGTGTGTAATCAAAGGGCTGCTCGTCCAGAAGGACGCTGCCTTTAGAAAGCGCTTCAAAATGTGCTTCCATGCCGGGCATCTCCCGGCAGTTCAAAATCGCCGTGTCCAGATGATTTTTCACGCCGCTGTGATAGTAGCTGTTCAGAAAGGCATAATCCAGAACCGTTTCGCTCTCATTTCCCAGAACATCCATGAAATATTCCAGCGTAACGGTATCTTCGGTCAGAGTGCCAGTCTTATCCACACAGAGCAGATCCATGCTGCCCAGGGACTGTATGGCGTTGATGTTTTTCACCACCGTTTGCTTTTGCCCCATGGAAAAGCTGCCCTTAGCCAGACAGGCGTTGACCACCATCGGCAGCATCTCCGGCGTCAGCCCCACCGCAACAGACAGGGCAAACAAAAACGCCTCCAGCCAGTTGCCCTTGGTCAGCCCGCTGGCGAGGAAAACCACCGGGACTAGGATAACCATGAATTTAATCAGCACCCATGCGATGGACGCAGCGCCACGGTCAAATTCCTCCTTTCGGTTCGAGGGCGCTGCGGAGAAATTTCCGTAGACGGTATCGGCTCCGACGGCCAGAACGATGCCGGTTCCCCGGCCTCCGGTGACGGTCGTCCCCTGAAAGACGGTGTTGCTGTACTCGCTGATTTTGGTCGGGACTTCTGTCAGCGGCAGGGTGTTCTTCTCCAGAATCCTGCTTTCTCCGGTGATGACAGACTGGGAAACAAAAAAGTCTGTTGCGTCCGTCAGACGAATATCTGCCGGAACCCGGTCTCCGGCTTCCATACGAACCAAATCGCCAATCACCAGTTCATCCGAACACACCTCCTGCCAGATGCCGTCCCGGCAGACAGAGACCGTAGTCTGCACCATCTGGGTCAGGCGGTCGGCCACACGCTTTGCCCGAAGCTCCTGAATCAGCCGTATGATACCGCTCAGAACCAGCATCAGGCTGATGATCAGAACCGAAGAAAGCCCTTGCCCGTATTGCTCCGGCATCAAAATATCTGTGAACAGCAGGATAACTGCCAACAGGAAAAGAATCACTGTGAAGGGGTTAATAAAGGCTCTGCGGATGCAGTGCGGGATGGTGTTTTCCTTTTTGTCGCTTATCGGCTGCGCATTTCCGCCATATTTTTTTCGATGCTGGCGCACCTGTTCCTGGGTCAAGCCCTTTTCGCCGGAATGGATTTTCTGGGTGACAGTCGAACAGGCAACGCAGGCGTATTCCCGTATTCGGGGATGGATCATCTCTTTCATGGGTCAAGTCTCCTCACCGCTCAAGCTTTATTGCTCTCATTATAACATAGAAAGCAAAGTGCAAATCTTGCTTTTTTCTTGTTTTTGCGCGTGATAGAAGCAGAATCGCAAAAATGCCGCCGTACAGTGGAGTTTCCTGTGCAGCGGCATTCCTTGAATCCTTCCGTCCGTGCGTTCCTGCCATATCTCTGACATACTGCGCCAATTTGCCAGAGCGTACCAGCTTCGCGCAGGTCAGCGGCTCCGCGCCCGTTCTCTGGGGGGTGCAAAACCGCATTGCTTGCGTTTCGCGCCTAAGAAAATGGCTCCCGTAGCGCGGCAGGAGCCATCTAAGGCGGAATGGTTCCGTGGATTTATTTCGCGTACTCCCGGGCGAGCTTGCCCAGAATGGCCTGATCCGCTGGGCAGAATTCGTAGTCCCCCAGCGCATCGATCGCGACCCAGCGAAGGTCGTTATGCTCCAGCTTCTGCGGCTCGCCCGCCTCGATTGCGGCGTGGAATGCGGTCAGGTGTACCGTCAAATCCGGGTACTCGTGCAGTACCTCCATGAAAGCCTCGCCGACGGAAACGGAAATCGCCAGCTCCTCCCGGCATTCCCGGGCGAGTGCCTGCTCCTTTGTTTCGCCCGGCTCCACCTTGCCGCCGACGAATTCCCACAGCATTCCGCGCGACTTGTTCGCCGGCCGCTGGCAGATGAGGATTTCCTGCCCCCGCCAAATCAGCGCCGCGACCACCTCGGTCGCCTTTTTCTCGTGCATAGATTCCACCATCCATCTGTTTTTTCGGTGTGCGCCGCATTGCAGCGGCATTTTTTCCTTGGAAAGCCCGAGCCAAATCGGCAAGGGCGGATTGCGCTTTCCCCAGTTTTCCCCGGCTCTACGGCGATACAGGGAGCTTTACTTAGCGGTGACGCTCACGACGGTGCTGTAGCCGCCGTAGGTTCTGCTGCCATCCACTACCGAATAGGCGCGAATCTTATAGTAGTACGTCTTGCCACTGGTAAGGCCATTGTTGCTGTAGCTCGTGGTCGAGCCGCTCGTGATGGTCTTGACAATGGAATAGGTGCCGTCCTCGCTGTCCGCGCGCCAAATCTGGTACCCTTCCGCACCGTCCACCGCGTTCCACGCGAGCTTCGCGATGCCGGTGGAATAGCTGGCAGCCGTCATGGTCGTGCTGCCGATATACAGGGTCGTGACGGCGCTCACATCGGAATACGCGCCAAAGACCTTCTGGCCGTTAACCGTCGCGTAGGCACGAATCTTGTAATAATACGTCTGGCCAATCTCCAGCCCATTATTGCTGTAGGCCGTCGTGTCGCCGGAGGTGATGGTCTTTACAATCTTGTACTCACCGTCCGCGCTGTCCGCGCGCCAAATCTGGTACCCTTCCGCGCCGTCTACCGCGTTCCACAGCAGGCGCACGCGGTCGGTCGCGTTGGCGTACACGCTCGTAAAGGTCGCGCAGGCGGGGGTGTATTTTACTCTGGAAAAATCCGAGTATACCCAGCTTCCGCTGCTATCCTTGGTGTAGGCGCGCACCTTGTAGTAGTAGGTCTGCCCGAGGGTGAGCCCGGAGTTGGTGTAGCTGCTTGTCGAGCCGTCCGAAATCGTCTTGATGCAGGTGTAGGTGCCGTTCTTACTGGTCGAGCGGAAAATCTGGTAGCCGTCCGCGCCATCGACCGCCGTCCAGCTAATCTTCACGCGCGTCTGCGAGGCCGTAGCGCCATCCTTGTTGGCATATACGGAGGTGATGGCAGGCGTGTATTCGTCCTCTTCCTCGGCATCGTTCACCGCCTCAATGGTGGAAATCTGGAAGAGGGTGTTCAGCGTAACCGTCCAGCTCGATTGCCCGCTCGCCTGATAGCCGTCGGGGACGGTCGTTTCCGTCACGGTATATGTGCCAAACGGGAGCTGGCTGCTGATGGCATAGCCCGTGCTGTCCGTCGGGCCGATGCTATACGACGCGCCTGTGCTGGCGTTGACCGCCGTAAAGTACGCGCCCGCGAGGGCATAGCCGTCAACGTCCGTCACACAGGCAGCAATCTGCGCGGTGGAGTTGGGGTACTCGATGTGATAAAAGGCGACGGGCTTAGACGCCGTGCTTGAGCCATCCGCGTAGCCGGAGTCGTAAGAGCTGTCATAAAAAGCCTCCACGAAGCTGATTTCCGGCCCGCGGCTGTTGCCAACATGGATGATATAGTGGCAGGTTTCCATCGCAACCGTGCCGTCCGCGTTATACATCGTCCCCTCCCCGGCATAGATGGCGATATGCGAATAGACGCTGCCGTTGTGGAAAATGATGATGTCGCCGGGGACAAGATGGTCATAGGCGGTGCTCTCATCTGTGTATTTTGTTACGCCGGAAGTAGAGGAACTCTTGGCCAGATAGTCCAATGCGTTCATCCAGTTGACAGGATACGCAAGGTTGTAGTCGGTTGCACCGCTGCCGGTGGTGTACGCGCTGTACTTTTTCACCGCGTTGACCACGGTGCTTGTGTCCACGCCCTCAATGTTGGGAAGATAATTGAAGATGTAATAGCCAACAAAGGAGGCGCAGCAGAGGCCGTACTTCTCAAATTTCGCGATGTCCGGCGCAAGCCCCGTAACTGTACTGGAATCGCTCACGGTTTCATCTCCCATAAGCGTGTACGAATAGCCGATGTTGGAAAGAATCATCTCCCCCTCGTCATTGGTTTTACAGGTGGATTTGTCGCTTTCGTCCTGCAATATGTATTTTGCTACATATTCCTTCAGGTAGAGGTAGCCCTTGTCCTTCAGGTACTGGACATCGTAGCCCGTATATTCCAATGCCCGGAGGGTGGCGTTGTTCATCATATAGTCCGGGTAATTGTACGGGTTCGAGGCCTGCGCCAGCGGAAGCAGGCCAGCCATCAGCACCGCCGCCGAAAGAAGGCCCAATGCGCGTTTGACGAATGTTCTCATAGGCTTTTCTCCATTCTCTTTTGGGCTGGATTGTGGCGGGGGACGCAGCTCCCGCATTCCTTGTTCCTTATCTCTCTTATGATTCCCATTATAGTTGGAAAAATCGCTATTGTCAACCTATTTCGGTAATTTATAACGGGAAACAATCCAAAATCGGGGCCTTTCCGGCCCCGATTTGCGCTTTACATTTCCCCGCGCCGACGGTGCAGGCAATAGGAATAAGCAATCGGCAGGATTGCCATTGCCGCCAGCACGCCGAATATCGCCCAGCATATCGCCGCAGGCGGAAGGAGCATGGCAATCAGCAGCGCCGCCCCGCCCGCGACCCATACCTTCCCGGCAAAGCGATGGGTCCTGCGCCAGTTTTCCTCGCTGCGCTGCGTCCACGGAATGCGGAAACCGAGCGTATTGTTCGGCCTTACCTTCGGCAGGTAATTGCCAATCAGCAGGAACAGCGCAGCCAGCAGCACGCAAACATACGGCATTACGCTGCTCCCAAGCCCCAGAGCGACGCAGTACACCGCGCCGCAGACGCCAATGGAGATGATTGGGATGATCCAGCACACCATTGCCAGCGCCTTGGGGCTTTGGCGCTCCTGCCTTTTGTCCAGATGCGTTGCCAGCAGGCAAATCCAATGCAGAAGCAGCAGGAAGCCCGGCAGGCCGAACACCGCGAACGCCTTCGAGCTGAATCCATCCGCCTCGCCGTCAACGCCCCAGTGCGTCGCTATGGTGTCGGGCAGGGACTTCCACATACAAAGTCCAAACGCAATCGGCAGCAAAACGATGAACGAGGACAGCGCGATCCTCCCCTTATTCTTTTGAAGCATGGTCGGCATCTCCTTTCAAATTCGCAAGCCAGAGCATAGTTTCCTCCAAAACCGATGTATTGATTTCGTAGAAGATAAACTTCCCCTCCCTCGTGTCCCGAATCAGGTCGGCCTCCCTCAGCACCGAAAGATGGCGCGAAATGGAAGGCGCGCTTACGGGAAAATGCTCCGCAATCTCGCCCGCCGACATTCGCCCCCTCTTCAGCAGGTTCAGAATTTCGCGGCGAATCGGGTCGGCCAGCGCGCGGAGTGTCTGCTGCAAGCCCATTGGCTCTCCCTCCTTTAACAATTAACCTAATTGTTAAATGTAGTCTACCACATTCCGCTTTCTTTGTCAAGCAGAATATTCAAAAAATCGGCGAAAGCGTGCTGTAAGCTTCTCGCGGCTCGTTTGCCTGCGCGCGAGAAGCGCCCTCTATATCGCAAAGGCCGGGCAGCGGCGGCTGCTCGGTCTTGCACGGCTTCAATTGGTTCGCTTGGTCAGGCTGTTTGCAAGGGCGGTCAGGAATTCGGTGTCGGTGAAGACATCCAGGCAGCAAATCGCCGTGCGGGTGTACCTCTCCACCAGCTCCTCGCATTTTTCCAGCCCATAGAGCCGCACGAAGGTATTCTTCCCCGCGTCCGCGCCGGTGGCCTTGCCGAGCTCCTTGGCGTCGCCAATCACATCGAGCATATCGTCGCGGATCTGGAAGGCCAGCCCCAATGCCCCGGCATAGCCCGCCGCGGCCGCAATCTGCTGCTCGCTCCCGCCGCCGGCAATCACGCCGAGGACGCAGGCGGCGTTAATCAGCGCGCCGGTCTTGCGCTGCTGGATGTCGAGAATTTCCCGCTCGGTGCATTCCCGGCTCTCGCTGAGAATATCCAGCACCTGCCCGCCCACCATGCCGAAGGAGCCGGCATTCTGCGCCAGCACGGAAATGGCAAGCTTCATATCCACATCCAGCTCGATGGAGGCCGCAACGCCGAAAGCATCCGTCAGCAGCGCATCCCCGGCAAGCACCGCGATGCCCTCGCCATAGACCTTGTGATTCGTCAGCCGCCCGCGGCGATAGCTGTCGTTGTCCATGCAGGGCAGGTCGTCGTGAATCAGGCTGTAGGTGTGCACCATCTCCAGCGCCGCGGCGAAGGGCGCGGACTTGCGCCAGTCCCCGCCGCATTGGCGGCAGAATTCAAACACGAGCATCGGCCGCAGCCGCTTCCCGCCGGCCAGAAGGCTATAGTCCATCGCGTCGTAGAGCAGCTTCTGCGGCTCGCCGTCGAAGCGGTGGGCAAGCTCGGCCAGGTATGCCTCGATAAATTCCCGGTATTCCCGGACGCGGTCATCAAGTGTCGGATTCATCGGCGAACTCCTTTTCTTCCGGGCTGCCGTCCGGCGCGACGGCAATTTGCTTCACCTGCAGCTCCGCCTCGTCCAGAAGACGGGTGCAGCTGCTCACGAGCGCGGTCCCCTCCTGAAAAAGCCTGAGCGACTCCTCCAGCGGCACATCGCCCTTTTCCATTGCGCGGACAATCTGTTCAAGCCGCGCCATAGAGGCCTCGAAGGTCAAATTCTTCTCCATGTCAATCTCCTTTCCCGGTGACGGAAGCGTGAATTGTGCCGTCACTTACGCGAATGTGCAGCCTGTCGCCCGCCTCCACCTGCGAAACGGAGCGGAGCACCGCCCCGTCCTCTCCCTGCGCCATCGCGTAGCCGCGGGTGAGCACCTTGAGCGGGCTCATGGCGTCAAGCTTGGCCGTCAGGCCGATAAAGCGGTGATTCTGCCGGGCTAAAATCTGATTTTCGCCGGAAACCATGCGGTTTTTCAGCAATTCCAGATTCTTTCTCTTTTGATTCAAATAGCTCTGCGGACTTTGCAGCACCGGGCTGCGGGAAAGCGCCGCCAGCTGCTGGCGCGCGGCGCGAAGCTGACGGGAGAGCGCCGCGTTCATCGCGGCGCTGCTGCTGTCGAGCAGCTGATAGAGCGCCTGCCGGTCCGGTACCGCAAGCTCCGCCCCGTTAGAGGGTGTGGCGGCGCGTAAATCGGCGACATAGTCGGCGATGGTCACATCCGGCTCGTGCCCGACGGCGGAGATGATGGGAATCTCCGAATCGTAGATCGCGCGCGCCACGCGCTCGTCGTTAAACGCCCACAAGTCCTCCAGCGAGCCGCCGCCCCGGCCGACAATCAGCAGGTCGGCCAGCTTCCAGCGGTTGGCATAGCGAATCGCGGCGGCAATCTCGGGCGGCGCGGCCTCACCCTGCACGGAAACCGGCAGCAGCTTCACCCGCACAAGTGGATAGCGCTTGCGCAGGATGCGCAGCATATCATGCACGGCCGCGCCGGCGGAGCTGGTGACGATGCCGATGGTTTGCGGATACCGGGGGATGGGCTTCTTATGCGCAGGGTCAAACAGCCCCTGCGCGGCGAGCTTCTTCTTCAGCGCCTCAAAGGCCGCGTTCAGGTCGCCCACGCCATCGAGCGCCATCGCCGAAACATAGAGCTGGTAGGCGCCGTCGCGCGGGTAGACGGTGACCTTGCCCATAGCGATAACCTTCATGCCATCCTCCGGCCGGAAGCGCAGGCGCGAGGCGTTGCCGCGGAACATCACGCATTTCAGCGCCGCGCTCTCATCCTTCACCGTGAAGTAGCTGTGCCCGGAGGGATAGGTCTTAAAATTGCTGATTTCGCCTCGCACCGCCACAGAGCTGAGCAGCGGATCGGCATCCATGCGGCCGCGGAGGTACTCGTTAATCTGGGTAACGGAGAGAATCTGTGCCATCACTACGCCCCCAAGAGCCGCCCGGCAAGCACCGCAACGCCCATGGCGTTATCGGTGGAGTAGCGCGGCTCGGCAAAAATCGGATGAAAGGCCTGCATTTTCTCGCGCAGCAGGGAATTCGAGGCTACGCCGCCGGAGAATACCACCCGGCAGCCGGGATAGCGCTTCTGGGCATTCGCGGTGGCGCGGGAAACCGCGAAGCACACGCATTGCAGGGCGAAATTCGCCGTTTCCGCCGGGGAATTTCCCCGCGCGAGGAAGCGCTCGATCTGATTCTGCACCCCGGAGAAGGAAAATTCCAGACCCGGGCACTTGACCGGGAAGGGCTCCTGCGGCGCAGCCTCGCGGCTGAGCGCGTCCAGCCCCCTTCCCGCCGGGAAGGGCAGGCCGAGCAGCTGCCCGGTGCGGTCAATCAGCTGGCCGGCGGAAAGATCCGTCGTGCCGCCGATGCGGGTGCAATGTACGTTCCTCCCCTCCGGCTCGACATAAAGCAGCTCCGTCGTGCCGCCGGAAAGGTGCCACGCGAGGTGCGGCTCGTCCATGAGCGCCATCTGCCCCGCGCTCCACAGCGCGGCGGCAATGTGCCCCTGCTGATGGGATACCTCAAAAAGCGGCACATCGAGCGCGCGGGCAAGCAGCCGCGCGTGGCTCAGCCCCACGAGGAAGCAGGGCATATAGCTGCCCTCCACCGCCCGCGGGCGGGTGGACACCGCGATGGCCGAGATACGCGAGCCGTCTATATGGGAAAACAGCCTGTCGGATAGCTCCGGCAGGCTTTGGATATGGGCAAAGACCGCGTCCGCCTGCCGCAGCCCGAGCTGCCCAGGCTTGACAGGGAGCAGGCGGGAAACATTCTCCCCGTCCTCCCCATCCCAGCAGGCGATGGAGGTGGTGTAGTTGCTGGTATCGAGCCCGAGGGTACTCATGCCCCGCCACCCGCTTCCATGCTGCGCGCGTAGGAGCCCAAAATGCCGTTGACAAAGGCGCCGGTATCGTCCCCATCGTATTTCTTTGCGATGCGCACGGCCTCGGAAATGGCGACACCGGTGGGCACATCGGGCACATTGTCCATCTCAAAAATCGCGAGCTGAAGCACCGCCCGGGCAAGCCGGGAGATGCGCGATACATCCCAGCCGAGCGAATAGCGGGCAATCACGGCGTTCAGCTCCTCGCTGCGGTTGGCGACGCCCGCCACCACGGTATCGACATAGCGGAGCATTTTCCCCGCCGGGCGCTCGGCATACACGTCGTTATCAGGCGCAAGCTGCGGGTAGTAGTCCTTTGCCAAGCGAATGGCAATCTCCTGCTCCGGCTCCTGATGGGTGAAGCCCTGTGAATAAATCAGATGAACCGCCAGTTCCCTTGCGTTTCCTCTCGTCATGCCTGCTCCTTACGCACGGACAATCCCGGAAACGTTGACATTGACGGCGGCGAGGGTGATGCCGGTCATCGACTCCACATGGCTGCGCACACTCTCCTGCACGGCGCAGGCGACCCCCGGCACGCTCTGGCCATACTCCACCAGAATGCTGCACGAAATGCGCACCTCGTTGCCGTCGGCAATCTCAACCTTAACGCCCTTGCTGGAGCCCTTCTTGCCCAGCATGACAAAATCCGCGCCGCTCTTGGCGGTGGAATCCGCCACGCCCTCCACCTCGCGGACAGCCTGCGCGGCAATCGCCGCCACGACCTCCTCGAGAATACGGATGCTGCCGTTCTCCTGCTCGTGAATAATATACTTGTTATCTGCCATAGATAAAAGCCTCCTTGGTACACCTGCGCAAAAGGCGGGTTCGTTTTCCACCAGTATACCAAAAAATCAGCGGCAAGTCAATGAAGAATGTGTGATTTTTTGGCAATTTCTCCGGCTACTGCACCTCCACCACCCGCACATCCTCTAGGCTGAAGCCCGTCTGGCTGAGCACGATATCCGCCACTAGCGCCACATCGGCCTGCGTCATGCCGCCCTCGGGCGAGGCGACCGCGACCGAGATCCCGTCGTCGGACATATACGCCACGCAGTCGGCGTAGCCCTTGGCGATAATCAGGCTCTCGATCTGCGCCTCACACAGCGCCTGCTCCACGATTTGCTCAAGCTGCTCGCTTCCGGCGGCGGCTTCCGAATCCTCGGAATAAGCCATCGCCTCCTGCAGAAGCGTAACGGCATTGTCGCGCGCCTCCTGCCGCGACAGGCGAACGGCGGCAAAGTAATCCGAAACGGTATCTACCCCGTCCGTCGCGTCGGCGTCGAGCGCGTCGAGCGCAAGCACCTTCTGCGCGTCGAGCGTATCGGTCAAGGCCTCCACATCCTGCGCGGACGAATACATCCAGTTGAGGTAGATCCCGGCGCAGACCACCAGCAGCACCGCCGCGGCCAGCAAATTCTTCTTCCAGTTATTCATATAGAGCCCTCCCTATTTCATTTTCACCACGGAAATTTTATCCATGCCCAAGCCGAGCAGTCTGGAAACCGCCTGGCTGATGGCCAGCCGCACCGACGCATCGTCCGCGCCCTGGCAAAGAATGATGGCGCCCAAGTACTCCGGCCCCTCCACCTGCTGCACCAGACCGTACTCGCTCTTGTCGCTGCCCGAGAGAATCACCGTGCTCTCGGCGCCGGTGGCGGCGGTATCGGTCTGGTAGGTAGTTTTCTCGCTCTTGGCGATGCTCAGCAGTACGCGCACCTCCCCCGCCCCCTCAATTTCGCCGAGCAGCTCCGCGAGCTGCTCGGCAAGGCTCGCTTCCTGCGCGGCGGTTTCGTCCTCGCCGCCGCTCTCGGCCTGCGCCGAATCCGCGTCCCCGCCGCTCGGCAGCAGCATCAGCACGACCCCCAGCGCGAGAATCACGAGCGGCCAGCGGAATTTTTTCACCCATTCCACCGCTTGGCGGCTGCTTTTTACGAAATCCATTCCTGCGCCTCCTTTTCAATTCCCAGGCTGGAAGCGATCCAGTCCTGCATACTTGCCTTCGCATAGGGGCTGATTTCCCCGGAAATCGTCACGGCGCAGGGTGTCGGAACAGCGGCGTCATCCAGCTTCACCTCCACGGTCAGATTTGCTCCGTAAGCTTTCGCTTTGTCCAGAATATATTCCTGCGTGCGCGAGATTATGCCTTCGCGCAGCGCCTCGCGCGCGGCGGAGGCTCCCTCCTGCGCCGCCTCGTCCGCCAGCGCGCTATATTCGCTGAGGTCGAAGGAAATCGCCTCCGGCAGCAGCTGCGCAATCGGGCGGAGCACGGTGAGCAGCAAAAACACCCCCATCACAAAGGCGAGCAGCGCGCCTCCTGCCCCGCCCTTGGGCACGAGCTGCGCCAGCACCGCGCAAATCAGCGAGGCCGCCACGAGAGAGTAGAGCAAAGCGCGAAGCGTTTCCATATCAGCTCACCGCCCGCATAAAGCACACCGTGCTGATAAGCAGCATCAGGCAGACCGTACCGGTCATGCCAAGCGCCAGCCCCATCGCGCCGGAAAAATCGCGCATCAGCCCCACCGCGGCAGGCTCGCCGAAGTAGGCGCACAGCGAGGCCGTGAGCTTGAGCAGCAGATACTGCACCCCGATGCGCAAAAAGGGTGTGAGCCACAGGGCAAGCAGCACAAGCATCCCGTACACGCCCGCGGCATTTTTTACCATGCCCGCCGTCAGCACCACCGCCTCCGAGGCGTCGGAGAGAATACCGCCCACCACCGGCACCATGCCGCTGATGGTCATGCGGGTCGCCTTCACAGCGAGCGCATCCGTTGAGCCGGTAACCACGCCGGTGATGCTCATGTAGGCGAAATAGAGCGTGAGCGCAGTTTTGAGCAGCCATGTAAGCCCGTCGCGAATGCCGTCGCGCAGCGCGCCCAGCCTCTCCTGCCCGAACGCCGCGCAGGCGACGCTGAGCGCGAGATAGAGGTAGATGCCCGGCAGCAGCACCCCCGAAATAAAGGCGCTGAGGAGCGCATCGACGCAGGCAGTAGCGGCATAGAGGGCGGCGGAAGAATTCACCCCGCCTTGCGCGGCAAGCGCCATCGCCATCACGGGCAGCAGGAGGCGGCCATACTCGCTCATCTGCTGCACCGTGTCCCGCGCGAGGGCGATTATCTCCGCCACGCCGGGCAGGAGGATCCCCGCCGTCGCGAGCGTGACCGCCCAGCCCAGCGGCGGCAGCCCCTCCTTGGCCACGCCGCTGAGAAGCCCGCCCAGCAGCGCGGCGGAGGCCGCGCAAAGGCAGAGCCTCAGCGCCATGGTCACCTGCGGCAGCAGCTCTGAGAACGCCGCACGCAGGATCTTGCTCAGCCCCTCCGAGAAGCTCTCGCCCTCATAAATCTCCAAGTCCGATACGCTGTCCGGCGCGGTGGGCGCGGTGACATCGATCGCGCGCACCGGCTGCGCCAGCAGAAATAGTAAGGCAACGCCCAGCAAGACCTTCTTCATGCTTCCCCCATCAGCGTGTAAATCAGCTCCGCAAGCTGCTGCAACATCGGCAGCGCCAGCCACAGAATCATCACCGTCGCCACCACCTGAATCCCCCGCCCCAGCGCAGCAGAGCCGCAATCGGCGCAAATCAGGCCGGCCATCTGCGACACCAGGCCAATGCCCACAGCCTTAAACAGAATTTGCAGCAAATCCGAATCGAGGTTCCCCAGCTCCCCCAGCGCCCGGAGGTAGTCCAGCACCGGGCTGACGAACGCGCCCACGGCCACAAGCGCCATGCACAGCGCCGCCAGCGTAAGCAGGGCGGAAAATTCCGCGCCCATGCGGCGCAGCACCACGCCCAGCAGGCTTGCCAGAAGCAGCACGGCTGTAATCTGCAAAAATACCGTCATGTAAAATCAAACAGGGTCTTGACCAGGTCAAACAGCTCCGAAATTTTCTGCGCGACGATCATCAGCACCACCACCAGCCCGGCAAGCGTGGTCATGGTCGCCTGCTCCTCGCGCCCAGAGCGTGCGAGCACCTGGTTGAGAATCGAAACGATGATGCCCACCGCCGCGATTTTGAAAATCAGATCGATGTCCATATTTCTACAGCAGCAGAATCGCCAGCGCCGCCCCGGCGCACAGCCCCAGCGTCTGATAGCTGCGCAGGCGCTGCTGCTTGCCCTCCTCGAGCTGTCTGCGCGTTTCGCGGCAGCTTTTCTGCGCGGCGCGCAGCTGCCGGAGCTGCCCGTCGAGGTTCAGGTTTCCCAGCCCCCGCCCCAGCTCCCCGAGCGCGGCGGCGGTCTTTGGCGGCAGCGCCGGGCTTTGCCGCAGCACCACGCAGGTGCAGGCGCTCGCGTCGGGCGCGATCTGCCCCTCCAGCTCGGCGGCGAGGGCGGCGAAGAAGCGCGAAACGCAGCCGTTGACCCGCTCGGCCGTGCGGCGGCAAAGCTCCGGCAGAGGCGTGAGGCGGTATTCCAGCTCGCTCTCCATGAATTCGAGTGCGATTAGAAGCTGGCGCAGCGCCTCCGCTTCCCGCTGCACGCCGCAGGCAATCGCGAGGCCGACCCCGCCCGTGCCGCAAAGAATCAGCACGGCGCCAATCCACTTCAGGCTCATGGCTTGCTCCTTTCCAGCCGGTAACGCTTGTCCGGCCCAAGCACGGCGAAGGTATCAAAAAGCCGGGCAATCCCCAGCTCTCGAAACAGCGGCCGAAGCTCCAAATCCCGCAGTTGCGCGGCGTGCACCGTGGCGGCGAGCTTTACCCCGCAGCGCCCCGCCTGCATAAGCGCGAGGCAATCCTCCTCGGAGGTGATCTCATCAACGGCGATCCACTTTGGCCCCATCGTTTTCAGCACGGTGAAGATGCCCTCCCGCTTTGGGCATTGGCTGAGCACATCCAGCCGCTGCCCCGGCTCAAAATGTCCGAGCGCGAACAGCTCCTCCCGCTCGTCCACCGCGCAGATTTCCTCCTGCGCGGCAACGCGGCGGATAAATTCGCGCAGGAGCGTGGTTTTCCCGCTGCCCGGCGCGCCGAGAATCAGCAGGCTGCCGCCAAGCGGCAAGCCGTCCGCGATGCCCGGATAGGCCTTCGCCACACGCAGGCAGGCGCTGCTCAGCTCCGAAAGCCCCTCCATGCGCCCCTCGCGCAGGATAGCTCTGCCGCACAGTCCCAGCCGGTGGCCGCCCGGCAGACTCAGGTAGCCCTGCGCGAGGGTCTGCCGCGCCCAAGGGGAATACTGCGAGGCCGCGTTCACAATGGTCGTAATGTCCTCCCGTCTTACGCTCTGCTTCGTCCAAATGGACACGCTGCCCGTGACCAGCTCGGCGGCTTGTCCGACCCGCAGGCGGATCTCCTGCAGACTCTCCGCGCCAATCCGCTCCGCCTCCCGTGCCAGCCAGAGTGGGAGGCAGGCGGTCAGCTCATGCCATGCGCACTTCATTTGCATCAACTCCCACGCAAGCCTATGCCCCCGGCACGCAAAAAATTCCCGGCAGGGAGAAGCCCTGCCGGGAAGATATGGAATGCGCGTTTGTCTTATATGCGGATGGCCTTCAGAATCCGCAGCACCGCCGGGGAGCACACCAGATTCACCGCAAGCTCCGCGAGGAAATTCACTCCCACCATTCCGACGATGGCGTAGGCGAAGGCGCTCTCGAAACCGAGCGCGGCCGCCCACCCAGCAATCGTCGGCCAGAAGAAGATGCGGCAGCCGATGAGGAAGATGCCGGTGTTCACAATCGGCGCGACCGCCGCGGCAAGCGTCACCGCGACATAGGGGTTCCACCTCTGGGTGAGCGAATACACCGCACCCGCGGCAAGGCCGGCGCAGGTGCCCTTGGCAATCACCGTGATGACTGTGCCGGGAACGCTGACGGCGAGAAACGCCGACGCATCGGTGTAGAGCACCACAAGGCTGAATACAAACCCCAGCCAGCCGCCCGCGAGGGGTCCATACAGCGCCGCGCCGATGACGATTGGCAGCAGCACCAAGCTGATGGAGAAGGGCCCAAGGTGGATGAACTGCCCCAAAAATTGGAGAATGACTACAATGGCCGTGAGCATGGCCATGCCGGTGAGTCGTCGCACCCGGTCGGATGTGGACGCTCGGTTTTTGTACTGGTTTTCCATAATACCTCCTGCTGCTGTTCCGATTTTGGATACAGCGCAAATTTATTTCTGAACAGGCTCGCGCCTGCTACAGACCTTTCCAATCCCGCCGAAGTGAAGCTTGCGGGCGGGCTTACTCCTCCGGGTCGGAGGGCGGCTGCAAATCGTCGAATCCCAGCTGGGTATTCGCGCCGCCGCGCATCGCGGCCCATTGCTCCTTCGTGATTAAAATCTCGCGCGGCTTGCTGCCCTGGAAGGGGCCGACAATGCCCTTGTCCTCCATCTCATCGACAATGCGCGCGGCGCGGGCATAGCCGAGCTTGAGCCGCCGCTGGAGCATGGACACTGATGCCATGCCCGATTCAAGGATCACATCCACCGCGTCGGGCAGCAGCTCGTCGCCGTCGAGCTCGGCGGCATTGGCCTCCGGCACGGGCGCGGCGGACTTGGTTCCCACCTGCGCAGCCTTCTGGTCAATCTCCTGCAGCGCCGCCATGTCATAGTCGGTTTCAAAATTCTCCTTGACGTACGCCGCGACCGCCTCCACCTCCGGATCAGAAACGAAGCAGCCCTGCACGCGGATAGGCTTGCCGATGCCAATGGGGGCAAACAGCATATCGCCGCGGCCCACCAGCTTCTCCGCGCCCATCGTATCGAGGATGATGCGCGACTCCATCGCCGATGACACCGCGAAAGCGATCCGCGAGGGGATATTGGCCTTCATCAGGCCGGTAATCACGTCTGCCGAGGGTCGCTGCGTCGCAATAATCAGGTGAATGCCAGCGGCGCGCCCCATCTGAGCAATGCGGCAGATGGATTCCTCCACCTCCTTCGCGGCGGCAAGCATCAGGTCGGCCAGCTCATCGATAATCACGACCACCTGCGGCAGGCGCTCGCCCTCCTGCTCGGTTTCAACGATAGTGTTGTAAGATTCCAGATCGCGCACGCCCGCGTCGGACATCGCCTTGTAGCGGCGCATCATCTCCGTTACCGCCCATTGCAGGGAGCCCGCGGCCTTCTTCGGGTCGGTCACCACAGGGATGAGCAGGTGCGGGATGCCGTTGTAGATGCCCAGCTCCACCATCTTCGGGTCAACCATGATGAGCTTTACCTCTTCCGGCGCCGCCTTGTAGAGCAGGCTGATGATGATGGAATTCATGCACACCGACTTGCCCGAGCCGGTCGTGCCGGCGATGAGCATGTGCGGCAGCTTCGCGATATCGCCGACGATGCAGCTGCCGCCGATATCCTTGCCCACGGCAAAGCTGGATTTCGATTTCGCGCGGCGGAATTCCGGCGAATCAATCACCTCGCGCAGGGAAACGGTGGTTACGGTGCGGTTCGGCACCTCGATGCCGACCACGCTGATTTTCCCGGGCACGGCGGCAATGCGCACGCCGGACGCGCCAAGGCTCAGCGCGATATCGTCCGCACAGCCGGTGAGCTTGCTCAGCTTCACGCCCTTGTCGAGCTCCACCTCATAGCGCGTCACGCTCGGCCCGCGGGTAACGTTGATAATGTGCGCGTCGATCCGGAAGCTCGCCAGCGTTTCGTTCAGGCGGCGGGTATTCTCGCGCATCTCGGCCGTCGCATCAGCAGAGACGCGGCTGGGCTGCTTCAGCAGCTCGATCGGCGGGTAGCGATATTCCGGCTTCGCCGCCTCCTTGGCCTGATTTTCGGCAATTTCCGCCGCCACCTCGGCGGCGGAGGCGCGGGCATCCTTCGCCGTCACCTTCTCCGGCGCGGGCTGCGCCGCGGCGTCCTTCTCCGGCGCAGGGGCAGGGACAGGAGCGGGGG
>JAJQFT010000113.1 GCA_021200975.1 Bacillota bacterium | reverse complement strand
CGAGCAGTAGTTTGCGTTGTTGCTGTCCACATGAATGGCAGGCAGACTGGTACAGTTGAAAAATGCATAGTTGCCAATACTGGTTACGCTATCAGGAACTGTAACGCCGGTTAGACCGGTACAGCAGCAAAATGCATCGTTGCCAATACTGGTAACGCTGTCAGGAATTGTAATGCTGGTTAGACCGGTGCAGTAGTAAAATGCATAGTTGCCAATACTGGTAACGCTGTTCGGAATTGTAACGCTGCTCAGGCTGGTGCAGTACTCAAATGCAAAATCACAAATACTTGCGACGCCGTCCTCAATCACAATAGACTTAATCAATCTACGGTTATCGTACCACGGATTTTCTGTCATCTCACCCTCGCCGGAGATGGTCAGAACGCCATCACTGTCCAGCACCCATGTGAGGTTATCCCCACAGGTGCCGGAATCAACGACCGATGCATCCTCACTAGCCGTCACAATCCACGATCCATCGGGCGAGGCTTCCTCTGTCACTTCCTCCGCGCTTGCTTCCGGCGACATATCTGCCGCGGCCGCCATCTGCGAGAGCGGCAGGATTTCCAGCAGCATTGCCATAAGCAGGAGCAGCGCGATTATTCCGTGTTTCTTCATTTTGTTTCCCTCCGTAAAAAATTATCATTTACCCGGCGCCCGCCGGGCAGGAATTTCATGAAGAGATAGCAATTTCGTATTCAAAATTTGCTATCATATTTCAAATACAGACAAATTATAACATATCGAATACAATACTGTCAAGGGGGTGAATCCAAACGTGACCAATTATTTTTCCCCGCAGAAGCCGGACAAGGAGGTAATCTCCATCCGCCTGCCGGCCGACCTTTTGCAGGCCGTCGATACCTGCGCCGCCCGCGCGGACATCAGCCGCAACGAATTTATCAACCAGTGCATCCTCTTCGCAATGGCACACCTGAAAGAGGAGGGCGAATAGCCCCACCCGAATTCCAGCCTCCCCCGCGCGCAAGTCCGCCCAGCGGGGAAAGTCGTATGCCAAGGAAACACAAAAAACTTTTTTTGCCAGAATGTAGAAATTTCTCGTGAAAATTTGTTGACTTTTCCGAAGAAATGCGTATAATATTAGCTTGTACGGGTACGCGCCGTGTCGCACTCCCGCGCACATAAAATAGAATTCTCGCGGATTTTTCCGCTGGAAGATAGATCCGCCCTCCGGCCGCCAAGGCGACCCGCGGGCGAGTACCAAAGAAAGGAGATATGGAATGCCTACTTTTAACCAGCTCGTCAAGCAGGGCCGGCAGCAGGCCACGTTCAAGTCCACCGCCCCTGCGCTGCAGCGCGGCATGAACACCCTGCAGAACAAGCCCACCAACCTGCCCTCCCCGCAGAAGCGCGGCGTGTGCACGGCGGTTCGTACCACCACCCCTAAGAAGCCGAACTCCGCTCTGCGGAAAATCGCCCGTGTCCGCCTGACCAATGGAATGGAAGTTTCCGCTTACATTCCCGGCGTCGGCCACAACCTGCAGGAGCACAGCGTGGTTCTCATCCGCGGCGGCCGTGTAAAGGACCTCCCCGGCGTGCGTTACCACATTATCCGCGGCACTCTGGATACCCAGGGCGTGCAGAACCGGATGCAGTCCCGCTCCAAGTACGGCGCGAAGCGTCCCAAGGCCGGCAAGAAGAAGTAATCCTTCCGCCAGCTGAAATCCTGCATCTTTCGCCTTTCCGCAAGGCAATGCCTTGCCAAAGCGTTTTTTATATATTTATAATATGTAGAAACCTCTTGGCAGGCACAACGGAAGCACTCACTTTCGAGTACCGATGAAATCATTATTATGAAGGAGGGAAGCAAAGTGCCCAGAAGAGGTAATGTTCCCAAAAGAGAGGTTCTGCCCGATCCTCAGTACAATTCCGTTCTCGTGACCAAGCTCATCAACAGCATCATGCTCGATGGCAAGAAGGGCGTCGCCCAGAAGGTCGTGTATGGCGCGTTTGAGATTGTCGAGAACAAAACCGGCAAAAATGGTCTGGAGGTCTTCCAGCAGGCGATGGAAAACGTCATGCCCGCTGTGGAGCTGAAGGCTCGCCGCGTCGGCGGCGCGACCTACCAGGTGCCTATCGAGGTTCGCCCCGACCGCCGGCAGACCCTCGGCCTGCGCTGGCTGACTACCTACAGCCGCGGCCGCAGTGAAAACACAATGAAGGAGCGTCTGGCCGCCGAAATCATGGACGCCGCCAACAATACCGGCGCCTCCGTGAAGAAGCGCGAGGACGTTCACAAAATGGCAGACGCGAACAAGGCGTTCGCGCATTTCCGTTGGTAATAAAGGAGAAGCCTTACCATGCCTAGACAGTATTCCCTGGAGAATACCAGAAACTTCGGCATCATGGCGCACATCGATGCCGGCAAAACGACCACCACCGAGCGCATCCTGTTCTACACCGGCCGCAACTACAAAATCGGCGAGGTGCACGACGGCGCAGCTACGATGGACTGGATGGTGCAGGAGCAGGAGCGCGGCATTACCATCACCTCCGCCGCCACCACCTGCTTCTGGCGCGGCTGCCGCCTGAATATTATCGACACCCCGGGTCACGTGGACTTCACCGTTGAGGTCGAGCGCAGCCTTCGCGTGCTGGACGGCGCGGTTACCGTGCTGTGCGCCAAGGGCGGCGTGGAGCCTCAGACCGAAACCGTGTGGCGTCAGGCCGACGAGTACAAGGTGCCCCGCCTGATCTACGTCAACAAGATGGACATCATGGGCGCCGATTTTTTCCGGGTGCTGGACATGATCGACGATCGGCTCAAGTGCAACGCCGTCGCGATTCAGCTCCCCATCGGCTCCGAGAACACCTTCAAAGGCAACATTGATCTGCTGACCATGAAGGCCAACGTGTTCTACGACGATTTGGGCAAGGATGTCCGCCAGGAGGAAATCCCCGCCGATATGGTCAACATCAGCAACGAGTACCACGAGAAGCTGCTCGACGCCGTCGCCAGCCTCGACGATGAGGTTGCGATGCTCTACCTCGAGGGCGAGGAGGTTCCCATTGACCTGCTCAAGAAGGTCATCCGCCGCCTGACCATCTCCAACGAGATGGTGCCCGTCATCTGCGGCACGTCCTACAAGAACAAGGGCGTGCAGGAGGTGCTTGACGCGGTTGTGGATTACCTGCCCTCCCCTCTCGATAAGAAGGGCATCCGCGGCACCAACCCCGAAACCGGCGAGGAGGATTTCCGCCCCGCCTCCGATTCCGAGCCATTCTCGGCTCTGGCTTTCAAGATTGCGACCGACCCCTATGTGGGCAAGCTGTGCTACTTCCGCGTGTACTCCGGTACACTGGAAAAGGGCTCCTACGTCCTCAACTGCACCAAGAATACCAAGGAACGCATGGGCCGCATCCTGCAGATGCACTCCAACCACCGCGAGGATATCGACGTGGTCTACGCCGGCGACATTGCCGCCGTTGTGGGCGTGAAGAACACCACCACCGGTGACACCCTGTGCGATGAGAATCACCCCATCATCCTTGAATCGATGGTATTCCCCGAGCCGGTTATCCGCGTCGCTATTGAGCCCAAGACCAAGGCCGGGCAGGAGAAGATGGGCATCGCCCTCGCTAAGCTCGCCGAGGAGGACCCGACCTTCCGCACCTACACCGATGAGGAAACCGGGCAGACCATCATCGCCGGCATGGGCGAGCTGCATCTGGAAATCATCGTCGATCGCCTGCTGCGCGAATTTAAGGTCGAAGCCAATGTCGGCGCGCCTCAGGTTGCCTACAAGGAAACCATCCGCAAGCCGGTTGATCAGGAAACCAAGTATGCCCGTCAGTCCGGCGGCAAGGGCCAGTATGGCCATGTCAAGATCCATGTCGAGCCGAACGAGCCGGGCAAGGGCTACGAGTTCATCAACGCAGTCGTCGGCGGCGCGATTCCCAAGGAGTATATCCCGGCGGTGGACGCCGGTATCCAGGGCGCGATGCAAGCGGGTGTGCTCGCCGGCTTCCCCGTGGTCGATGTGAAGGTCACGCTGTTCGACGGCTCCTACCACGAGGTCGACTCCTCGGAAATGGCCTTCAAGATTGCGGGCTCCATGGCGTTCAAGGATGCCTGCCGCAAGGCGAACCCCGTAATTCTCGAGCCCATCATGAAGGTAGCCATCACTGTGCCGGACGATTATATGGGCGTCGTGATTGGCGACGTGACCGCGCGCCGCGGCAACATCCTCGGCCAGATCCCCCGCACAGGCTCCGTACAGATCGACGCGAACGTGCCGCTGGCGGAAATGTTCGGCTACGCGACCGACCTACGCTCCAAGACGCAGGGCCGCGGCCAGTACTCGATGGAACCGAGCCACTACACCGAGCTGCCCAAGTCCAAGAGCGAGGAAATCATGAAATCCCGCGCCAAGGGCTGAGGAAACCCGGTCTGCCGCTGAAAAAAATTTAAAATTTTGAGCGGCTGCGAAAAAATTTTTCTTGTGTTTCCGCGCATTGTGTAGTATGATATATTTGATATGCGCGGGCGCATTTCACCAGTCAAAAAATCCTTAAACCATTTATTAACAGGAGGAATTTCCAAATGGCAAAGCAGAAGTTTGTTAAAGACAAGCCCCATGTAAACGTGGGCACCATCGGCCACATTGACCACGGCAAGACCACCCTGACCGCTGCCATCACCAAGTATCTGTCCCTGCTGGGCGGCGCGGAGTACACCGACTACTCCTCCATCGACAAGGCTCCCGAGGAGAAGGCGCGTGGTATCACGATCAACACCGCGCACGTTGAGTACCAGACCGCGAACCGTCACTATGCCCACGTTGACTGCCCGGGTCACGCGGACTATATCAAGAACATGATCACCGGCGCTGCGCAGATGGACGGCGCAATCCTCGTTATCGCCGCTTCCGACGGCCCCATGGCGCAGACCAAGGAGCACCTGCTGCTCGCCCGTCAGGTGAACGTGCCCTCCGTGCTCGTTTTCCTGAATAAGTGCGACCAGGTCGATGATGACGAGCTGCTCGAGCTGGTGGAGATGGAAGTCCGCGAGACTCTCGACTTCTATGGCTTCCCTGGCGACGACACCCCCATCATCCGCGGCAGCGCGCTGAACGCCCTGATTTCCACCTCTACCGACCCCAATGCTCCCGAGTATGCCTGCATCAAGGAGCTGATGGACGCCGTTGACACCTGGATCCCCACGCCCGACCGTAAGGCCGACCAGCCCTTCCTGATGCCCGTTGAGGACGTGTTCACCATCTCCGGCCGTGGCACCGTGGCTACCGGCCGTGTGGAGCGCGGTGTCATCAAGAAGAACGAGCCGGTTGAAATCGTTGGCCTGTCCGACGAGAAGAAGTCCACCGTCGTGACCGACATCGAGATGTTCCACAAGCTGATGGACTACGCCGAGGCCGGCGACAACATCGGCGCGCTGCTGCGCGGCATCGACAAGAAGAACGTCGAGCGCGGCCAGGTTCTCTCCAAGCCCGGTTCCATTCACCCCGAGACCAAGTTCAAGGGCTCCGTGTACGTCCTGTCCAAGGAAGAGGGCGGCCGTCACACCCCGTTCTTTAACAACTACCGCCCGCAGTTCTACTTCCGTACCACCGACGTGACCGGCATCATCACCCTCCCCGAGGGCACCGAGATGTGCATGCCCGGCGACAACGTGGATATGAGCGTAGAGCTGATCACCCCGATCGCTATTGAAAAGGGTCTTCGCTTCGCTATCCGCGAGGGCGGCCGTACCGTCGGCTCCGGCGTCGTCACCGAAATCCTCGCCTAAGAGCTGCAAATTGCACAGCTTTCCCGGCTCCAGCCTTGGAGCCGGGAATTTTGCGCGCAAAAAGGGGTCAGCGCACGGCTGACCCCCTTGCTCGCTATGCTGCGCCCCGAGGCGGCTTAGTCGCCGAAGCAGATGCCGAGCATCCGCGCCTCCTCGAGAATATCGTTGTCCGGCGGGACGGTTTTGAGCTTGCCTGCGACCTCGCTGAGCGGAATGGAGGTAATCTTATGGTCATGAATTGCCGCCATCACGCCAAACTCCCCGTGCTGGAACAAAATTGCGCCGTAAGTACCCAAGCGGGTGGAAAGCACCCGGTCGTAGGCATTCGGCTGGCCGCCGCGCTGCATGTGTCCCGGCACGGTGACCCGACATTCCAGCCCTGTTGCCTCCTTAATCTGGTCGGCGATCTCGTAGGAGATGGAGGGGTATACCTTCAGCATGTCGGCGACGCGCTGCTTATATTCCTTCTTGCCCATCTTCGCATCGTCTACGCTCATCGCGCCCTCGGCCACGGCGATAATCGTAAAGCCGCGCCCGCGGCGGTTGCGGTGCTTGACGGCCGCGACCACCTTTTCAATCTGGTAGGGAATTTCCGGAATCAGGATGATGTCCGCGCCGCCGGCGATGCCCGCATTGAGCGTCAGCCAGCCTGCCTTATGCCCCATGATTTCCACGATGAAGCAGCGGTTGTGGGAGGCGGCGGTGGTGTGGATGCAGTCGATGGCATTGGTGGCGATGTCGATTGCGCTCTGGAAGCCGAAGGTGGTATCAGTGCCCCAGAGGTCGTTGTCGATGGTCTTGGGCATACCAATCACGTTGAGCCCCTCTTGGCTGAGGAGATTCGCGGTTTTTTGGCTGCCGTTGCCGCCAAGGACGTAGAGGCAGTCGAGCCGCTGGCGGCGGTAGGTGGTTTTCATGGCCTCCACCTTGTCCAGCCCGTTTGCATCCGGCTCGCGGATGAGCTTGAACGGCGTGCGCGAGGTGCCAAGGAAGGTACCGCCCTTGGTGAGGATGCCGGAGAAATCGCTGGGGGTGAGCTTGACGCAGTCCTCATACATCAGCCCCCGGTAGCCGTCGAGAAAGCCAACAATCTCCATCTCGTCGCCGTACATCTGGTAGAGCGCCTTCGCGATGCCGCGCATGGTGGCATTGAGCGCTTGGCAATCGCCGCCGCTTGTGAGAAGTCCTACTCGTTTCATATTTTAGCTCCCTTCTGTTCTTATTTTGGTTTATGAAAGCTCTGAATCCATCGGCAAAAAGCGGGTGAAGCTTTCCTTTGTGCTGAAAAAGGAAAAGCGCAAGACGCCGCAGCCGATTTGTTCAGGGTTTCCTGATATCATTTTCCGGGAAAACGCAGGAATTCCCACGTCCCCCCTCGGGAAAATCACTCCATAAAATACATTCTGGATGCAAAGTCCGGGAAAATTCGCACTTGGCTGCTGAGCCCCGTCCCAATAAAGGCGGGAGAAAGCTGCACGCCCGCCTCCATCAGCGCCCCGCCGCTGACGGTGCAATCCTCCGTTTCGCCATCGAGCTTGACGAATTTCGCCGCAAGATTATGCACCATCGAGCCGGGGCGGATGTGCACCGGCGTCATCGTATTGACCAAATCGCCGAATTGTCGGATATCCTCCTTGCGCGCGAGCGAATAGAAGCGGTAGAGCTTCTCCGGCTGCAAGCCACGCGCGCGGTAGATCGCGCCCATGTGGTTTGGCTCAAAGAGCCGCTGAAACAGCATCCCCACAGCCTCCTCGCCGCCCGGGGCGGCGATGCACCAGCTCGTAAGCTCGCCGCGTTTGCCCATTCGGTAGAACTCGCCGTATTGGAAAAGCTGCCGCTTTTCCTTATACAGGGCAATCTGCGTCGCGATTACCTGCTTTTCCTCACCCGTCAGGTCGTTGAGGTTCAGCTCATAGCCCAGCACGCCGAAAGCCGCCACATGGAAGCGCGTTTCGAGCGCGGCCGTGCGCAGGGTCTGGTGGTTCGGGCAAGCGGAAACGTGGCAGGTATAGGTGCTCTGCGGGTAGCCGTAGCTATAGCCCTGCTGGATGCCAACGCGCTGAAGCGCGTCGGTATTGTCGCTGGCCCAAATCTGCGGGAAAAAGCAGAGGATGCCGAGGTCGAAGCGGTTCCCGCCGCCGCTGCAACCCTCGTACAGAATCTCTGGGAAGCGCGACGTCAGCTCGCGCATACAGCGGTACAGCCCCAGATAATAGCGGTGCGATGCCTCGCCCTGCCGCTCGGGCGGGAGCGTGCGGGAGAATACATCGGTGAAATTGCGGTTCATGTCCCACTTGACATAGTCGATCCGCGCGCCGGAAAAGAGAGCGGAGAGGGTATCTATCAGGTAATCCTGCACCTCGGCGCGGCCAAGGTCGAGGATGCGCTGGTTGCGCCCCTCGCTGTGCGCGCGGCCGGGAATCTCCATCGCCCAGTCCGGGTGGGCGCGGTACAGCTCGGAATCGACGCTCACCATCTCCGGCTCGACCCAGATGCCGAAATCCAGCCCCAGCGCGTGGATTTTCTCCGACAGTCCCTTCACGCCGCCGGGGAGCTTCGCGGAATTGGGAAACCAGTCACCAAGCGATGTGCGGTCGTCGTCCCGCTTGCCGAACCAGCCGTCGTCCACCACAAACAGCTCCGCGCCGAGGCTTGCCGCGGTTTTTGCAAGGCTCACGAGCTTGCGCTCGTTGATGCCAAAGTAGGCCGCCTCCCAGCTATTGAGCAGCACCGGGCGCTCGCGGTGCTGCCACACACCGCGCACGATACGCTCGCGCACGAAGCGATGCATATTGCGGCTCAGCCCCTGAAAGCCCGCGGGCGAATAGCTCATCACCGCCTCCGGGGTTTGGAAGCTCTCGCCCGGCTCGAGCCGCCAGCGGAAGCCGCGCGGGTGGATGCCCGCGACGAAATGCGCCTTGCCGAAGGGCGAAACCTCCACCGCCTCATAGTGGTTGCCGCTGTAAATCAGGTTTTCCGCCCAGACCTCGCCTGCGTCCTCCGTCGTATGCGGGCGCGACAGCATCACAAAGGGATTCGCCATATTGGACGAGGTGCCGTTGGTGCTGCCGCTGGCGGCGGTACCGACGCTCAAATCGCGGTCGGCGCGCTGCATCTCCCGCCCCCACGCGCCGTGGAAGCCGGTAAAGCGGAGATCATCGTCCGAAAAATCGAGCTGCGTGCTCATCAGGCGCGTGACGGTGAGCGGCTTTTGTGTGGCATTTTCCAGCACAGCTGCGCGGGTAATCACATCGCAATCCGGATAGACCCAGTAGTGCAGCGTGAGCCTCTCGCCGCCGTCGCGGTCAACCAGCCGAAGCGCCAGATGCTCCGCCGCCTCGCCGTAGGAGCCGGGCAGTCCGGAATCGTTGCGCTTGCCCTGCGAAATTTCAAAACCGTCATAGACAAAGTCGGTGGTGGTACTCCCGTCTGCGCGCACAAGCTCCACAAACGGCTCACGGTAGTCCCCCTTCCCCACGCCGGAATACTCCAGCCGCAGGTCGAGCAGGCTGATTTCCGGCGTCTGCGCGGTGTAGGCAATGCTGTAGCCGTGGGGAAAAACCTTCTTCTCCGCCAGCGGTTCGGGCGTAGGCAGGACGATACGACGCCCATAATACAGGTGCTCCGCCTGCCCGCAGGGCAGGATGCAGAAATAGTAGCCGGTGCTGTCGGTTTCTAGGCGAAACAGGCCGTTTTCGTGGGAAATCATATAGGCTCCTCCTATTTTTTCAGGGTTTCGGAAAGCTCCGCCATCTTCTTATCGGTGAGGATATAGTGGCGGTAGAAGTAAATCAGCGCAATCAAAAGCCCCACCACCGGCACGACCGTCATGGTCATGCGCAGGCCGACCACGCTGGACACGCCCGCCGTCGCAGCAGAATCGGTATCCGAGCTAAGGGAGAACACCGTCAGGCACATCGAGGCAATAAAGGCCGCAATGCCCGAGGCCAGCTTGACGACAAAGGTCTGCATGGAGAAAATCACGCTCTCGTCCCGCCGGCCGTTCTTCACCTGCCCATAGTCTACGGTATTGGCAAGGAAAATGGTCGTGAGCACATTCAGTACGCCGCTCGCGGCGAAGATGAAGAAGCCGGGGATGAAGAGGATAAACACATTGTCCATGCTTGTGAACGCCAGCAGCAGAAGCACCGCATAGCCCAGCACGGCCGAGGCGATGCACAGGTAGAAAATGCGGATGGTATCCAAAAATTTCCGCAGCAGCGGGAAAAGAAGCATCATGGAGAGAATCTGAATCGCCCCGCCGAACATATTAAAGAGGGTGTAGCTCGCGTTCCAGTCCGTTCCGCCAAAATCGTACTTGAAGAAGTAGATGACCAGATTCGACGTGATATAGATGGCGGTATTGATCAGCACAATCGCGACCACCACGGTCATCGCCTGGTCGTTCTGCACGAGCGCGCGGAACATCTGCCCAATCGAGGGCGAATCCACGTCCACGGTGCTTTTCTCCTTAATCTTCCAGCAGGTCAGCGCGATGAAGGCGACGAACAGCGCCGCCACAATCAGCGCAAAAATCTGGAAGCCGCTGCGCTCCACGGCTGTCTCCGCCGCGGTGTAGGCGGCCGTATCCGCCGCGCTGGCCGTTTCCTCCACATAGGAATTGACGATCTCCGCCTGCGCGGGGTTGGCGAGCTTGCCGAGCATCGGCACGAGCATCATCGTGAGGATGGTGATGAGCGCGCTGCCCACGCCCGCGCAGGAGCGCGCAAGCGTGGATAAATCCTCGCGCTCCTTGCCGCCCTCGGTGAAGGCGGGAATCATGCTCCAATAGGGGATGTCCATCATGGTGTAGGTCACGCCCCAGAGGATATAGAATATGGCAGCGTAGGCAATCAGCCCCGCCCCGTCAAGCGCGATGGGCACGGAAAACATCAGGTACAAAATAACCGCATTCGTCAGCGTGCCAATCAGCAGCCACGGGCGGAAGCGCCCCCAGCGGGTGCGGGTCTTTGCGACCAGCACGCCTATAACGGGGTCGTTAAAGGCATCAAAAATTCGCGCGACAAGCAGAATAATGCCCATCGCATAGGCCTCCACGCCGAGAATGTCCTGATAATAATACAGCACATAGCTCGCCGAGAGCATATAGACCATGTCCTTCCCCACCGCGCCAAGGCCGTAGGAAATCTTTTCCTTCCAAGATAGCTTCATAGCAGGTATTCCTCTCTTTCTCCATCCTTTAAGGCAGTTCGGAATCAATCGGCAAGCGCGCCTTGCGCTTTCCTTTTTGCGATGCAAAGAGAAGCTCAAGGCTCCGCAGACAATTTGCTTGCGAGCTTCCTTTGAACTTGAAAATGCAGCACCGTTTCTTGCCCGGCGCAGTCGGTGATGGTCAGGCTTCCCTCTCCCTCCCTGCCGATGGTTTTGACGTAGGTGCCGCCGCAGCCGCCCTGCAGGGCGACGGTCTGCGGCCCGATGAGCGCCAGCGCGCCCGAAACAGTGAAATGCACCGGCTCCTGATAGAACGAGGCGAGGTTGCCATTCTGGTCGCGGGCGGTGATGCGGATGGCGGCAGCATCGTAGGTCTCCGCCTCGGTAAGGCGGTCGGTATTCGCCGAGGCGCACAGGTGTACCGACTGCACCGGCTCCTTCGTGACGCGCGCAACGACCTCACCATCGCGCACAGCCTCGAAGCAATATGTCGTGGATTTGCCGCCCCAGTCGCCGACGTACTGGGTGTACAGGCGCACCGCGTCGTCCATGCGCATCCCATAGCGCAGCATCAGCCAGCCGGCCTCCAGCCAGCATTTCGCGGGCAGGCTGTTCATCCCCACCCGTGCCGCCCAGTTGAGCACATCCTTGAGCAGCCGCTCCTGCGCGCCGTGGATATTTTCCTCCTGCGCGAGCAGGTCGCCGATATAGTCGTCAATCAAAATCGGCCCGTGCCGCAGGTGCTTCCAGCGGCTTTCGCGCGGATAAAAGGAGCGGATATACCGCCCGTTTTTCAGCATCCGCACCTCCTCGGCATTGGTAAACAGGTAGCCGGAGCCGCGGGTGCAGGCGGGATGCTCGCCAATATCCATCGAGGAGCTGAGCGCAAGCACCGGCGATTCCTCCTGCTGCATGGCGTAAACCGCAGCGGCGAGCTTGGGATTGCGAAAGGCATCCATCACCCCGTGGTAGCAGATACGGTCGCCCGAGCCGAAATCCTTGTGGGTATTGTAGTCAAACATACACCAACCGAACGAGCCCGCGATGTCGCCGTTCGCCGCCACCGCGTCAAGCACATTGGCATGGCGCAGGGCGTGCTCGGTGCGGTGGTCCTCGCAGTCGAAGCTCTTGGTGGGGTACATGTGGCCGTTGTACTCCGAAATCAGGTAGCCCTTTTTAGGGTCGGAGGTGATTTTCTTCTTCCTGCTGCACCCGGCGTGGCGGCCGTCGTGGAGAAAGTCGTTGTAGGTATACACATCCTCAAGCAGGTGGCTGCCGCCGAAGGCTCTCACGCCGCCGGTCGGCCGCGTGGAATCCAGCGCGTGGGCGGCGGCGTTGGTGCGGGTGTAGAGCTCGTCGTCATCCGTCGATTCGTTGATTCGCACGCCCCACAGGAAGATGGGACTGTGGTTGCGGTACTGAAGCACCATGTCCTGCACATTGCGCACCGCCCGCTGCTTCCAGCGCTCGCCGCCGATGTGCTGCCAGCCGGGCATCTCCGTGAATACGAGCAGACCGATCTGCGCGCAGCGGCGCAGGAAGCCGTGGCTTTGCGGGTAGTGGCTGGTGCGCACAGCATTGCAGCCAAGCTCAAACTTTAGGATGTCCGCGTCGAAGCGCTGCACGCTCTCCGGCATAGCGTAGCCCACATAGGGGTAGCTCTGGTGGCGGTTCAGGCCGCGCAGCTGATAGCGCGCGCCGTTGAGATAGAAGCCGTCGGCGCGGAACTCGGCGGTGCGGAAACCGAGCTGCCAGCGGTGCGTATCGAGAATCTCGCCGTTTTTCAGGAGATTGGTCGTGATTTCATAGAGCTTCGGCGATTCCGGGCTCCATGGCGCAACCGCCACCGGGAAGCACAGCTGCATCCTCTCGCGCGCCGGCACGCGCCCGAGCCGCCGCCCCTCCAGAAGCTGCTCGACCTCACAGCCATCCGTCTGGCCGGAGAGGGTGATCTCGCTCTCGAGCGCGTCAAGACGGTTGCTGTGCAGAAATACGTCGTCAAAATGTGTCGGCTCCTTAACCGTGAGCTGCACGCCGCGGCTGATGCCGCCGAAGGTCATATAGTCCACCACGAAGCCGAAGGGTGGCTGGTCGAGCGTTTCGCGGCTATCGACGCGCAGAGCGATGCAGTTCTCGGCCCCATAGCGCACGAAGCCGGAAAGCTCCGCCGTGAACGCCGTGTAGCCGCAGTGGTGGCTCGTGATCTCCCGGCCGTTGACATAGAGCGTCGCCGCGTGCGCCGCGCCGTCCACCGTGAGCAGCAGCGCCTTGCCCTCCCATTCGCGCGGTACAGGCAGCGCGAGGCGATAGCACATTTCCATTTGGTAAAGCTGCTCGTCGAAATAGTGCAGCGGCAGCTCCTTGCAGGTGTGCGGCAGGCGCACCTGCTCCCAAGCGCGGTCGTCAAACTCCGGCTCTATCATTTCCGGGTGAAAATCCGGGCAAAACCGCCAAGAATCGTTCAAATACTTCGTTTCGGTCAAAGCGCAGCCTCCATCCGTCGTTTCCCCAATTCTCCAATATGGGTATATTATACCCCATTTTCACGCCGGGCGTCAACGGACGAAGCGACGAAAAGGAGCGGCACATTTTGTTTATTTTGCCAAAAATGCCTCCCATGAAGCGGGAGGCATTTGCGGAACGCTGTCACATCGCGCCGGCGGAAAAGCTGAACGGCAGGATTTCCGCAAGAGTATGCACCTCGAAGGCGCCGCCCGGGAGGACGAAATACACCAAGAAATCATCCCGGCAGAATTCGCGCATCACCTGGCGGCAAACGCCGCAGGGTGGGAACGCGCCGGTAACGACCCCGTCCTTGCCGCCGCTGATGGCGATGGCGGTAAAATCGCGGTGGCCATCGTACACCGCCTTGAAAAAGGCGGTGCGCTCGGCGCAGATAGTGGGGCTGAAGGAGGCATTCTCGATGTTGCAGCCCTGATATACCGCGCCGTCGGCGCAAAGCAGCGCCGCGCCGACCTTGCAGCCGGAATAGGGCGCGTAGGCGTGCGCCATGGCCTCCTGCGCAAGCGCGCAAAGCTCTTCGGGTTTCATTTCAAAATCTCCTTTGCAAAGCTCCTGCCGGGCGTTTCCAGCCCGACGCCCAGCAGCTCCGCCACCGTGGCGGCAATCTCGCAGAAGCCGGTGCGCGTGCCGAGGTTGACGGGCTTGACGCCCTTGCCCAGCACGAGCAGGGGCACATATTCGCGGGTGTGGTCGGTCGTTTGGGTGTAGGCGGGGTCGCAGCCGTGGTCGGCCGTAATCATCACAATGTCGTCCTCGCCCAGCTTCTCCATCAGCCGCGGGAGGAAGGCGTCGAATTCCGTAAGGGCAGCGGCATAGCCGTCTACATCGCGGCGGTGGCCATAGAGCATATCAAAATCCACGAGATTGACGAAGCACAGCCCCCGGAAATCCCGGTCGGCATACGCCAGCGTGTGCGCCATGCCGTCGGCATTGCTGCGGTTGTAGACATGCTCGGTGGTTCCGCGCCCGGCGAAAATATCGAAAATCTTCCCCACGGCGAGCACCTCCTGCCCAGCCGCCTTCACCGCGTCGAGCAGGGTCTGCTTCGGCGGCTCCAGCGAGAAATCGTGCCGGTTGGCCGTGCGGGTGAAGTGCCCCGGCGTACCGATGAAGGGGCGCGCGATCACCCGGCCAACGCCATGCCTGCCCACAAGCTGCGCGCGGGCAATGCGGCAGTATTCATAGAGCTGCTCGAGGGGCACGACCTCCTCGTGCGCCGCGATCTGAAAGACGGAATCGGCGGAGGTATAAACAATCAAGTCGCCCGTGCGGATATGCTCCTCGCCGTAGGCGGCGATGACCTCCGTGCCCGACCATGGAGCATTCGCCAGCACGCCGCGGCCGGTGGCCGCGCGGAAGGGGGCGAGCACCTCCTCCGGGAAGCCGTTGGGATAGGTCGGCAGCGGGTCGGGCGAAACGATGCCCGCAATTTCCCAATGGCCGATGGTGGTATCCTTTCCCATCGATGCCTCGGCCAGGCGGCAGACCGCGCCGCACGGATTCGGGACAGGCGCGAGCCCCTCCACGCCCTCGATATTCCCCAGCCCCGCAGCGCGCAGATTGGGGATACGGAGCTTTTCCGAGCGGGTGCACGAGCGCAGGGTATTCACCCCGAAGTCGCCGAACGCGGCCGCGTCCGGCATCTGGCCGATGCCGCAGGAATCCAGAACGATCAGGAAAACTCGCTTCATGTTAGCTCTGCTCCATTGCGACGGCCACATCCAGCGCAACCTTCATCATCATGGTAAAGGCGCTCTGCCGCTCCTCGGGCGTGGTTTCCTCACCGGTAACGATGGAGTCGGAAATCGTGCAGATGCACAGGCCGCGCTTGCCGTAGCGCGCGGCGTTCATATACAGCGCGGCGGCCTCCATCTCAAGCGCCATGACGCCCATCTTCTGCTGGTTGTAGAGGGTATCGATCCCCTCGGGCACCTTGGCATGGTCGCCGTAGAAGAAATCAGAGGAATTGACATTGCCGACGTGGTAGACCGCGCCGTTGGCCTCGGCCGCCTTCACCGCCTCGCGCACAAGCTCCCACGAGGCGATGGGGCAGAAGGTGCCGGGGAAGTGGAACTGGGCGGCATAGTTGGAATCCGTGCACGCGCCTTGGGCAATCACGAGGTCGTACAGGTGGATATTCTCCTGAATCGACCCGGCGGAACCGACGCGGATAATATTCTCCACGTCATAGAAGTTGAACAGCTCGTGCGAATAGATGCCGATGGCGGGCATACCCATGCCAGAGGCCATGACGGATACCTTCACGCCCTTATAGGTGCCGGTGTAGCCCTGCACGCCGCGGACATTGTTGACGAGCACCGGGTTCTGAAGGAAGTTCTCTGCGATAAATTTGCTGCGAAGCGGGTCGCCGGGCATGAGCACGGTCTTGCCGAAATCGCCTTTGCTTGCCTGATTATGAGGGGTCATTGCTTTGCACTCCTTTTATCTGGATGATTCCATTGCCTTCGCCAGCTTGACAATGCGGGAGGTTCCCAGCCGGGACGCGCCCAGCTCGATGAATTTCTCGGCGTCGGCGAGGCTGGAAATGCCGCCGGCGGCCTTGATTTTAACGTGCGGCGCGACATTCTCCGCGAAAAGCGCAACATCGTGGAAGGTCGCGCCCGCGGTAGAGAAGCCGGTGGAGGTCTTGATGTAGTCCGCGCCGGAGCGGGAGACAACATGGCACATTTCCACCTTTTCCTCATCTGTCAGCAGGCAGGTTTCGATAATGACCTTCAGCAGCTTGCCGCCGCAGGCAGCCTTGACGCGGCGAATCTCGTCCTCCACAAGGTCATACCGCCCGTCCTTGACCCAGCCGAGGTTGATGACCATATCCACCTCGTCCGCTCCGTTTGCCACCGCGTCGGACGCCATGAAGCACTTGGCGGCGGTGGTGGCGTAGCCGTTGGGGAAGCCAATCACGGTGCATACGGCGAGCCGGTCGCCCACATAGTCCTTCGCCTGCCGGACATAGGATGCCGGGATGCACACGCTGGCGGTGTGATAGTGCATCCCATCGTCGCACAGGGCCTGAATCTGTGCCCATGTGGCGGTCTGCGCGAGCAGAGTGTGGTCGCATTTTGCGAGAATTTCTGAAATTTCCATTGGAATCCATTCCTTTCCTGTGCCCGTCGGATCCGGCGGGGCGTATATTATGGAAGCTCTGAATAAATCGGCGGATACAGCGCCAGCCGCTCCCTGGGCCGTTAGTGGGTGTGCAGCCGGATGACCCGGTTCTCCCGGATGCCCTGCGTGTAGCACTTGTGGCACATGGCGATGTATCGGTCGTTGCCGCCGAGCAGCACCTGCGCGCCCTCGGTAACGATGTGCCCGGTGCCGTCGATGCGGGCGTTGACCGTTGCCTTCGCGCCGCAGTCGCACATGGTTTTGATTTCCTGAATCTCGTCGGCAATCTCCATGAGGCGCATACTGCCCGGAAACAGGTGCGTGCGGAAGTCGGTGCGCAGGCCGAAGCACATCACCGGCACGCCCCGCTCGTTGACGATTGCGCGAAGCTGGTCGATCTGCTCGCTGGTGAGGAACTGGCACTCGTCGACAATGATCACGCTGCATTTGCCGCGCCGGGTCGCATCGAAAAGCGCAAAAATATCCGCCTGCGGTCCAATGACCTCCACCGGTGCCTCCAGCCCAATGCGGCTGCGCAGGATGGCCGCGCCGTCTCGGGTATCAGCGCTCGGCTTAATCAGCCACACGCACAGGTCATTTTCCTCATAGTTATACTTGGTAATCAGCGCCTGCGCCGTCTTGGACGAGCCCATCGCGCCGTACTTGAAATAGAGCTTTGCCATTTCTCTTGCCTCCATGCGGTAGTATTATACAAAATTCCCCGCAAAAAAGCAAGGATATTTCGCAATTTTTCCGAAAAATATTGTCCATTTGTCAATGATGTGAGACCGAAAAAAGGAAAGAGTTTATTCATTAGAG
>JAJQFT010000047.1 GCA_021200975.1 Bacillota bacterium | reverse complement strand
ATTCATGGGGTCAGGCTCACACCTGACCCCAACATTTATTATAGAACCTTTTTTTTTGCGCAATCGTGGAATTTCGACAAAAAAGCCTTGTAATTTTTGAGAAAATGTGATAAAATCTATGGTGAGAAAATAGGGTCATTTTCCCTAAAAATTTGCTTTTTCAGGAAAAATGGCAGCAGAGTGGGAATCCGGAGAAATCCGGCTTTTTGGATGGAAAGGAGTTTCGTATGTACGCATCGTCCTATGTATGGGCGAAGGTTTTGGGACACGTCATTGACCAGCTTGGCGACACGACCGTGTCCGCGTGGTTCGACGATGCCGAGGTCGTAGAGCTGACCGAGGAGAAGCTGATTATCCACTCCTCGAGCGAATTTCGCCGTGAAATCATCATGCGCCGCTGTAAGGGCTATATAGAGGACGCCCTGAAGGATGTTTTTCAATCTGACGCGAAGCTGGTCGTGCTCAGCGACGAGGAGCTGGAGGCCTACCGCTCCAAGGGCAAGGAGCCGACCGCCATGGATTTTAACCCCCAGTTTTCCTTTGAGAATTTCGTCGTAGGCCCCTCCAACCGGTTCGCCCACGGGGCGGCGCTCGCCGTTTCCAACCACCCCGGCGAGGCCTACAATCCGCTGTTCATCTACGGCCCTGCGGGCGTGGGCAAGACGCACCTGCTGTACGCCATCGCCAACGCCATCCGCAAAAAGAATCCTGAGGCCAACATCGTCTACATCAAGGGCGACCAATTTACAAACGAGCTGATTGCCGCCATCCAGAGCGGCAAAAATGTGGAATTTCGCAGCAAATACCGCGAAGCCGACCTATTCCTGATTGACGACATCCAGTTCATCGCCGGCAAGGAGAGCACGCAGGAGGAGTTCTTCCACACCTTCAACAAGCTCTACGAGGAGCACAAGCAAATCGTGATGACCTCCGACCGCAAGCCCAGCGATATGCTCACGCTGGAGGATCGCCTGCGCACCCGCTTTGAGTGGGGGCTGATGGCGGATATTCAGCCGCCGGACTACGAGACGCGCGTGGCCATCCTGCGCAACAAGGCCAAGGGGCTGGGCATGGAGCTGAGCGACGAGGTCTGCAACTTCATCGCCGTGAATATCACCAACAACGTGCGGGCAATCGAGGGCACGGTGAAGAAAATCCTCGCCTATCAGGAGCTGGACAATATGCCGCTCGACCTGCCGAACGTTTCGCGCGCCATCAACGATATGTTTAAGGCCGAGGACGGCAGCACCGTGCCTACCCCCAGCCTAATCATCAGCCAAGTCAGCAAATTCTACGGCATCGACGAGAGCGTGCTGCGCTCGACCCTGAAAAACAAGGGCACGGCCGAGGCGCGGCAGGTGGCCATGTACCTGATTCGCCAGCTTACGAACCTGAGCCTGCCGGATATCGGCGCGGAATTTGCGCGCGATCACTCCACGGTGCTGTACGCCATTAATAAAATTTCCGGCCGCCTGAAAAGCGGGGACAAGGCCCTGCAGGACGCGGTGCGCGACATCACGGCAAACATCAATTCCTGCCTGTAGGCGGGCGCGGAAATTTCCACAGCTTGGCTGTGGAAAAGGAAAACTCAAGCTGTGGAAAACCGCGGCGATTCGGCGCGTCAAAAACGGCTGTGGAAATCCGGAGGAAAGCCGCCTCGCCTCCTGTGGAGAAAAAATCCCTGCGGCTGTAGGGAAATTTCGGGTTTTCCACATAAGTTTTCTCTACGGCTCCTATTACTTCCTAAATTCTTTCGTTATATATAGATTTACTTAGATATACAGAAAGGAAAATAGCTATGCGTTTTACCTGTGAAAAAAATCTCCTTGTCGGCGCGCTCAACACGGCAAGCCGGGCCGTCGCGGTCAAGAGCAGCCTCTCGGTTCTGGAGGGCATCCTGTGCAAGGCAGGGATGAACCTAGAGCTGACCGGCTACAACATGGAAACCGCCATCTCCTGCGAAATTGATGCCGAGGTGACCGAATCGGGCGCCTGCATCCTGCCGGCACGGCTGTTTGGCGACATTGTGCGCCGCCTGCCCGAGGGGCCGGTGACGGTCGCGGTGGACGCCAACTACCGCGTGAGCATCCGCAGCGGCTACGCCGGCTTTACAATCAGCGCCGAAACCGCGGAGGATTACCCCGAGCTGCCCGATGTGAACGCCGGGCGAAAGGTGGAGATTCCCCAGCAGGAGCTGCGCAACCTCATTTCCGGCACGATTTTCGCCGTATCCGAGAACCGTGGGCGGCCAATCCACACGGGCGTGAAATTTGAGGTGAGCGACAGCGGCATCGCCGCCGTGGCGGTGGACGGCTTCCGTCTGGCGCGGCGCAGCTGGCACCCGGCCGAGCCGCTCGGGCGGGAGATGAACTTCGTCGTGCCCGCTGCCTCGCTCAAGGAGGTGGAGAAGATTCTCGCCCCGGAAAGCGAGGAGCCCGCCTCCTTCCTGCTAGGGCCGAAGCACATCCTATTCCACATCGGCAACGCAACGCTGACCTGCCGCCTGCTCGAGGGCGAATTCCTCGACTGGCGCAAGGTGGTGCCGACCGACTGCCCCATCCAGCTTGCCGTAAATGTAGGCGACCTTTCCCGCTCCATCGAGCGCGTGGGGCTGGTGGTGAGCGAGAAGTACAAGAGCCCCGTGCGCTGCGTATTCGGTAATCAGGAGCTGGAAATGCGCACGGTCACCACCATCGGCGAGGCGGAGGACCGCTGCGCCTTCGCCGGGGACGGCAAGGATCTGGAAATCGGTTTCAACGTGCGCTATCTGGCCGAGGCGCTGCGCGTGATTCCGAGCGAAGAGGTAACGCTGCAGCTTACCAATGGGCTGAGCCCCATCGTGATGACGCCCATCGACGAAAAGTATGACTTTGCCTACATGGTGCTGCCCGTGAGAATCAAAAATTAACTTCGAGGTTTTGTATGAAAGTAAGCGTCCACAAAATCGAGGGCTACACGCCGGTCGTGATTGCCACCGAATATATCAAGCTGGAGGCCGCGATGAAGCTGGCCAATCTCGTCCCCTCGGGTGGCATGGCCAAGGCCGCAATCGGGGATGGGCTCGTGGCGGTCAACGGCGAGATCTGCCCCATGCGGGGCAAGAAGCTCTACCCCGGCGACTGCTTCACCTTTGAAAACCGGGAATATCGCATCTGCATCCATGAACGTCATTGAGCTGCAGCTGCAAAATTTTCGCAATTACGCCGGCCTGTCGCTGCAATTCGACCCCGGCGTGAACCTGATTGCGGGCGAGAACGCGCAGGGAAAGACCAACCTGCTCGAGGCAATCTCCTACCTCAGCTGCGGCCGCAGCTTCCGGGCGCAGAGGAGCAGCGAGCTTCTGCGCTTCGGCGCGGAGGCGGCCGAGCTGCACGCGCGCGTCTACTCGCAGGAGCGTGAGCAGACGCTGCGCATGGTGCTCACGCAAGGCAGGCGGCTGCTCTACCGCAACGGGGCGAAAAAGCGGAGCTTCGGGGAGCTTGCGGGCGTGCTGAGCACGGTGCTGTTCTGCCCGGAGGATCTGCTGATTCTCAAGGCGGGCGCCGCCGGGCGGCGGCGGATGGCGGACATGGCCATCTGCCAGCTGCGGCCGAATTACGACGCCGCGCTGGCGGAATACAACCGCATTTTGGAGCAAAAAAGCCGGATTCTCAAGGACAAAGAGGAAAATCCCGCGCTTTTGGAGGTCCTACCGGAATTTAACGAGCGGCTCGTGACCGTAGGCGCTACCATTATCGCCTACCGCGCGCGCTTTTTCGCGGGGCTGGGCGAGCTGGCGCAGGGCTATCACTGCCAATTTTCCGGCGGAAAAGAGGAATTTCGGCTGCAATACCGCACGGTTTCCACCGTGCCGAATCCCTTTGCGCCAATCGGCACCCTGCGCGAGCAGCTGCGCGAGCATCTGGAAAGCCACGCGCGCGCGGAGCTGGAGAGTATGCAGTGCCTGACCGGGCCACACAAGGACGATTTTTCCGTGTTCTTATCGGATTTAGATTTGAAAACCTACGGCTCGCAGGGGCAGATCCGCACGGCGGCAATCTCCCTGAAGCTCGCGCAGCGCGATTTGCAGCAGCGCGAGCTGGGCGAAATGCCGGTACTGCTGCTCGACGACGTGCTCTCCGAGCTGGATGCCGGGCGGCAGGATTTTGTGCTGAACCAGATTACCGCCGGGCAGGTCTTTATTACCTGCTGCAAGACGGATAAAATAACAAAATCCGGGCGAAAATTTGAGATTTCCGCCGGAAACGTACTATTGGAACAGGAGTAGGAATATGTCGGATGAAATTACCAAGGTAACGCAGGAATACGGCGCCGAGCAGATTCAGGTGCTCGAGGGGCTGGAGGCTGTGCGCAAGCGGCCGGGCATGTATATCGGCTCCACAAGCGCATCGGGCCTGCACCATCTCGTATATGAAATTGTGGACAACGCCATCGACGAGGCGCTTGCGGGCTACTGCAAGCACATCAGCGTGACGATTAACCCCGGCGACTCCATCACCGTCACCGACGACGGCCGCGGCATCCCCGTGGACATCCAGCCGCAGACCGGACGCCCCGCGCTCGAGGTGGTCTACACCGTGCTGCACGCGGGCGGAAAATTCGGCGGCGGGGGCTACAAGGTTTCCGGCGGCCTGCACGGCGTGGGCGCGAGCGTGGTGAACGCGCTCTCCGAGTGGATGCAGGTGCGGGTGCATAAAAACGGGCAGATTTACCAGATGCGCTTCGCGCGCGGCGAAATCACGCAGGAAATGACCATCGTCGGCACGACCGACAGGACCGGCACGGAGGTGACCTTCCAGCCCGACCCCGAGATGTTCGACACCTGCGTTTACGACTACGAAACCCTGCACACCCGGATGCGCGAGGAGGCCTTCCTCAACGCCGGGCTGGCAATTACTATCACCGACCGGCGCGGGGAGGAGGAAATCTCCGACTCGCTGTGCTACGAGGGCGGTATCCGCGAATTCGCGAGCTGGTGCAACCGCAACAAAACGCCGCTGCACGAGGTAATCTATATGCACGGCGCGAAGGGCGACGCCTCTGCGGAGATCGCGATGCAGTACAACGACGGCTACAACGAATTTCTGCTCTCCTTTGCCAACGACGTGAACACGCCCGAGGGCGGTATGCACGAAACCGGCTTCAAGACCGCGCTCACCCGCGCGCTGAACGCCTACGGTATAAAAACCGGCGCCATCAAGGGCGAGGACAAGGTAAGCGGCGAGGATTGCCGCGAGGGAATTACCGCGATCATCTCCGTAAAGCTCACGGACGCGCAGTTTGAGGGGCAGACGAAGGCCAAGCTGGGCAACGCCTATATCCGCACGCTCGTGGATCAGATCGTAAACGACCAGCTCACGACCTATTTCGAGGAAAATCCGCAGGTGGCCAAGCAAATCCTCGAGAAGGCGATGATGGCCAACCGCGCCCGCGAGGCCGCGCGCAAGGCGCGCGACTCCATCCGCCGCAAGACCGGGCTGGAGTCCGGCCAGATGCCGGACAAGCTGCAGGACTGCAACGAGCGCGACCCCGGGCTGTGCGAAATCTACATCGTGGAGGGCGACTCCGCGGCCGGCTCGGCGATTCAGGGGCGCGACTCGCGCTTTCAGGCCATTCTCGCCATGTGGGGCAAGATGCTGAACGTCGAGAAAGCGCGTGCCGACAAGATTTACGGCAACGATAAGCTTTATCCGCTGATTGTCGCGCTCGGCGCGGGCATTGGCGAGGAATTCGATATCAACAAGCTGCGCTATCACAAGGTTATCATTATGGCCGATGCCGACGTGGACGGCGCGCATATCCGCACGCTGCTGCTGACCTTCTTCTTCCGTTATATGCGCCCGCTGATTGAGCAGGGCTATGTCTACTCCGCCGTGCCGCCGCTATTTAAGCTCACCCGCGGCAAGACGACCCGCGTGGCCTACTCCGAGGCGCAGCGGGACGTGGTTTCGGCCGAGCTGCGCGGCGGAAACCCCAATACCAAGGTCGATATCGCGCGCTACAAGGGTCTGGGCGAGATGGACCCGCACGAGCTATGGGAAACGACGATGGACCCCGAGAAGCGGACGCTGCGGCGCATCACAATCGATGACGCAATCCGCGCGGACGAGGTTTTCACCGTCCTCATGGGCGAGCAGGTAGAGCCCAGAAAGGAATGGATTGAAAAGAACGCCAAGTATGCCCTGAATATCGATATTTAAGGGCAGATCGGAGGCAAATCACCTGCGGCGACCTGCCGATTTGCCTGCGAAAATCCTGAATTTCCGCGAATATTCCATTTTCATCATGGAGGTGGCCAATTTTGGCACATAATCGAAGCTATAAACCCGAAGACATCGCTTTCCCCGACCAGGTGATTACCGAATCGCACCTGGTGGAGGAGATGGAAAAATCCTACATTGAATACGCTATGTCGGTTATCGTCAGCCGGGCACTGCCGGATGTGCGCGACGGGCTGAAGCCCGTGCACCGCCGCATCCTCTATACGCTCTACGAGGACGGTCTGACCTCGGACAAGCCCTTCCGCAAATCCGCCACCTGCGTCGGTGACGTGCTCGGCAAATACCATCCGCACGGCGACGCATCGGTTTACAGCGCGATGGTGCGGCTGGCGCAGGATTTCTCCATGCGCTATATGCTGGTAGACGGACACGGCAACTTCGGCTCCGTCGACGGCGATCCCCCCGCGGCCTACCGCTACACCGAGGCGCGGATGAGCAAAATCTGCAACGAAATGCTCCGCGACATCGACAAGCAGACCGTGGACTGGGACCCGAATTTCGACGAAACCCGCAAAGAGCCGCGGGTGCTGCCGAGCCGCTTTCCCAATCTGCTCGTCAACGGCTCCTCCGGCATCGCCGTGGGCATGGCGACCAATATCCCGCCGCACAATCTGACGGAGGTGATCAACGCCTGCCTGTGCGTGCTGGACGACCCCGAGTGCAGCCTGGCCGACCTCATGGAGCAGATAACGGGGCCGGATTTCCCCACCGGCGGCATCATCATGGGGCGCAGCGGCATCCGCGCCGCCTACGCCACCGGGCGCGGCAAGATCGTGGTGCGCGCGCGGACGGAATTTGAGGAATTCGGCAGCGGCCGCCAGCGGATTATCGTGACCGAGCTGCCCTATCAGGTCAATAAGCGCCAGCTCATCAAGACGATTGCCGACCAGGTGAAGGATAAGCGGCTGGAGGGCATCTCCGACCTGCGCGACGAAACCGACCGCAACGGCATGCGCATGGTCATCGAGCTGAAAAAGGACGCGAACGCGCAGGTGGTGCTCAACAATCTATTTAACCAGACCTCCCTGCAAAGCAATTTCTCCGTCATCCTGCTCGCGCTGGTGGACAACCAGAAGCAGCCGAAAATTCTGTCGCTGCGGCAAATCCTCGACGAATATCTGGACTTCCAGATGGATGTGCTCACGCGGCGCACGCAGTTCGACCTGAATAAGGCGCGCGAGCGCGCCCATCTGCTCGAGGGGCTGCTGATTGCGCAGGACAATATCGAAGAGGTTGTAAAAATCATCCGCACATCCTACGACAATGCCAAGCAGAACCTGATGAATCGCTTCGCGCTCGACGATGTGCAGGCGCAGGCCATCTGCGATATGCGGCTGATTTCCCTGCAGGGGCTGAACCGCGAGAAGCTTGAGACGGAATACCACGAGCTGGAGGAGAAAATCGACTACTACAACGCGCTGCTCGCCGACAGAAGCAAGCTGCAGAGCGTGCTGCGCGACGAGCTGGTGGAGATTCGCGACAAATTCGGCGACAAGCGCAAGACCGAGATTCAGGACGTGGAGGACGAGATAGACGTTGAGGATCTGATTGAGGAGGAGAGCTGCTGCTTCACCCTCAGCCATCAGGGCTATATCAAGCGGATGCCCATCGACACCTACCGCACCCAGAGCCGCGGCGGGCGCGGCGTGAACGCGCAGAACCTCAAGCAGGAGGACTATGTGCGCAGCCTGAACATTGCCTCGACACACGATCACATGCTTTTCTTCACCGACATGGGACGGGTGCACCACCGCAAGGGCTACCAGATTCCCGAGGCCGGGCGCACCGCGCGCGGCACGGCGGCCGTGAATGTGCTGCCGCTGCTACCCGGCGAGAGCATCACCGCCATGGTGACCACCCGCGAATTTGACGACGAGGAGTACCTCGTGATGGCCACGAGGAACGGCACGGTCAAGCGGATGCCCTTCCTCTCGCTCAATACCAGCCGCAAGACCGGAATCCGCGCCATCACGCTCGACGAGGGTGACCAGCTCGTGAACGTCCTGCGCTGCAAGGGGAACGACCGGATCCTGCTCGCTACCCGCGGCGGCATGGCGATTTGCTTCAACGAGAGCGACATCCGCCCAATGGGGCGCGACGCGATGGGCGTTAAGGGCATCGATTTGGCCGAGGGCGACTATGTCATCGGCGCGGAGCGCTGGGAAGCGGGCAAGACGCTGCTGACCGTCACCGAAAATGGCTACGGCAAGCGCACCGAGCTGAGCGAATACCTCCGCACCGGCGCGCAGGGGGAGAAAATCCCGCAGAGCCGCGGCGGCAAGGGCCTGAAAAACTACAATATCACCGAAAAAACCGGCTATGTCGCCGGCTGCCGCGTCGTCGGCGAGGACGACGATGTGATGCTCATCGACAATTCCGGCGTGATTATCCGCATCCCGGCCGCCTCGGTGAACGTCTATCAGCGCAGTGTGCAGGGCGTGCGGGTGATGCGCATCGGCGAGGGCAACGCGCTGGTGAGCATGGAGCGCGTCGAGAGCGAGGAAGCCGCCGAGTGAAAACCGTGAACCTTTATACCGACGGCGCCTGCTCCGGCAATCCCGGCCCCGGCGGCTGGGGCGCGATTCTGGAATGCGACGGGGTGGAAAAGGAGCTATCCGGCGGTGAGGCCAGCACCACCAACAACCGCATGGAGCTGACCGCCGTGATTTCCGGGCTGCGCGCGCTGAAGCGGCCGTGCATTGTGGAGCTGTTCAGTGACAGCAAATATGTGATTGACGCCCTGGCGAAGGGCTGGGCGAAGGGCTGGCGCGCGCGCGGCTGGGTCAAGGCAGACCGGCAGAAAGCCCTCAACCCCGACCTGTGGGAGGAGCTGCTCCGGCTTGCCGAGCAGCACGAAATCCATTGCCACTGGGTAAAGGGACACGCCGAGAACGAGAAAAACAACCGCTGCGACGCGCTTGCCGTCGCGCAGAGCAAAAAATTTTAGAGCCTTTCGGGGGAGAGAAATCCATGATTGACCTGCATACCCACTCCACCGCCTCGGATGGGACGGATTCTCCCGCCGCGCTTGCGCGCGCGGCTCGTGCGGCCGGGCTGGGCGCCATCGCCCTGACCGACCATAACAACGTAGACGCCCTGCCGGAATTTTTGACCGAAAGCGGGAAAATCGGGCTGACTGCCGTCGCGGGCGTGGAATTTTCTACCGAATGGCGCGGCACGGAGCTGCACCTGCTGGGGCTGTTTCTGGACGAGGCGAGCTTTCCGGCCATTTGCGGCGCGATGGAGTCGCTTCGCCGCAGCAAGGAGCAATCCAACCGCGAGCTGGCCGAGCGGCTGTGCGCAGCGGGCTACGACGTGCCTTACGACGAGGCTGCGGCGCTGGCAGGAGGAAATTATGTAAACCGCGCGCATTTTGCGACGCTGCTGGCGCGCAAGGGCTATGTACCCGACCGAACGGCGGCCTTCCGCCGCCTGCTCGACGAGGGGCGGGGCTTCTATTTTCCCGCGCCGCGGCCGCAGACCATCGACATGATTGCCTTCACCCGCTCGCTGCACGCTGTGCCGGTGCTGGCGCACCCTTACCTGAATCTTTCGCAGGAGCAGCTTTTGGAGCTGCTTCCGGCGGCCTGCGAGGCTGGGCTGGCAGGCATGGAGGCCTTTTACAGCGAGTATTCCCGCGAAACCACCGCGCTCGCGCTCGAAACCGCCGTGCGGCACAATCTGGTGCCCAGCGGCGGCTCGGATTACCACGGCGGCAACAAGCCCTATATCCGCCTTGGCATTGGGCGCGGCGACCTTTTCACCCCGGACTGGGTGCTGCCCGCGCTTCTGGCGCAAAAAAATTGACGGGAGGAATTTTTTTGAGAACGGTCATTTTAGGAAAAACCGGCATCGCTGCGCCGCAGAACGGCTTCGGCGCGCTGCCCATCCAGCGCGACGATATGCCGACGGCCGTGCGCATCCTGCGCCGCGCCTACGAGGGCGGGATGCGCTTCTTCGACACCGCCCGCGCCTACTCTGACAGCGAGCAGAAGCTTGGCCTCGCGCTTTCGGATGTGCGAAAATCGATTTTCATCGCGACGAAAACCGGCGCAAAAACCCCGGATGAGCTGCACAGCCAGCTCGAAATCAGCCTGAAGAACCTCAAAACCGACTATTTGGACCTCTACCAGTTCCATTGCGCCGGGCAGGTCTATGCCCCCGGGGATGGCACCGGAATGTACGAGGCGATGCTCGCGCTGCGGCGCGCGGGCGTGGTGCGGCATATCGGCATCACCGCGCACAAGATCGACGTGGCGGAGGAGGCCGTGAAATCCGGGCTGTACGAGACGCTGCAATTCCCGTTTAGCTATCTGGCGACCGACCGCGAGCGTGCGCTCGTGGCACTTTGCGCGGAGCATAACGTCGGCTTTATCGCGATGAAGGGGCTGGCGGGCGGCCTGATTTCCAATTCCCGCGCCGCCTATGCCTATATCGGCCAATTTGACAACGTGATGCCCATCTGGGGCATTCAGCGCGAATCAGAGCTGGACGAGTGGCTATCTTACATGGATTGTACGCCCACGATGGACAGCGAGTTTGCTGCTTTTATCGAGAAGGAAAGGCTGGAATTATCCGGCGACTTCTGCCGCAGCTGCGGCTACTGTATGCCCTGCCCGCAGGGAATCCAAATCAACCAATGCGCGCGCATGAGCCTGATGCTCCGCCGCGCCCCCACCGCCGCATGGACGACGGAATACTGGCGCGCTGAGATGGAAAAAATCGATACCTGCCTCGGCTGCGGCCGCTGCAAATCCCGCTGTCCCTACGAGCTCGATACGCCCGAGCTGCTCAAGCGAAACCTCGAGGACTATCGAAATGTCCTTGCAGGGCGGACGGTTCTGGCAAAGTAATTTTCCTAACCAAACAGCTCCGAAATCGGCGCGAAGCGGTAGCCGAGCGCCTCATACTCGCTCAGCAGCTCGTCGAGAATTTCCGCGTTGGTCTGGCTGGTGGAATGCAGCAGCAGCACCGCGCCGTTATGAATTCGCGGCAGGAGCTTGGCGAGCGCCTCCTCGCGGGTGGGCTGGTCGTCGTTTTTCCAATCCACGTAGGCCAGACTCCAAAATACCGTCCGATAGCCGAGGCTCTGCGCCATTTCCAGGTTTTCTTGGCTATAAATGCCCTGCGGCGGCCGGTAATACTTCTCCATCTGCTCGCCGGTGACCTCGGTATAGAGCGCCTCGAGCGCGGTCAGCTCCGCCGTGAAGCTCTCTATGTCTGAAATTTTGCTCATGTCGTAGTGGTGCATGGTGTGGTTGCCGACGGTATGCCCCTCGGCGACCATGCGGCGCACGAGGTCGGAATTCTGCTCGATGTAATTCCCCACGAGAAAGAAGGCTGCGGGCGCGTTGTGTGCCTGCAAAATGTCCAGAATTTTGGCCGTACAGCCGTTCTCATAGCCCGCGTCGAAGGTCAGGTAGATGACCTTTTCACCGGTGTCGCCTAGATAGGCGGCATCGTACTGCGCGAGCTGCGCTGCGCTCGCCGGGCCGACCGGCGCTTCCCCCTCAGTGCGGAAGCTCAGCCCCCACGAGCCGGCCTCCACCGCGTCCGACAGAAGGATCTGCACGCTCAGCACCGCTGCCATACAGGCAATCCCCACGATTACCCAAACGTCCCTTTTTCGCATAAAGTATCCCCTCCGGGCGAGCCTATGCCGCCGGAGGGGAATTTATGTCTGCGTGCCGGGGGAATGCTTACTGGTATTGCTCCAGAATTTCCCGCGCGGCGGCGTAGGTGGATGTCCAGCCGCGCAGATCCCATTCGCTGCGGCTCGGCAGGCTGTAATCTGCCAGCGCCTGCTTCGCCTGCTCGGCGACGAGCCAATCGCTATCGGCTGTCAGCTCGCCCAGCGCGGGAATCGCCCCGGCGCTGAGCGAGGCCAGATACGCCACATCCACCTCGCTGAGTGCGCCGGACTGGTGGGCCTCCACATTGTAGCGCGCAACCACCGTGTCCACGTCCACCCACGCCGTCAGCGCGCACAGCAGCATCCCCGAAACGACCAGCGCCTTCATATAAGGAAATTTTGGCGCGAGAATCCAGATGCTCACGCATACCGTGGCGATGCCGAAGAAGACGATAATCACCTCCGTCAGCACCCGCAGGCGGCTCATGCCAAAGCCGCGGATGTAGAGCAGCATTTTCGCGCTCGCGCTGCCGACGAACAGCAGCGTCACCACCGCGATGAACAGGCACATCAGCCGCACAGGGCGGTTGCTTTCGCGGCTCGTGAACGCGGTGGAGAGGGCAATCAGGCCGAGATTGATGGCGCTGAGCGCCGTCATTTCAAAAAATCCCCGGCGGGCATACTCGGCAAGCGTGTAATTCTCCGGCAGCAGGCGCAGGAAGCCGCCAAAAACGTAGGCCAGCTGGCTCAGCAGGTAAAGCGCATAAATCAGGCAGATTACGGCCAGCAGCGTCGCCGCCATCACGGGATTGCCGGTATGCGTTTTTGGTTCGGCGGGGCGCGGCTTTTCCTCATGCGCCAGCGCCGTGGCGCGGGTGTAGAGCACGATTCCCAGAATCAGCCCCAGCAGGACGGCGGCAATCGGCTCGACCGGGGAAAACTGCGGCATTTTTGTAAGCAGTCCTTCAAAGGCCGCGTCCGCGCGCACCAGAAGCGCCACGATGACAGCCACGAGCGGCACCGCCAGCACCAGCCCCGCGAGCACGGAAAGGCGGCGCAGCCCCTTGCCGGTGAACTGCCGCGAGCGGTCGCGAAGTCCGCGCGCCGCGCGGTCGAGGCAGCCAAATCCCTTGCCGAAGATGGTGACCGGCACATCCAGAAGCGACCCGAGGCGCCCTGGCGCGAAGCGGCTCTGCCCGGCGGTGAGGCACAGGCATAGATTCGCGCCAACGGTGAGGAAGCAGAAGCTTACAAATTTCACAAAGCCATCGTCCGAGCGGGCAAAGCTGAGCGCGGTGAGGAGCGTCAAACCCAGCAGGACGGCACTGTAGAGCGTAGGTCTGCCGCCCTTGCGGAGCAGATACAGCCAGCTCAGAAGCGGGATGAGCCCGGCGCACACGCCAAAACCAAGGGCAAATCCGCCGTACAGCATACAGTCCGCAAGCATGATCGCGGCGAGCAGGATGGCGGCGCACAGGCGCAGCTCCGCCTTCCCGGCGGGATAGGCAACGCGGTTTTGCGCGGGCCAATCGTATTTCGGCTGTTCGTCCATAAGAATCCCTCCTTTGATAGCCGCCTTTGGCGGCAAGAGCATTATAGCACAGTGCGGCAGGAATGTAAAGCGCGGCAAAATGGCAGGTGGAAAAGAAAATTTGAAATTTTCCTAAATTTCCTCTTTACCTTTTGCCGATTTTGTTATACAATGGTACGGTGAAAAAAGGGGGTGCGGCGTATGAACTGCCTGCGATGCGGCGCAGAGGTGGAGGATGCGCGGGTTTTCTGCCCCAAATGCCTGGAGGATATGGCGCGCGATCCCGTCCCGCCCGATACGCCGGTTTACATTCCGCCGCGGCGCTCGCGGCCGGAACGAGGCAGCCAGCCCAGCCGCAAGAGCCAGCGCGAGCAGATCCGTGACCTCCGTCGCTCGCTGCGGTGGGTTTCGATTTTTCTCGCCATTGCGATTGCCGCCTGCGCTGCGCTCGGCGTGCTGCTCGGGCTGTGCATCCGATTCCCGGCAATTTATGCCGCCTTGGGCGGTGTTGGCGTATAGGCGAATGTTTCACGTGAAACACGATCGTGCGCCGCGCCTTTATTGGATTCAGGAGGGGTTTTGTGGGTAAAATAATCGCAGTGGTCAATCAAAAGGGCGGCGTGGGAAAGACCACGACCGCCGTGAACGTTACCGCCAGCCTGACCGCGCTGGGCAAGAAAATCCTGCTGGTGGATTTTGACCCGCAGGCAAACGCCACCTCCGGCATGGGAATTGCGCGCAAGAAGGGCAGGCAGACCGTCTATAACTGCCTGCTCGGCGAGGAAACGGCTTCCAACGCCATCGTCCACACCGCCTACGGCGATGTGCTTCCCTCCTCGGCAGATCTGGCAGGCGCGGCGGTGGAGCTTGTCACGATGCCGCAGCCGCACAGCTATCTGCGCGTGCTGCTCGAGCGGCTGCGCGAAAGTTACGATGCGATTTTTATCGATTGCCCGCCCTCGTTGGAGCTGCTCACGCTCAACGCGCTCGCGGCGGCGGATGGCATCCTCGTGCCGGTGCAGTGCGAATACTATGCGCTCGAGGGGCTGAGTGACCTGATGAACACCCTGCGCATGGTGAAAAAGCGCATCAACCCGAGGCTGGAAATTTTTGGCGTTGTGCTTACGATGTTTGACGGACGCACGAATTTTTCAAACCAAGTCGCGCAGGAGGTGCGGCGGCATTTTCCGGGCAAGGTCTATTCCGGCGCGATCCCGCGCTCTGTCCGCCTCGCCGAGGCGCCTAGCCACGGCGTGCCCATCACGGTCTATGACAGGGCCGGCCGCGGCTGCGCTGCCTACCGGACAATCGCGGAGCAAATCCGCAGACAATTAGAAAGCTAGGTGAGAATATGGCAAAAGGATTGGGCAAGGGACTGGGAGCGCTGCTCGGGGAATTTGACGACAATTCCGGGGCGGATACCCCCTACCGGCTGCTGCCGCTGCACCGCGTGGAGCCAAATCCCGACCAGCCCCGGCGCGATTTTGATGATGAGGAGCTGGAAAATCTGGCGGCCTCCATTCGCCTGCATGGCGTGATCCAGCCGCTGACTGTGCGGGAGATGCCCACGGGCTACTACCAGATCATCGCGGGCGAACGGCGCTGGCGGGCTGCGCGCATGGCGCAGCTGCCGGAGATTCCCTGCGTGGTGGTGGAGGCGGACGACCGCAAGGCCACCGAGCTGGCGCTGATTGAGAATTTGCAGCGGCAGGACCTGAACCCTGTTGAGGAGGCGCTGGGCTACCAGAGCCTGATTGACGACTATGGCCTCACGCAGGAGGAGGCCGCCGCGCGTGTGGGGAAATCCCGCCCGGCGGTCACGAACGCCCTGCGGCTGCTGAATCTATGCCCGCCGGTATTGGAGCAGGTGCGCGCGGGAAAGCTCTCCGCCGGGCACGCCCGCGCGGTGCTGAGCCTCAAGAGCGAGAAAAAGCAGATCAGCGCGGCGCAGAAAATCACCGCGCTGGGGCTTTCCGTGCGGCAGGCGGAGCTATTGTGCAAAAATATGAGCGCCGAGCCGAAGCCACCCGCCGAGGAGCCGCTGAAGGTCGATTACATCGGCGAATGCGAAAAGGGGCTGCGCAAGCAGCTTGGCCGCGGCGTAAAAATCGTGAGCGGCAAGCGCAAGGGGCGCGTGGAGCTGGAATTCTACGGGCAGGAGGACCTGCAGGTTCTTCTCGACCGATTGATGAAAAAATAAGAGGAGCAAGGAGTTAGCTATGCTGGACATTAAGAAAATCAAGGAAAATCCCGAGGCAGTCAAGGCCGGCCTGCGGGCAAAGGAGGTCGATTGCGACGCGACCATCGACCGCATTTTAGAGCTGGATGAGCGCCGCCGCGCGCTGATTGCCGATACCGAATCGCGCAAGGCGCGGCAGAACAAGGTTTCCAAGGATATTCCGGCGCTGAAGAAGGCGGGCAAGGATGTTGCGCCGATTTTCGCGGAGATGGCGGAGCTGAAGAAGGGCATCGCCGAGGACGCGGAGAAGCTCGACGCGGTGAACGCCGAGTACCGCACCGCGATGCTGAGCCTTCCGAACCTCCCCGACCCGGACTTGAAGCCCGGCGGCAAGGAAAATAACGAGCCGCTGCGCTATTTCGGCGAGCCGCACCGCTTTGATTTTCCGCCGAAGCACCATGTAGACCTTTGCACCGATTTGGGACTGATCGATTACGAGCGCGGCACGAAGCTCGCCGGCTCCGGCTACTGGATGTACACCGGTATGGGCGCGCGGCTGGAATGGGCGCTGCTCAACTATTTTATTGATACGCATGTTGCCGATGGCTATGAATTCATCCTGCCGCCGCACATGCTCGAGTACCAATGCGGCGAGACTGCCGGGCAGTTCCCGAAATTTGCCGACGAGGTATACAAGATTGCCAACCCGACGGACGAGCGCATCCACTATATGCTCCCGACCGCCGAGGCCGCGCTGGCCTCGGTATACCGCGATGAGATCCTCGCCGAGAAGGATCTGCCCAAAAAATTCTTCTCCTATACCCCCTGCTTCCGGCGCGAGGCCGGCTCGCACCGCGCGGACGAGCGCGGCATGGTGCGCGGCCACCAGTTCAACAAGGTCGAAATGTTCCAGTATACCCGCCCCGAGGATTCCGACGCCGCTTTCGACGAGCTGGTTACCAAGGCCGAGAATCTCGTGAAGGGGCTGGGCTTCCATTTCCGCACCGTCAAGCTCGCCGCGGGGGACTGCTCGGCCTCTATGGCGCGCACCTACGATATTGAAATCAACATTCCCTCGATGAACGGCTATAAGGAGGTTTCCTCCGTATCGAACGCGCGCGACTATCAGGCGCGCCGCGGCAACATCCGTTTCCGCCGCGAAAATGGGAAAATTGAATTCGTCCACACGCTCAATGGCTCCGGCCTGGCCACCTCCCGGATCTTCCCCGCGATGGTCGAGCAGAACCAGCGCGCGGACGGCTCCGTGGTCATCCCCGAGGTGCTGCGTAAGTATCTCGGCGGCATGGAAGTGATTGAGAAAAAGTAAAAAAATTCACATACGAAAGGAAAATCTACAATGTCTAACAAAGTAAAAAAGCCCTCGTGGTGGGAGGAATTCAAGAATTTCGCCATTAAGGGCAACGCCATGACGCTGGCCGTCGGTGTGATTATCGGCTCGGCCTTCAGCACCATCACGACCAGCCTGACGAACGATATTATCATGCCACTGGTGTCTATCTTCTTAGGCGGCATCGACTTTGCCGAGATGAAGATCGCGTTGCCGCGCCTGTTCGCCGAGGTGCTGGACGAGGAGGGCAACGTTGTTGAGAATTACCTGTACTATGGCAATTTTATCTCCGCGATTATCAACTTCTTCATCCTTGCGCTCGTGGTGTTCTGGATTGTCCGGCTGCTGAACAGGCTCACGGAGGCAGGCAAGAAGAAAGAGGCCGAGGCTGCTGCCGAGCCGCCCGCCCCGCCCGCTCCGAGCGCCGAGGAAAAGCTCCTCACCGAAATCCGCGACCTGCTGGCGGATAAATAGCGAAGGAATCGTCCATAGAAACTTCCCCGGGAGCGCCGCTTTGTTTTCAGGCGATTTCCGAAAAAATCCATAAACGCAGGCATTACAGAATCAGGCTCTATGTCAATAGTTGGGGTAGGGAGAAAATAAGAAAAGATTCCTGTCGT